>NZ_JBEYBS010000007.1:98761-307628 GCF_040632375.1 Streptomyces sp. NPDC019396 | reverse complement strand
CCACGGCTTCCGCCGTGCCATGGCCACACCCCACAAAACACGGGAACACATACACCTCCACCGTGCCACAGAAGGATCATTCTGCAAGGACCCCTAAAGCCCGGCGTCCCGCGCCAGGAGGGCCGCCTGCACGCGGTTCTCGCACTCCAGCTTCGCCAGGATCCGGCTCACATACGTCTTCACGGTGGCCTCGCTCATATGCAGCCTGCGCCCGGCCTCCGCGTTGGAGAGCCCCTCACCGAGCAGCGCGAGCACCTCCTGCTCACGGGCACTCAGCCCCGCCACCCGCGCCCTGGCCCGCTCACCCCGCGCCGCGGCCCGCCCTGAGGCGAGCTGGTCCACGACGTGCCGTGTCGCACCGGGCGAGAGGTAGGCGTCGCCCGCGACGGCCGCGCGCACGGCCCGGATCAGCTCCGCGGGTGCGGTGTCCTTGAGCAGGAACCCGGCGCCCCCCTGCTCCAGCGCCCGCAGCACGTTCTCGCGCTCGCCGAAGGTCGTCAGCACGACGACCCTGGTGTTCGGCGCCGCCCTGCGCAGTTCGGAGAGCGCGGTCAGACCGTCCATGACCGGCATCTGGATGTCGAGCAGCATCACATCCGCGGCGTGCGTCCGTGCCAGCTCCACGGCCTCACGGCCGTTCGCCCCCTCCGCCACCACCCCGATGTCCGGGTCCGAGGTGAGGATCATCCGGATCCCGGCGCGGATCAGCGGCTCATCGTCGACGATCACCACTCTGATCGGCGACCCCTGGGACCGGGTCACAGCGTCTCCCCCCGTGCTCACACCAGTGCGGGCAGCCTGGCTAGCGCTTGGCCTCGTACGCCCGCTTCTCCACCAGCTTGCCGTCCTTGAAGCAGAACCGGAAAACCGGTTCGGTCTCCATGCTCTCCCCCGTCTGGGAGGACATGAGCACAAGACAGGACGAGCCGGACGGCCGCTTCGGCCCGGTGCCCTGGAGCCCCATCGTCGCGAAGGTGTCGCCGTCCGGGAGCTGGCTGCGTACGGCCTCCTCCGTCATCCCCACGTCGACGGCGTCGTACTCCTCGGGGTCGATCATCCCCTTGTCCAGCGACCCCATCAGGAAGAAGGCCCCGAAGAGGCTCGCCACCACCAGCACCGCGACGGCGGCCACGGCGATCCCGCACCCGATCGCCACCCCGCCGGTTCTGCCCCGGCCCCCGATCCTGCCACCCATGGCCAACTCCCTCTCCGTGACGGTCCAGTCCATGACCGGGACACCGTTGCCGGGAGGGACCGCCGGCTGCTGCCCCCGAAAGCCTTCCACCGTACCGACGATCGGCGCGGCCTCCACCACGCCGTACGGCAGCACCCCCGCCACCCGGAAGCCGCCGCCACCGAGCGGCCCCGCGTGCACCATTCCGCCGACCAGCCGGGCCCGTTCATGCAGCCCGGTCAGTCCCTGGCCGCCGCTGACGACCTCTCCCACGGCGTCCAGGGCATCCGTAGCAGGGGCGTTGGCGATCTCCACCACGAACGAGTCCGGCTCATAGCGCAGTTCCACGGCGATCGGCGCACCGGGCGCGTGCTTGAAGGCGTTGGTCAGCGCCTCCTGGACGATGCGGTACGCGGCATGATCCGCCGCCGCAGCGAGCGGTCTTGCCTCGCCCAGCTGCCGCAGCTCCACCTCGTAGCCGGACCCCGCCGCGGAGCCGGGACCCGCCACCCGGGCCGACTCGACCAGCTCCGCGATACCGGCCGTCCCCCGCGCGGCCCTTCCGGACTCGTCGGTCGCGGGCGCGGACGCCTCGATCCCGTCCCGCAGAATGCCCACGACCTCGCGAAGCTCGTGCATGGCGGTCACCGAGGCGTCCCGCAGCACCCCGACGGCCTCCCGCTGCCGGTCGGTGAGCTCACGGTCCACCTCGAGCGCCCCGGTGTGCACGGCGATGAGCGCGAGCTGGTGCCCCAGGCTGTCGTGCATGTCCTGGGCGATCCGCTGCCGCTCCTTCAGCCGCGCCTGCCCTGCCACCATCTCCCGCTCGCGCAGCAGTTGGACATTGCGGTCCTGGAGGGTCTGCAGCAGGGTCCTGCGCTGGAACCAGTAGCGGCTGGCCAGTCCCGGCACGACCGTAGTCGCCAGGAAGAGCAGGGTCGTCAGCAGGACCATGGTCAGCAGATAGCTCTTCGTCCAGCCGCCCTCGGCGAGGGTCACACCCAGACAGAGCAGATAGGCACCGGTGAACGCGGCGAGTGCGCGGCCCGCCCCCGGGATCCGCCGTCCGGCAGACCAGCCCACGATCATCATCAGCGGGAGGAAGCCGTCGATGACGGGGGTCAACCCGGACACCACGACCAGCACGCTCACCGGCAGGCGGCGCCTCAGCAGCGACAGGACGACGGCCGCGCCCCCTCCGCCGTACACCTCGCCGGCGGGCTGCCCCACCAGATCTCCGAGGCACACCACGAGCAGCCCCAGGGTGAACGCGAGAACGGCCTCCCCCGCGACCCTGCGCCGGGACCACTGTCCGGGCTGGGCGAACCAGCGCCAGCCCACGGCTATCGGGGAACGCACCCCGGAAGGTATCCGGGCCGCCCAGGATTTCGTTGACGCGTCCACGCCCGAACCCTAGTCGCCGGTTTCCGCGACCCGCGGCCCACTTTCGTCGCTGCTCCGTTCAACCTTGGTCGCACTCTGAGTGATCAGATCCCCACCCGGGATCCGGAAGCGTCCACATGCCGCCGGCTCCGCACGACAGGCGCGCCCCGGGACTCGACGTCCCAGACCCAGCCGTCATCGTGCGAGGTGAGGGAGACCGCTGACAGAGCGGGCACGTCCAGATGCCAGAAGGTGGTCGCCGGTACCGACATCGCGTTGACGAGCAGGGCGCGGACGACGGCCGGTTCGGCGATGACCAGGGTGTGCGCGCCGGCGGCGCCGGAGCGAGGAGCGGACGGCAGACCCCGCAGCCAGGGCAGCGTCCGCCGGCACAGCTGCCGCACGGACTCGCCCCCTGGCGGCGCGGCGTCCGGGTCCTTGAGCCATGCGCTGAGCCCGTAGGCGTCGGCCGCGGCGATATCGCCGATGGTGCGGCCGCGCCAAGTGCCGTGGTCGAGGTCGCGCAGAGCGGGTTCGGGTACCGCCTCCGCCTCCAGACCGAGCGCGGCGGCGGCCTGCGCACAGCGCGTCGAAGGGCCGCGTACGACCGCCTCGTACGGTGGCAGCGCTGCCCCGCTGATGCCGCCTGGCTCCAGTGGACCGTCTCCGAGGACGGTGTTCCTGGTGGCCCTCCCGGCCGTGGCGTACAGCGTCAGACGAACCGTCATGGAACTGCCTCCTTGGTCAGGTGACCAGCCGAGCCGGCCGGGTGGCGGCGTGCACCAGGTACTCCAGCGGTCCGCGCCGGAACCGGCGCGTCCAGGCCATGGCGAACAGCATGGTCACCACGCTGAAGCCGAGCAGGAGCAGCAGGGCGGCGGAGTCCGAGAACTCGTCGAGATCGTCGATGCCCAGCGCCCAGATAGCGATGATATGACCGGCATATGCGGTCAGAGCGATGGAGCCGACCGCCGCGACGGGGGCGGACAGGCGCCTGAAGTACGCGGACCGGTCCGCGGCGATGAAGCAGGCGGCCAGGATCACGAGAGCGAGTCCGGTGCTCCCGAGGATCGACCACGTCGTCTGGCTGTGCGGCGCCCCCACCAGCAGCCAGTACGGGGTGAGGGCGACGGGATCGCCGACGGTGTCGGACCACCAGGCGGAGGAGGCCGAACCGCCGTCCGTCGCCGCTGCCACGGCGGACTGCGCACCCGGAACCAGATGCAGCGCCAGCCAGGAGCCCCCGTACCCCAGCACGGTCAGGGCGCACCCGGTGACGGCCATCTTTGGGAGCAACCCGCGCCTGGTGAGGTCGAGTTTCGCCACGGCCATGCCCGCGAGAATGAAGGGAAGCCAGGTCAGTACGGGGTACTCGCCGTCGACGAACAGCTCGATGAAACCGTCGGAGCCGGTGAGCCGGGCGAGCGGATCGATGGCGATCACGGTGTCCGCCCAGCTTCCGCCGTCGACCACGGACGCCAGCAGATACCGGACCGGCGGCATGACGAGCGCGGTCACCGCGGCGATGACCGCCAGGGCGCCCGCGGAGAGCCGGTACAACGGCACGGCGAGGACGAAGAGCATCCCGTAGGCGGCGAGGATCACATCGATCGGCGTGTCCAGGGCGGTCAGGGCGAACCCCATCACGATCAGCACCGCGGACCGGATCAGCACCCGCGCCACGGCCTGCCGCCCGGCGCGCCCGGTCCTGGACTCCGGCCGACCGGTGAGGATGACCAGGGAGAACCCGGCCAGCACGGCGAAGAGGGTGGCGGGTCGGCCGCGCGCCATCTCCAGCGCCCAGCCCTGCACACCGCCCATGGCCGGATCGGGACCCAGATGGGCCGTGAACATCCCGAGGACCGCGAGCCCGCGGGCCACATCGAGACCGATCAGCCGCCCCGTCGAGGACACCCCGCCGGAAGGGGCACGCTCCGTCCCCGTCCCCGGCCCCTCCGGGGACAAAACGGCCTCTGCTTCCCGCTGCGCCATACGCCTCACGGTCCCCGACCGGCCCCGCGCACAACCATCCGGCGACCGTCCGGACAACCCCCGCCACCTGGCTGCCCCACCCCCGCCGCCCGGCTGCCCACCGGCGTGGCCGTGCGCGAGCCCAGCCGGACCGCCCACGAGCCCAGGGCCACCGCCGAGCCGCAAGCCGGACCACCCCGGCACCGCAGACCACACAGCACCCCGGATCACCGCGGCGCCGCCGGATCACCGCAGCGCCGCCGCCACCAGTCCGCGGATCTCCTGCTCGGACACCCCGCCACCGCCCACCAGGCGGTCGAAGACCAGCCCGTCCACACACGTCAGCAGAGTGACGGCGCGTTCCGCCGCGTCGACGCGGCCCCGCGCGGCCAGGAAATCGTGCACGACCTGCCTCCCCGCGTTCTCGCGCGGCACGAGGATCTCCCGCAGCCCGGGCTGGTGGACGCTCTCGATGGCGCACGCGTAGCGCGCGAGGGAGCGCCGGCGCCCCTCCCCGGTGAGCCGCTGTTCGACGAGAGCGGCGATCCCGGCCACCAGTTCGTCAGCGCTCCGCGGGACGGGGGTCCGGCTGCCGGTTTCCTGGAGCTCCGCCTGGTCGAGCGCGACCAGGCGCCGGACCAGCGCGGTGAGCAGCGCCTGGCGGGTGCGGTAGTAGGCGGACGTGGTGCCGGGCGGCAGGTTGGCCGCCCGGTCCACCGCGCGGTGGGTCAGTCCTCGTATCCCGGCTTCGGCGAGCACGCCGATGGCGGTGTCGGCGAGGAGGGTCCGTCGATCGTCAGGCACCCCTCCTTTCTACACCTGTAGAGAGCAGCGCTACCCTCCTTCTACATCCGTAGAAGGAGGGGGCGGGCATGAGCGGAAATGCCGTCGTGGTCGGAGGAGGCATCGGCGGACTGGCCACCGCCGTGGGCCTGCGCCGGATCGGCTGGGAGGTGACGGTCCTCGAACGCGCTCCCGTCCTGGCCGACGTGGGCGGAGGTATCTCCCTGCACGCCAACGGAATCCGGGCCCTGGAAGCCCTCGGCGTCGGCGAAGCGGCCCACGCGGCCGCCCGACCCCAGTACACCGGAGGCACCCGCACCCCCGGCGGCAGCTGGCTGGCCCGGTTGGACGGGGCCGCGCTCGAGCGGGCTCTCGGCGCGCCGGTCGTCGGCATCCGCTGGGCCGCGCTGCACCGCCTGCTGCGCGAGGCGCTGCCTTGCGAGTCCCTGGTCATCGGCACCGAAGTGGCCTTCGTCGGCCCCTCGACCCCGGACCGGGTGCGGGTGCCGGTCGGCGGCGACGGCGCCCTGGAAGCGGACCTGGTGGTGGTGGCCGACGGGGTGCACAGCCGACTGCGCCGGCGACTCTTCCCCGACCACCCCGGCCCGGTCTACAGCGGAACGACGGTCCTGCGAGGCCTCACCGAACATCCGGTGCCGTTGGCCTCCGATCTCGAACTGACCTGGGGCAAAGGCGCCGAGTTCGGACACATCACCTTCGCCGACGGCCGTGCCGAGTGGCACGCGGTGATCAAGACGCCCGCCGGCATACGGCATACCGACACCCTTGCCGCGCTGCGCAGCCGGTTCGGCGACTGGCACGACCCGATCCCCGCACTGCTGGACGCGACCCCGCCGGACACCGTCCTGCACCACGACATCCATGAACTGGCAACCCCCTTGCCCGCGTTCACCGCCGGCCGGATCGCAATCCTCGGTGACGCGGCACACGCCATGACCCCGAACCTCGGCCAGGGCGCCAGCCAGGCCCTGGAGGACGCGGTCACCCTGGCGGCCGCACTCTCCACCGAGCCCACGGTCAAGGCGGCACTGGCCCGTTACGACGCCGAGCGCCGCCCCCGCAGCCAGTCGGTGGCCCGGGCCGCACGCCAGGCCGGCCGGTTGGGACCGCTGTTGACCCACCCCATCGCCATGGCCCTGCGCAACACGGCCGTCCGCCTGGCCCCGTCCGGCGCGACGATCCGGGCCGTCCTGCGCTTCGCCGACTGGACACCGCCGAGCCTGGGCTGACAGCGCCGCCGCCCTGTCGACGCGTGTCGAGGAACGCGACACCGATCCCGGCGTAGCCGAAGCGGCTGCCAGGGAAACCCGCCGCCGTGGCCCGTTCATGAGAGGGCCGAGGGCGCGACGGCCGGGATGTCGGACGATGGCATGCCGATCGCCGACGAGAGTGAGGTCGACCGCCCCTGGCCGGGCAACCGGGGAGATGCCTCACACCCACCGCCTGCGCCGCCCACCAGACCAGGTGGGAGCCGACCGGGAAGACAACGCAAAGCGGTCGGCATCGTGATCACGATGCCGACCGCTTCATCTGTGCGCGAGGGGGGAGTTGAACCCCCACGCCCTTTCGGGCACTGGAACCTGAATCCAGCGCGTCTGCCTATTCCGCCACCCGCGCATTGGGTGTTGCCGCCTCGCCCTCACCTGCTCGGTGTGAGCGCCTTGCGACATGCAGAACATTAGCACGCTGTGCAGGGTCCCCTCACATGCGTTTGTTTCGGCCCCCAGCGGTCGAGGAGACCAAGGAAGTAGGAGCGGTGAGGGAAGAGAAAGCAGGGAGAGACCGGCAGACGGAGAGTGGTCGGGCGGGGTCAGCCGGTGCGCGGGCCGCATGGGAGGGTTTGCCACCTCACACCCGGGGAGCTTCCCGGGTGCGGGACACTGTGAGGAGGCCGCCTCTACGATCCGTGTGACGGTCCGTGTGAGAGGTGACACTCATCGACGGGGCAGACAAGGGGAACCAGCCGATTCCCCCACGCGTGGATACGATCAGTAAGCAGTACCAGGACGGCAACGACGGAGGAGGTGCCCCATGGGAGTCCTGAAGCGTTTCGAGCAGCGACTCGAAGGCCTGGTCAACGGCACCTTCGCCAAGGTCTTCAAGTCAGAGGTACAGCCCGTCGAGATCGCGGGCGCCCTCCAGCGCGAGTGCGACAACAACGCCACGATCTGGAACCGCGAGCGGACCGTCGTCCCCAATGACTTCATCGTGGAGCTGAGCGCTCCCGACTTCGAGCGCCTCAGCCCGTACTCGGGCCAGCTCGGCGACGAGCTCTCCAGCATGGTCCGGGACTACGCCAAGCAGCAGCGGTACACCTTCATGGGACCGATCAAGGTCCACCTGGAGAAGGCCGACGACCTCGACACCGGTCTGTACCGGGTCCGCAGCCGTACGCTCGCGTCGAGTACGTCACAGTCGCCGGACCGCGCACCCGACCGCAGCCCTGCCGGCGGGCCCGTCGGCGGCCCCCAGGGCTTTTCCACAGGCGCCCCGCAGGGCGGCGGTTATGGTTACCCTCCTTCTGCGGCACCTCCCATGCCGTCGGCACCGCCGGCCGGGGCAAACCGGCCGGGCCCAGCGCCCGGACGCCCGGCGGGATCAGTGCCGGGTGCCCAGGTGCGCCGCTGGATCGAGATCAATGGCAATCGCCACCAGATCTCCCGCCCGACGCTGGTGCTGGGACGCAGCACCGACGCGGACGTGCGGATCGACGACCCCGGCGTTTCCCGCCGCCACTGTGAGATCCGGACCGGCACGCCCTCGACGATCCAGGATCTCGGGTCCACCAACGGCATCGTGGTGGACGGGCAGCACACCACCCGCGCTACGCTCCGCGACGGCTCGCGGATCGTCGTGGGCAACACCACCATCGTTTACCGGCAAGCCGAAGGGTGAAGCGGGGGCAATGTCAGAGCTGACCCTGACGGTCATGCGGCTGGGTTTCCTGGCCGTTCTGTGGCTGTTCGTGATCGTGGCCGTCCAGGTCATCCGCAGCGACCTGTTCGGTACGCGCGTCACCCAGCGCGGAGCGCGCCGGGGCGCCGAAGCGCGCCCGCAGCAGACCGGGCGCCAGCAGCCCGCCGCGCCTCCACAGCAGCGCCAGCAGCAGGCCACCCGCCAGCGCCGAGGAGCGCCGACCAAGCTGGTGGTCTCCGAGGGCAGCCTCACGGGCACCACCGTCGCGCTCCAGGGGCAGACCATCAGCCTGGGCCGGGCCCACGACTCGACCATCGTGCTGGACGACGACTACGCGTCGAGCCGGCATGCCAGGATCTATCCCGACCGTGACGGACAGTGGATCGTCGAGGACCTGGGGTCGACCAACGGCACCTACCTCGACCGGGCCCGCCTCACCACCCCGACACCGATTCCGCTGGGCGCGCCGATCCGTATCGGCAAGACCGTCATCGAGCTGCGGAAGTAGTACGACAATGAGCGAGCGGAGCGAGCGAACCGCTGCGGTCCCCACCGGGACCGCAGCGGTACCGGCACTGGGCCGGGCCCGGCGGCTCCCGACCGGAGGGTGGGCAGTGTGGCTCGAGACCGGCTGTACCCCGAAGCAGCGTCGACAGGGCAGGTGCGCATGAGTCTGTCACTGCGCTTCGCCGCCGGATCGCACAAGGGCATGATCCGTGAGGGCAACGAGGACTCCGGTTACGCCGGCCCGCGCCTGCTCGCCATCGCCGACGGCATGGGCGGCCAGGCCGCCGGTGAGGTCGCCTCGTCCGAGGTGATCTCGACGCTGGTGCAGCTCGACGACGACGTCCCGGGCTCCGACATCCTCACCTCGCTCGGCACCGCCGTGCAGCGGGCCAACGACCAGCTGCGCGCCATGGTCGAGGAGGACCCCCAGCTCGAGGGCATGGGGACCACCCTCACGGCGCTCCTGTGGACCGGCCAGCGCCTCGGGCTCGTGCACGTCGGAGACTCCCGCGCGTATCTGCTCCGCGACGGTGTGCTGACCCAGATCACCCAGGACCACACCTGGGTGCAGCGCCTCGTGGACGAGGGCCGAATCACCGAGGAAGAGGCCACCACCCACCCGCAGCGCTCCCTGCTGATGCGCGCCCTGGGCAGCGGCGACCATGTGGAGCCCGATCTCTCCATCCGCGAGGTCAGGGCAGGCGACCGCTACCTCATCTGCTCGGACGGACTGTCCGGCGTCGTCTCCCACCAGACGATGGAGGACACCCTCGCCAGCTACCAGGGCCCGCAGGAGACCGTCCAGGACCTGATCCAGCTGGCGCTGCGCGGCGGCGGCCCCGACAACATCACCGTGATCATCGCGGACGTCCTCGACGTCGACGGCGGTGACACCCTCGCGGGCCAGCTCACCGACACCCCGGTCATCGTCGGCGCGGTCGCCGAGAACCAGATGCCGCTCGGCGACAACGGCGCCATGCAGACCCCCGCGGGACGCGCCTCCGGCCTCGGCCGCCCCGTCCCGCCGCCCGGCGGCGGCTTCGGCCCTCCCGGCAGCGGCGACGAGGCGGGCTACGGCGGAATGCCGCCGGAGGGCAGCTTCGGTTCCTACGCCGACGACGACTTCGCCAAGCCCCGCTCCAGCCGCAAGTGGCTCAAGAGATCCCTGTACGGCACGCTGGCGCTCGCCGTGCTCGGCGGCGGTCTGTACGGCGCCTGGCGCTGGACCCAGACCCAGTACTACGTCGGCAGCAACGGCCAGCACATCGCGCTGTACCGCGGCATCAGCCAGGACCTCGGCTGGGTCTCGCTCTCCGACGTGGAGAAGGACCACCCCGAGATCGAACTCAAGTACCTGCCGCCCTACCAGCAGAAGCAGGTCAAGGAGACCATCGCGGAGAGCAGTCTCGGATCCGCGCGCAACAAGATCGTCGAGCTCTCCACCCAGGCATCCGCCTGCAAGAAGGACGAGCAGCGCCAATCCGCGGCGGACCGTACGCCCAGCACACCTCCCGGCGAGGGGCAGGCCGGTGGCACCACCGGCACCCAGCCCTCCAACCAGTCCGCCCAGACCAAGCCGAACGCAGCCGCTCCCTCTCCGGGCCCCACCCTCTCGGAGGAGGAGCAGAAGCTCGCCACGAACTGCGGCAAGCAGTGAGCGGTACAGCGGTAGACCAGTAGGGGGCCCTTCTCCACCATGAGCGTTGTCACCAACACGACCACCATCGGCGCGATCGACCTGCCGAGCCGCCGCAACACCGAGCTGTTCCTGCTCGGCTTCGCCGTCGCGATCCCGGTGTTCGCCTACGCCAATGTGGGCCTCGCGCTCACCGGCAAGCTCCCTGCGGGCATGCTCGGATACGGGATCGGCCTCGCGCTCCTCGCCGGCGTCGCGCATCTCGTGGTGCGCAAGTTCGCCAAGTACGCCGACCCGCTGATGCTGCCGCTGGCAACACTGCTCAACGGCCTCGGCCTGGTGCTGATCTGGCGCCTCGACCAGTCACCCCGGCTGAACGCGCTGCCCAGCTTCTCCCCGCAGGCCACCAACCAGCTGATGTACTCGGCGCTGGGCGTCGCGCTCTTCGTCGGCGTACTGGTGCTGCTGAAGGACCACCGTGTCCTGCAGCGCTACACCTACATCTCGATGGCGGCGTCGCTCGTCCTGCTGCTGCTGCCGCTCGTCCCGGGCCTCGGCGCGGACGTGTTCGGCGCCAAGATCTGGATCCGGGTCGGCGGCTTCTCCATCCAGCCCGGTGAGTTCGCGAAGATCGTCATCGCGGTCTTCTTCTCCGGCTACCTCATGGTGAAGCGCGATGCGCTCGCGCTTGCCAGTCGCCGCTTCATGGGGCTCTACCTGCCGCGCGGCCGTGACCTCGGGCCCATCCTCACCATCTGGGCGATGAGCCTGCTCGTCCTGGTCTTCGAGAACGACCTCGGCACCTCGCTGCTGTTCTTCGGCATGTTCGTGATCATGCTGTACGTGGCCACCGAGCGGACCAGCTGGATCGTCATGGGCCTGCTGATGTCGGCGGGCGGCGCGGTGGTCGTCTCCCAGTTCGCCACGCACGTCCAGTCCCGTGTGGCCGCCTGGCTCGACCCCTTCGAGTGCCTGAAAACCGCACCCGAGGGCACCAACATGGCCTACGCCTGCGACCAGATGACCCAGGTGCTGATGTCCTTCGGTTCCGGTGGCACTCTCGGCACCGGTCTCGGCCAGGGCGACTCCGACCTCATCATGTTCGCCGCCAACTCCGACTTCATCTTCGCCACTGTCGGCGAGGAGCTCGGACTGGCCGGGGTGATGGCCTTCCTGCTGCTCTACGGTCTGATCATCGAGCGCGGCGTGCGCACCGCCCTCGCCGCCCGGGACCCGTTCGGCAAGCTGTTCGCGATCGGCCTGACCGGAGCCTTCGCGCTCCAGGTCTTCGTGGTCGCCGGCGGTGTGATGGGCCTCATCCCGCTGACCGGTATGACCATGCCGTTCCTCGCGGCGGGTGGCTCGTCCGTGATCGCCAACTGGGCACTGATCGGCATCCTGATCCGGATCAGCGACACGGCCCGGCGCCCCGCGCCCGCTCCCGCCCCGAACCCCGACGCCGAGATGACCCAGGTGGTCCGACCGTGAACAAGCCCCTGCGCCGGATCGCGATCTTCTGCGGCCTCCTGGTCCTCGCGCTGCTGATCCGGGACAACTGGCTCCAGTACGTCCGGGCGGAAGAGCTCAGCAGTCACAAGAGCAACAAGCGTGTCCAGATCGAGCGCTATGCCTCCGAGAGCGGCAACATCATCGTCGACGGCAAGCCGGTCACCGGCTCCAAGCTGACCGATGACACCTACTTCAAGTACAAGCGCACCTACCTTGCCGGCCCGATGTGGGCTCCCGTCACCGGCTATGCCTCGCAGGCCTTCGGCTCCTCCCAGCTGGAGTACCTCGAGGACGAGATCCTCAGCGGCAACGACGACCGGCTCTTCTTCGACCGCACCATGGCGATGTTCACGGGTGACAAGAAGCAGGGCGGCAATGTCGTCACCACGCTGAACGGCAAGGCCCAGAAGGCGGCATTCGAGGGCCTGGGGGACAAGACGGGCGCGGTCGCGGCCATCGATCCCCGCACCGGCAAGATCCTTGCTCTCGCGTCGACGCCCTCGTACGACCCCTCCTCCTTCGCCGGCCGTCAGAACGCGGACGGCAAGGCCTGGCAGAAGCTGAACGCGGACAAAGCCAAGCCGATGCTCAACCGCGCGCTGCGCGAGACCTACCCGCCCGGCTCCACCTTCAAGGCCGTCACGGCCGCCGCGGCACTGGAGCACGGCGTCGTCAAGGACATCAACGCGCCGACCGACACACCCGAGCCGTACCTCATCCCGCTTTCGAGCACGCCGATGAAGAACCAGCACGGCGGCTGCGAGAAGGCCAGCCTGAACGAGGCCCTCAGGGTCTCCTGCAACTCGGTCTTCGCCAACCTGGGTGACAAGGTCGGCCGGGACAACATGGTGGAGACGGCGGAGAAGTTCGGCTTCAACGACCCGAAGATCTATACCCCGGTGCGCGCCTCCGCCTCCGTCTACAACACCGACATGGACCGCGGTGGCAACGCCCAGTCGGCGATCGGCCAGTTCGACACCAGGGCCACCCCCCTCCAGATGGCCATGGTCACCGCCGCGATCGCCAATGACGGCAAGCTGATGAAGCCGTACATGATCGACAAGCTGGAGGCGCCCAACCTGGACGTGCTCGAGCAGACCGAGCCGGAGGAGATGAGCCAGCCGCTCTCGGAGGAGAACGCGCAGCTCCTCCAGCAGATGATGGAGAACGTCGTCGAGAAGGGCACCGGTTCGAACGCCAAGATCGACGGCGTCACGGTCGGCGGCAAGACGGGCACCGCCCAGCACGGAGAGAACAACAAGGAACGTCCCTACGCCTGGTTCATCTCCTACGCCAGGACCGCCCAGGGCTCCCCGGTGGCCGTGGCCGTCGTGGTCGAGGACAGCTCGGGCACGTCGCGTGACGACATCAGCGGTGGCGGACTCGCCGCCCCCATCGCCAAGAAGGTGATGGAGGCGGTACTCAACGGGAAGCAGTGACGCATGTCACTGATCGACCTGTCGCCCCGCCTCATGGGCGCACAATGCGGTACCGGTCGCATATCAGGTCCCGGGCTTGGGCCGATTCCATGCGGCGTGGCCGGTAGCGTATGCGCGAACAGCACACCGCCGGACCACACACACGGGTGCGGTCGGGACTGACGGAGAGGGCTGGAACTGTTATGGAAGAGCCGCGTCGCCTCGGCGGCCGGTACGAGCTGGGCTCGGTGCTCGGCCGCGGTGGCATGGCCGAGGTGTACCTCGCGCACGACACCCGGCTCGGCCGCACCGTCGCCGTGAAGACGCTGCGGGCCGACCTCGCCCGTGACCCGTCCTTCCAGGCCCGGTTCCGCCGTGAGGCCCAGTCGGCCGCCTCGCTGAACCACCCGGCTATCGTCGCGGTGTACGACACCGGCGAGGACTACGTGGACGGGGTCTCCATCCCGTACATCGTGATGGAGTACGTGGACGGCTCCACGCTCAGAGAGCTGCTGCACTCCGGGCGCAAGCTGCTGCCCGAGCGCACCCTGGAGATGACCACCGGCATCCTCCAGGCCCTCGAGTACTCGCACCGCAACGGCATCGTCCACCGGGACATCAAGCCGGCGAACGTCATGCTGACGCGCACCGGCCAGGTCAAGGTGATGGACTTCGGCATCGCGCGCGCCATGGGCGACGCGGGCATGACCATGACCCAGACCGCGGCCGTCATCGGCACCGCCCAGTACCTCTCCCCGGAGCAGGCCAAGGGCGAGCAGGTCGACGCCAGGTCGGACCTCTACTCGACCGGCTGCCTGCTGTACGAGCTGCTCACCGTGCGTCCGCCGTTCGTCGGCGACTCCCCGGTGGCCGTCGCCTATCAGCATGTCCGGGAAGAGCCCCAGCCGCCGAGCAACTTCGACCCCGAGATCACGCCCGAGATGGACGCGATCGTGCTGAAGGCTCTGGTCAAGGACCCCGACTACCGCTACCAGTCGGCCGACGAGATGCGCGCCGACATCGAGGCCTGCCTCGATGGCCAGCCGGTCGCCGCGACGACGGCGATGGGCGCGGTCGGCTACGGCGGCTACGGCGGTCAGCGCCCCGAGGACCAGCCGACCACGGCGCTGCGTGCCACCGACCCGGGCGGTCAGACATCGATGCTGCCGCCCGTGAACCCGGACGACGGCGGATACGGCTACGACGACCGCCCGGACCGCCGCCGTCAGAAGAAGTCGAACACCTCGACGGCCCTGCTCGTGCTGGCGGGCATCCTGGTGCTCATCGGCGCGATCCTCATCGGCAAGGAGATCTTCAGCCAGGACGGCGGCGACGGCAAGGTCGCCGTCCCGAACCTGGTCGGCAAGACCTTCAACGAGGCTCAGCGGCTCGCGACCAACTCGAACGTCAAGGCCGTACGGAGCGGCACCGCCCGCTGCGACGAGCCGAAGGACAGCGTGTGCAGCCAGGACCCGGCTGCCACCGACGGCGCCAAGATGAGCGAGGGCGGGACCGTCAAGCTCATCCTCTCGGAGGGCGCGCCGCTGGTGGAGGTGCCCGATGTCACGGCCTCCCAGGAGGAGACCGCCACCACCCGCCTGGAGAAGGACGGCTTCGACGTCGAGGTCAAGGAAGTCGAGTCGGACGAGACCCCCGGCACGGTCATCAGCCAGGACCCCGAAGGTGGCACCAAGGCCGAGAAGGGCACCAAGGTCACCCTGAAGGTCGCCAAGCAGGCCAAGGAGACCGTGCCCCCTGTGGTGGGCCAGCAGTTCGACGCCGCGAAGAGCCAGCTGGAAACCCTCGGCTTCACCGTGGCGCGCACCGATGTGGACTCCGACAAGCCCGCGGGCGAGGTCGTGTCCCAGGACCCGGCAGGCGATTCCAAGCAGGCCAAGGGCGCCACGATCACGCTCCAGGTCTCCAAGGGCCAGCAGCAGCAACCTCAGACGCAGGTACCCGAGGTACGGGGCAAGCGTCTGGGTGAGGCCAAGCAGATCCTGGCGCAGTTCGGCTTCACGAACATCGCGCTCGCCAACGGCAGTTCCGAGGACGACAACGCGCTCGTCGTCCAGATGGACCCGCAGCCCGGCACCCAGGCCGACCCCGCGTCGACGCCGATCACCCTCCAGACGATCGGCGGCGGAGGCCAGCAGGGCGGCAACAACAACGGCGGAGGCTTCGGCTTGGGCGGTTAGCAGCAGCGGACCGTTCGGCCCGTACGGGCCGTCCGTCCCGGCCGCAGCACAGCACAGAGCCCCGGCATCCGGTTAGGGAGGCCGGGGCTCTGTGCTGTGCTGACGCGTTGCTGCGGCGTTCTGACGGGGTAGAACCCGTCAGCGCAGCTCCCGGGGCCTCGTGCGGGCGCTGTCGACCTTCTCCATGCGCTCCAGCTCGCCCCAGACCACATACCGGTAGTCGGAGGTGTACAGAGGCGTGCAGGTCGTCAGGGTGATGTAGCGGCCGGGAGTGGTCCTGCCCGACTCCTTCGGCACCGGCTGGAGCACGTCGACGTTGAACTTCGAGGTCTGCTTCAGGTCCTTGAAGACCCGGTAGACGTACCAGGTGTCCCTGGTCTCGAAGACGATCGGATCCCCGGTCCTGATCTGGTGGATGTTGTGGAACTTGGCGCCGTGGCCGTCGCGGTGGGCGGCCAGGGTGAAGTTCCCGCGCTTGTCGGTGGGCAGGGCCGACTTGATGGGGTCGGTGTAGTAGCCCGCGACACCGTCGTTGAGAGTCTCGGGGTCGGTGCCCTTCTTCACCAGCACCTCACCGGCTCCCATGGCAGGGACGTGGAGGAAGCCGATGCCGTCCTTGGTGTCCAGCTCGCCCGGCCCCTGGGGCACGGCCCAGTTGTGGCGCACCCGGTCGCTCTCCTTGGTGGCCGCGCGGTCCGCGAGGACGTTGGTCCACCAGAGCGAGTAGACGACGAAGAGCGCGAGCAGCACTCCCCCGGTGATCAGCAGTTCGCCGAAGACACTGATGACGCCGGCGATCCGGCTGCGCGCACGTGCCACTGCACCTGCCCCTGTTTCCTGTCGTTCTGGAAATCCGGTCCGGTCACGCCTCAGCCGACGAGCGCGTCGGGCTTCCCCTTGCTCCGCGGGCGTTCGTCGACCATCTTGCCCCACACGATCATTCGGTACGTACTCGTGAATTCGGGCGTGCATGTCGTGAGGGTGATATAGCGGCCGGGACCGGTGAATCCGGAGCCATCCGGCACCGGAGCGATCACGCTGGTGTTCGATGGGGAGGTCTGCGGGAGAATGCTCGCCATCTTGTAGGTGTAATACGCGTCTTGAGTCTCGACGACGATCGGATCCCCCGGCGCGAGACGGTTGATGTAGCGGAACGGCTCACCGTGCGTGTTGCGGTGACCGGCGACCGCGAAGTTGCCCTGCTTGTCGGACGGCATGGCCGTCTTGAGAGCCCCGTCCGCATAATGACCCACCATGCCCCGGTCCAGCACCGAGTGCTTGTCGATGCCTTCGGCGATCGGGACGACGACATCGAGCTTGGGGATATGCATGATCGCGAAGCCCTGCCCCGGCTCGAAGGCACCCGGCGCACGGCCCTTGGCCCAGTCGTCCTGGATCTTGTTGGCGGCGGCATTGGCCTGCTGTCCCGCGAGGATGTTCGTCCACCACAACTGATAGGTGACGAACAGCAGCATCAGCACGCCGACGGTGATGAAGAGCTCACCGAAGACCCTGCTGGCGATGACCGCGGGGCTGTCCTTCAGGGCCCGGGCGCGCCGGCGTGCCTCGACCCGGGTGAGCGGGGCGCCCTCCTCGCTCGGCACCGGACCGGTCGCGGTGGACGCCGGTGCGCCGCCGGCCCTGCGCCGCCCCCGCCCCTTCGCGGCACGCCGGCGCTCGGCCCGGCCGCCCAGAGCCCGCTCGGGCATACCGGCCGGGGACTCGGATACGGACGTGGGCGCCTCTGACGTCCCGGGACTGGAACCGGGACCGGCCCGGTGCGCGGCGTGCCTGCCGTGTCCGCCGGTGGTCCGGTGTGCCGCCGTCTCGTCGACGGGGGCGTACTGCTGCCCGTACCAGTCCTGCTGGTACCCCGGGGAGTCCTCCGTGCGGCCGTAACCGGACCAGTCCCACTGCTCCGGGGCCGGGGAATACCCCGGAACGCTCCCGTCCCGGAGCCACGGCGCACCCCCCTCGCCGTTCATGCCAGGGCCTTGCCGCCCACCACCGGCGCCAGCCCTGCCGAGCGGCCGACCGCGCCCGTGTCGCCGCATTGCTCGAGCCAGTTGGCGAGCATGAGATGACCGTGCTCCGTGAGGACGGACTCCGGATGGAACTGCACGCCCTCCACCGCCAGTTCACGATGACGCAGCCCCATGATGATGCCGTCCTCGGTACGCGCCGTGACCTCCAGCTCGTCCGGCACCGTCGTCGGCTCCGCCGCGAGCGAGTGGTAGCGCGTCGCCGTGAACGGCGAGGGCAGCCCCGCGAAGACGCCCTTGCCCTGGTGCAGGACGAAGGACGTCTTGCCGTGCAGCAGCTCAGGCGCCCGGTCGACGACCCCGCCATAGGCCACCGCCATCGACTGCATACCGAGGCAGACGCCGAAGACGGGCACGCCGGTCGCCGCACAGTGGCGGACCATGTCGATGCAGACCCCGGCCTGTTCGGGCGCACCCGGTCCAGGGGACAGAAGCACCCCGTCGAAACCGTCCTGCGCGTGCGCGGTCGACACCTCGTCGTTGCGCACGACCTCGCATTCCGCACCCAGCTGGTAGAGGTACTGGACGAGGTTGAAGACAAAGCTGTCGTAGTTGTCGACGACGAGAATGCGCGCGCTCACTGGCCGTCCACCGTCACATCGTTGAACGGAAGCAGCGGCTCCGCCCAGGGGAACACGTACTGGAACAGCACATAGACGACCGCGAGGGCCAGCACGAGCGAGATGAACGCCCGCGCCCATGCGTTGCCCGGCAGATGCCGCCAGATCCAGCCGTACATGCTGTTCCTTCCCTTTCCTCGTACGGGACCAGACTAAAGGGCGTAAGAGGCCCGTGGGTCAGCTGTGGAAAGCTTCCGGCTTGCCGTCCGTCACAGGCTGGGTGCCGTCGAGATACGCCCATACGATCAGCCGATGGCTGCTTCCCCACTCCGGATCACAGGTGGTCAACGTCAGGTAGCGCCCCGGACCGTCGAACCCCGACCGCCTCGGTACGGGCTCGATGACCGCGACATCACTGGGTACGGTGCGAAAGGACTCCCGTTTCACTCGATAGGTGAACCAGGTCGTGCCGTCCGTGAGGATCACCGCGTCCCCCGGCCGCAGCCTGGGAAACTCCTTGAACGGGTCCCCATAAGTGCGGCGGTGACCGGCCACCGCGAAGTTCCCGGTCTCACCCGGACGAGCACTGCCCGGATAGTGACCCAGACCCTTCTTCAGGGTGCCGGCGGAGGTGCCCTCCAGCACGGGCCAGTCCCAGTCCGCTCCGAAGCGGGGTATGTACAGCACGGCGAAGGGCTTGCCCGGCTCGTACCCGCGGGAGGGAGCCGAGGGCGCCGGTGTGGTCGACGGGGACGGCGGCGGTGATGACGACGGCGACGGTTCGAGCGGAAGCCGGGTCCATTCCTCCTGGAGCCGGACGATCTCGCCGGCCGAGGCGTCGGCGGCCTTCACTCCGGTCCAGAGCAGCAGATACGCCACGAAGAGCACGATCACGGCGCCGGCCGTGACGCAGATCTCGCTGAGGGTCCTGACGATCAGTCGCAGCGGTCCCGCTCGCACCGGCCGCCCCTCCCCGCTCCCCGGGAGCCAGGTCCTGTCCGGGCCCAGGCCGTGTTTGAGAACCAGGCCTAGGTGACCGGCTCCGCGTAGTGCAGATCCACTGTGCCCGAATAGCCGGGAAGAGTCACCGCATCGCGCTCGTCCACTTTCCAGCCGAGGCCGTACGCCTGCACATAGAGCTGGTAGTTCTGGATCGCGGGCGACGCGGTCAGCGACCGCTTGAGCCGATCGGGGTCGCCTACAGCGGTGATCTTGTACGGGGGCGAGTAGACGCGGCCCTGGAGGATCAGCGTGTTGCCGACACACCGTACGGCGCTGGTGGAGATCAGCCGCTGGTCCATCACCTGGATACCCTCGGCCCCGCCCTGCCACAGCGCGTTCACCACGGCCTGGAGGTCCTGCTGGTGGATGACCAGGTCATTGGCCTGGGGCTCCGGGTAGCCAGGGGCTGCCTGGGCGTTCGCGGGAGCATCATTGAGGGTGACGGCGACGGCCCGGCCCCGGACCTTCTTGGTCCCCGCGTCCTTCTCAAGGGCCTGGAACCGCTCGTCCTGGGCCTTGGTGGACCCGTCGTCGCGGCGGGCGAGTGCGTCGACATCACCGCGGACCGCCGCGGTGGACCGGTCCAGCTCGGCGTTCTTCTCGCTGCGCTGCTGGATCAGGTCGGAGAGCTTCAGCAGCGAGTCGTCGGTGCGGAGGTTGGTGCCCTTGGCGGTGTTGAAGCTGGTGACGAAAATCAGCCCGGCGAGCGCGAAAACGGCAGCGGTCAGCAGCCGGACCGGCCGCGGCGCGAAACGGCGGACCGGCCCTGGGGGAGTGTCGGCGGAATTGCTCAACGTACCCTTACTCCTACGGTGACCGCGGAAGCACTACGCTAACGGACGCCCGGGGGAGGCCGTGAGCCCCCTCGCCCCGCCCCGGCGCCAGCCACATTTCCCCTGCGCGGTCACGCAGCGCATCGACAGGAGAGTCCCTCGTGCCGAAGTCACGTATCCGCAAGAAGGCCGACTTCACACCGCCGCCGGCGGCGAAGCAGGCGACGAACATCAAGCTGACGAACCGCAGCTGGGTGGCGCCGGTGATGCTGGCGCTGTTCCTGATCGGGCTCGCCTGGATCGTCGTCTTCTACGTCACCGACGGCCGGCTCCCCATTCAGTCCTTCGGCAACTGGAACATCGTGGTCGGCTTCGGCTTCATCGCCGGTGGCTTCGCCGTCTCCACGCAGTGGAAGTAGCCGCGACCTAGAGCCGTCGCGGAACGGCCGGGGGGGAGCCGCAGAGGGCGGATGTCAAGCTCTGCCCCGACCTTATCCACAGAGTTATCCACAGCAGTGGGAAAGGTCAGACGATCTGTGGATAACTCTCATCGGACGTTGACTCCAATGTGACTGCGGCGGCCATTCCGGGGAACGGCTCTCCGCCCGCGTGCCCCTTGCCCCTTCTGGGAAATCCCAGAACAGGGACGAGGGGCACAGCTGTTCCCGACAGCACGCACAAGATCCGCCACGCGCTGTGGACAACCATGGGGAAATCTCGCTCAGGTGAGCGACTGGGTCCTCAGGACCACGGTGACGATGATCGCCACCAGTACCAGCGCACAGGTCCCGAACTGCACCAGGGACCGGCGCCGGGCCGGGGCGTGCACCATGCCGAAGGCGATGGCTCCGCCCGCGACCAGCCCGCCGATGTGAGCCTCCCAGGCGATCCCGCTCCAGGTGAAGGTGAACAGCAGATTCAGCGCCAGCAGCGCGATCACCGGGCGCAGGTCGTAGTTCATCCGGCGCATCAGCACGATGGTGGCGCCGAGCAGTCCGAAGATCGCACCGGACGCCCCGAGTGCGCCCTGGTTCGGCGCGGCCAGCAGATAGGTGAGGGCGCTGCCCGCGAGCCCGGAGAGCATATAGAGCGCGAGGAAGCGCACCCTGCCGAGCGCTGCCTCCAGGGGCCCGCCGAGCCACCACAGGCCGAGCATGTTGAAGGCGATGTGCCAGATCTCCTGATGCAGGAACATCGAGGTCACCAGGCGGTACCACTCGCCGTCGGCGACACCGACCACCTGGTTGAGCTGCGGACTGAACGCGGCGCCCACGAGATCGAGCCGCAGGACCAGGGTCTTGTCGACGAGCACCGCGAGGAAGACCGCGAGGTTGATGCCCAGCAGGATCTTGGTGACGAGACGGGGGTCGCCTGAGATGACGGCGCTGCCCGCGATCGTGCGTGGCCGGCTGGCGGTCGCCGTGTGTCCCGTACCGGATCCGCTGCGCACGCACTCCGGGCACTGGAAGCCGACCGAGGCGCTGACCATGCACTCCGGGCAGATCGGGCGCTCACAGCGCGTGCAGCGGATGCCCGTCTCCCGGTCAGGGTGGCGGTAGCAGCTCGGCAGCCCCTGGGCCGCCTGGTGCTGGTCCGGGCTTCCTGGCGCCTGATCCATGAGGTCCCCTCATCTTCTGGCCCTCGTCCTGCGGGGGCTGCGCAACGCATCGCGCCCCGCTCGTCTTACGGACGAGCGGGGCGGAAAGGTTCCCGTGCGGGAGCCGGGCGCTCCATGCGGGCGCCCTGGCCGGGTTCAGCCCTCGCGGGTCTCGATCACGACGGACTCGATCACGACGTCGTTGACCGGGCGGTCGGTGCGCGGGTTGGTCTGGGCGGTGGCGATGGCGTCCACGACCTTCTTGCTCGCATCGTCGGCGACCTCGCCGAAGATGGTGTGCTTGCGGGTCAGCCAGGCGGTCGGCGACACGGTGATGAAGAACTGCGAGCCGTTGGTGCCCGGGCCTGCGTTGGCCATGGCCAGCAGGTACGGCTTGTCGAAGGCCAGGTCGGGGTGGAACTCGTCGGCGAACTCGTAGCCGGGGCCGCCGGTGCCGTTGCCCAGCGGGTCGCCGCCCTGGATCATGAAGCCACTGATCACCCGGTGGAAGACCGTGCCGTCGTACAGCCTGTCCGTGGACTTCTTGCCGGTCGCCGGGTTCGTCCACTCGCGCTGGCCCGTGGCGAGCTCGGTGAAGTTCTTGACCGTCTTCGGCGCGTGGTTCGGCAGAAGCCGGACGTTGATGTCGCCGTGGTTGGTCTTCAGGGTGGCGTAAAGCTGCTCGGCCACGATGTGCCTTCCT
Organism: Streptomyces sp. NPDC019396; assembly: GCF_040632375.1. NCBI lineage: Bacteria > Bacillati > Actinomycetota > Actinomycetes > Kitasatosporales > Streptomycetaceae > Streptomyces > Streptomyces sp. NPDC019396. The sequence continues at coordinate 285,435 of NZ_JBEYBS010000007.1, read as the reverse complement.
TGAGTCTTCTCTGACGTCAACCGATCCTCGCACGGAAGTGCCGTCGGTATGGAAACCGTGACCCGGATGCCTGTCCCGCATGCCGAGTGGGCGCCTGGCGGGCATGATTTCGAAAAGGGCGGAAAGGCGAACTGTGCCCCGCCAGGGACACCAAACCCCTCAACCTGCCACGACCGCCACCGAGGAGGAGGATCCCGTGACCCGCATGGAAAGCGTGCGTGCCGCGACCGATACGGCCAAGGAAGGCGTGCTGCACGCCGCGGAAGTGGTGGCGCCCTACGCCGAAACGGCGAAGGACCAGGCCGCGCAGTACGCGCATGAGGCCCGCGTCTATCTCGCCCCCAGGGTCTCCCGTGCCACCCAGCAGGCCCGTCAGCAGTGCCGCACCCAGTACAAGGCCCATGTGGCCCCGCATGTGCCGCCGAAGGTCGACATCGCCGCTCACCGGGCCGCCGTCATGACCCGGAGTGCCGCGCGTCAGGCGGCGGACTACACGAAGCCCCGACTCGAGCACGCCGTAGCGGTGGCCCAGCCCGTGGGGCAGGAGGCCGCGGCCCGATCCACAGCTGCCCTGGCCGCGCTGCGCGGTCAGGTGTCGGCGAAAGAAGTCCGGAAGCTGGTGAGGAAGCACGAGCGGCGCGCGAAGGCGGGCCGTGTGGCCAAGGGCGTGGGTCTGCTCAGCGTGGTGGCCCTGGGGCTCTTTGCCGCCTGGAAGTGGTGGGACAAGCAGGCCAACCCGGACTGGCTGGTCGAGCCGCCGGCTCCCACCGAGGTCTCGGCCGACTCCGGCGCGTCCTTCACCTCGGGCGACAGGAGCGACAAGGCGGCGCTGGATCCCGAGGTCCAGGCCAAGGAGGCGGACTCCGAGTCGGACGGCGATGACCGTCGCTGACTCCGGCTGACGCCGAGGTCATGGGCGCCGGGAAGGCGGAGTGCTTCCCGGCGCCTCATGCCGCCGGGGTGGCGACCGTCGCGCCGGGCTCCGGCAGTGGGCCCTGGAGCAGCGCCAGACCGTCCGGCACCTCGGGGAGATAACGCACCGACGGTGAGGTGCCATGGGCCTCTGCCCCGATGCGCTGTTTGATCGTCGGCGGCAGCGACCGGTCCCGTGGTGCCCGTTGTGATGCCGCCCCCTGCCTTGGTACGCGCCCCGCGCCGGGGATCTGTGGCTCGTATGTCTGTCGCTCCTGTCGCGTCCTTCGCGTCTTGCGCGTCCTGCGCGGACTGACGCGCTCCTCCGTCTCCAACGGCACCGGCAGTGCGGGCCGCTTGCGGGAGGCGGAGGCGGAGCCGGTCAGCCCCAGAGAGGCGAACAGCGCGGCAAACAGGGAGATGAGAGCGGTCCACAGACTTGTGACCTTGACGGCGGCCATGACCCCTCGCTTTCGGGATAGGGCGTTTTACATACCTTCCTCATGATGTGGATGCATCTCGAGAAGTCGGGGATCTACGCCACGAGTCGAGCGATCTTCAGATGAACACCACCCGTCCGGCCTACGCTCCCCCGCAGCCACCGCTCGGCCGAGCGTCCCGGCGAGCCCTTCCCAGGCCCCGCGAGCCCCTTGCCCCCGCTGGCGAATACGGCTCTTAACACCCCCGCACCACGGGCGCAACCCGGAACGGAGACGGCGTGCTGCTCCGAACGCGGCACAGGCGGCGCAGGGGCGCACGAGGACGCGCAAAAGCCCCTCCGGCTTGTGTTTCCACAAGTCAGAGGGGCTTTTCATCCGGTGGAGCCTAGGGGAGTCGAACCCCTGACATCTGCCATGCAAAGACAGCGCTCTACCAACTGAGCTAAGGCCCCGGAACAGGGAACAGAGTACCGGGTCACCCCCCTGATCCTGCAAAAGGATTGGGACTCCCGGTATCCGACCACTCTCCGTAGGATGCTCGTCAGGTTCGCGGCAGCGAAGCCGACGCATGGGGAAGCGATGGGGAGACGCACATGGATGCAGCACAGCAGGACACGACCGCGAGAGCGAGAGAGCTTCAGCGCAGTTGGTACGGAGAGTCCCTGGGGGCGCTCTTCCGCAGGCTGATAGACGATCTGGGGCTCAACCAGGCGCGGCTCGCGGCAGTGCTCGGGCTGTCGGCACCGATGCTCTCCCAGCTGATGAGCGGGCAGCGGGCCAAGATCGGCAACCCTGCGGTGGTCCAGCGCGTCCAGGCCCTTCAGGAACTGGCCGGGCAGGTGGCAGACGGCAGCATCAGTGCCGCCGAGGCCACGGCCCGGATGGACGAGATCAAGAAGTCGCAGGGCGGGTCCGTGCTCACCAGCACCGGGCAGACCACGACCAGCTCCGGAGCGCCGACCGTGCGCCGGGTGGTCCGGGAGATCCAGTCGCTGCTGCGCTCGGTGGCGGCGGCCGGGGACATCATCGACGCGGCGGACACCCTCGCAGCGACGCACCCCGAGCTGGCAGAGTTCCTCAGGGTGTACGGCGCGGGGCGTACGGCCGACGCGGTCGCCCACTACGAGTCGCACCAGAGCTGAGGACGAGGTCCGGGGGCTCCGAAGCCCCCGGGCAGGGCACGGCATCGGAACAGGGAACCGGGGGCGGGCGCGGCGCAATGGGTGAGGTCTTCGCTGGTCGGTACGAGCTGATCGACCCGATCGGCCGTGGTGGGGTCGGCGCGGTCTGGCGCGCCTGGGACCAACGGCGGCGGCGCTACGTGGCCGCGAAGGTCCTCCAGCAGAGCGACGCCCACACACTGCTGCGCTTCGTGCGTGAGCAGGCACTGCGCATCGACCATCCCCATGTCCTGGCCCCGGCGAGCTGGGCCGCGGACGACGACAAGGTGCTGTTCACCATGGATCTGGTGAGCGGCGGTTCGCTGGCGCACCTGATCGGGGACTACGGCCCGCTGCCACCGCGCTTCGTGTGCACCCTGCTCGACCAGTTGTTGTCCGGGCTCGCGGCGGTGCACGCCGAGGGGGTCGTGCACCGCGACATCAAGCCGGCCAACATCCTGCTGGAAGCCACCGGCACCGGACGGCCGCACCTGCGGCTGTCCGACTTCGGTATCTCCATGCGCAAGGGCGAGCCCCGGCTGACCGAGACGAGTTATGTCGTGGGGACGCCCGGCTATCTCGCCCCCGAGCAGATGCTGGGTGCCGAGCCGGACTTCCCCGCCGACCTCTTCGCGGTCGGCCTTGTCGCCCTCTATCTGCTCCACGGCCAGAAGCCCGACTCCCGCGCCCTGGTCGAACACTTCGCCGCACACGGCACTCCGGGCGCTCCCCAGGGCATCCCCGAGCCGCTGTGGCAGGTACTCGCCAGTCTGCTCCAGCCGGACCCGCAGACGCGGTTCCGTACGGCCACGGGGGCGCGCAAGGCGCTGGCCTCCGCTGTGGAGCTGCTGCCCGAGCAGCGAACGGACGACGAACCGGTCGAGGTCTTCGACCAGATCGGGTCGCTGCCCAGCGGCTTCGGCCCCGAAGGCCCCGAGCGGCCCGCACGCCCTGAGCGGTCTGAGCGGTCCGCGCCCTCGACTGCGCCCATGGCTCCGTCCGCTCCCTCGGCTCCCGCCGAGGGCCAGGCTCCCGCGGTCGACCCGTCGCACACCGGTTCCGCGATGACCGGTTCCGCGGCTGCGCCCGCTCCGCAGTACGCGACCGGGCAGCAGCAGCCCATCGGTCACGGCCCGCGCACACCGCTGCCACCACCGTCGGCGCCACCCATGCCCGCACCCTCCGAGACGGGTTCCTTCCATCTCGCGCCGCCGCCCGCGCAGCAGACGGCGCAGACCGTGCCGGTGACCTACGGACAGACTCCGACGCGCCCCTACACCGCCGAGGCCCCGCGTCCGCCCGCGCCCATGCCCGCCTCCCCGCCCTCACCCGTGGAGAGCCGCGAGCCCTCCCCGCACGTGCGCCCGGGACCGCCCCCGAAGGTGGCGATCCCGGTGCTGCTGGTGGCGCTGGTCTGCTTCGCCGTGGGCATCTGGGCACTCACCCAGGTGTGACGCCCGCCGTCCGGTCCTCAGGCTGCCGATCGTTGCCTCCGTGCGAGGACCGTCCAACCTCCGAGAACCAGCAGCAGCACGGTCCCGGCCCCGATGCCGGCCACCGCGACGAGCTTCATCGAGTCGCTTCTGGCCGCCCCGGGGCCGCTGACCCCGTCGGCCACCGCGTCCCGGTCGTCGTCGGTGACGGCGAAGATCCCGGGCTGTCCGTCGTAGCCGGGACCCTGCTTCGCCTTCCGCGTCACATTCACCCGCAGCGTCAGTGGCACGGCCTTGTCGCCGTACTTCTCCGCGAGTGCCGGGCTGAGCGCCGCCGACACGTAGTACCAGCCGGCGAAACGCATACCGCTCGCGCTCGCGTTGCTGTCGAAACGGTTCTCGTAGGCCACCGGAGGCAGTGACTTCAGCCCCAGCGACGAGGGCTTGCCGTCGTACGGCCCCGACTCCTGGAGCACGTAGCCGCGGGCGGGATTGTGCAGTGCCACCACCAGGGCGTTGCTGACATAGTCGGTGCTCGCCGTGCTCGAGCCCAGGTCGGCGGCGACGAAGAGCTGCTGACCCCAGTCGACCGGCACCCGGAAGTAGCGTGTCTGCCCGGGCTTGATGTCGTCGCGCCACTCGCCCTGCCCGATGCTCATGGCGTCGTTGAAACCGGTGCCGCCCGCCCGCTTCTGCGGGCCGCCCGCGGGCGGCCCGGGGGAGGCCGATGGCCAGTCCTCGGGGGCTGCGGTGGGCCCTGCGGCCTTGAGTGGGGGCTCCTCGTCGTAGCGGATCTCCAGTTCCCAGTCGTCCGGTGTGGACGTCGGTTTCGTGGTCCGCTCGACGAGCACGTAGTACGCGCCGCGCTCCTGGCAGTTGGTGCTGTCCGGCTCGATCATCCGATGCGCGTACGCGGCGATCGGGCGGGTGAAGGTGCCCCCCTCGAAGGACGCGTCCTGCGTGCTGCACTGGGTGTCCGTACCGCTCCTGAGGCTCACGGTGATGCCGTCGCCGTACTCCACCTTGCCGCCCGCCCTGGGTACGGCGACCACCGAGACATAGGCGTTCGTCCTGGCGTCGAGATCGAGGCGGTAGTAGAGCTTGCCGTCCTTCTTGATGCGATCCCGGTAGACGGAACCGGGCGTGAGCCGCTGGGCGTTGCTGTTGACGGTGGCGCCACGGACCGGCTTGGCCTTGCTGTCGAAGGAGTACGAGCCGGGCGCGCCCGCCGCCTGCGCCGTACCGCCCGGCAGCGCCATCACGGCGCACAACGCCGCGCACCACGCTGCCGTCGTCCTGCCCCGGCTGTGGCCCCGGCCCCTGCCGCGCTGCCTCATCGCGCCCTCCCCCATGTCGTGTCCGTGCGGCTGTTCCCGCCCCGCGCCGCCCGTGTGCGTACGAGAGCGGAAACGATCCCGGCGATCAGGACGGCCGCACCACCCGCGACCATCGCGGTCATGGTGCCGGTCCATCCTGCCCCGCCCGTCCCGGCGCCGTCCGCGCGGGTGGCCGGCTTCATCACCGCCACCGGCGCGCCGTACTGCGGCCCCGACTTCGCCTCGCCGAGCACTGCCACGCGCAGCACCACACCGACCTGCGGGTTCTCCGCGATCTCGGCGGCCCTGGAGCCGAGTGTGGCGGCGATGTAATAGGCGCCGTCCTGGTGCACGGGAATGACATCGGGGTGGTGCTCATAGCGGTTGGTCCAGGAGACCGGGACCGTGCCCATCTTCAGCGCGGCCGGCCGCCCGTCGTAGACCGTCCGCTGCCCGAACTCGGTGCTGCCGCCGCCCACCGGCGCCCGCGCCGGAGTGAACACGTCCGTGGCACCGTACGACCAGTTCCCCGAGGCTCCCGAAGTTCCCGGAGCTCTCTCGACAGTGGGCTCGTTCGCGAACTCCACGTCGTAGCGCAGCTGCTGACCCCAGCCGACGGGGACCTTGTACCAGCGTGTCTGCGAAGGCAGTATCCGGTCGCGCCACACGCCCTGGCCGATCTCCCTGGCGTCGTTGAACCCCGTGCCGCCCGCAACGTCCTCCGGGTCGCCCAGCGGCATGACCGCGCTCTTGTCGCCCTTGCCGTAGTCCGGTTGCGACTCGGCCGGTGTGCGTACGGCCCAGCGCCTGGAACGCATCTGCCGTTCCCCCTCCACGCAGACATCAACTTTGCATGCGCAAGCTATTCATTCGCGAAGGTGAATACAAGACCACAGCGTCACGATCCGGCAACAGAGCGCGCATCCCACCCCCGGGCCCCGCACCGGAAACAGCGCGGAGCCCCGGCCGTTCAGCGGCCGGGGCTCCGTCACTTCGTTCTTGTCTGGGGCTCACACACCCGAACCTGCGGGCACGGAGTCGGTCGCCTCCGTCCACAGATCCTGCTCGGCGCGATCCGCCTGGATCTGGCGGTACACGAGGAGCCCGCCGATGGCGGCCAGTGCGACCAGGAGAAGCTTCTTCACCGCGCGACCTCGTCTTTCCTTGACGTATGAGGACCTCTGGCGCCCGACTATACACACCGACCGATACCGTTCGGTGACCTGAGTCCGCACCGGCTCCCGGCCAGCGAGCCGCCAATTCCGCGCCGGGAACGAGCAGTCGACCCGGCCGACCCGTGGACGGCGAAAGCGGCAGGGGCCGCCGGAAAGCCGACGGACGGGCCACTGCACCGGGCACGGGCGTGGGTCGGCATCCGCGCGGACAGGCAGGCGCGCTACTTCGTCAACTGGTCCGTCAGGTCCTGGACGAGGCGCCAGTCACCGCCGTCCCGTTCGAAGACGAAACGGTGGGACCCCGCATAGGGCGTGTCCGGAATCAGCTTCCTGCCGTACGTGTCGGAGGTGTACGGAGTGGTGATCTCATCGACGTTCACAATGAATTGGCCGCCCTTTCTCTTCACCTGGTGCACGACGGCTCTGGCATCGGCCTGATTCCAGACCCTGCCGGCCGCCGGGGCGTATTTACGCCACGACGCCCCGGGCGCATCGGCGCGCCGCTGGAAGACCTCCTCGGCAGCCTGCTCGAGAGACTTCTTTTCCGCCTCCCGCTCGGCCGCCGCGGCCTGGCTCTTCACCACCAGCCCGCCGGGCACCGCCACCAGCACCGCCGCAGCCGCGGCCAACCCCACCTTGTGCTTCCTCCGCACGTTGCTCCCCACCCCAGATGCATCGACATATCGATGCATCAACCTGCCAGGAGAGTAACAACGATCAAACTCCCACCTGGACAATTCCGCAGGTAGGGGGCTTGATGAGGCGAGCCCGGCTATCTGAGGTCACATGAGGTCGGCGTAGCGGCTTTGGAGTCGGGCGTCCTGTGGACCTGCGGATCCGCTCACCGACTGACGTCAGCAGGAGATGTCAAAGGCCCCCAACCAAGATCGGTTGGGGGCCTTTGCACTGGTGGGGCTAACAGGATTTGAACCTGTGGCCTCATCCTTATCAGGGATGCGCTCTAACCAACTGAGCTATAGCCCCGCCGCGCTGCGCGCTGACTCCTGAAGGTTAGCGCACGGGGGGGGCAGTCCCAAAATCGGTTACCTACCCCCCGGACCCTCTGCTACTCGTCCTCCGCAAGCGTGAGCTCGATGCCGCCCACGAACCCGGCCGAGATGTTGTAGATGAAGGCTCCCAGCGTCGCCAGGGCTGTGGCGAGCACCACATCGATGACCGCGATCACCGAGGTGAAGACCAGTACGCGCGGCAGCGACAGGAACGCCTCGAGGTCGAAACCGCCGCTCTCCCCGGCATCGCTGACCGTGGTCGCCTCGGTGATCGTGCCTCCGACCTCCGAGAAGACACCCATGGCGTCCATGACCATCCACAGCACTGCGGAAGCGACGATCGTGCAGATGCCGATGGCGATGGAGAGCAGGAAGCTCACCTTCATCACGGACCACGGGTCGGCCTTGGCCACGCGCAGCCGTGCCTTGCGCGTCCTCGGCTGAATGGTCGCTCCCGTACGCGGGCGGCGTACCGCGCCCGTGTTCCCGCCCGAGGCGGTTGGCTGCCCGGCCGCCGTGGCCGGCTGCCGCCCGTCCTCGGTACCCGCTTCACCCTGAGGCGAGGGGTACGCCTGGGGTGGGTGGTATGGCTGCGTTCCCTGCTGCTGCACCGGCTGCTCCTGCTCCCCGCCATCGCTCTCGTACGGGGGCTTCGGCCCCCCGGTGTCCGTCACGGTAACCCCCCGGGGGCCGCCCGCGGAGCCGGGGGCGCCGTTCGGTCCGGCGGCCCCGGCAGCGGCAGCCGAACCGGCGCCCTCGGCTCCACTCACGTCCTACTCCTCGTGCTCGCCGGCCGCGTCGGCCACCACGGCAGCGTCCTCGACCTCGTCAGCGCCGTCAGCGGCATCGACTTCCTCGGCCTCGCGCCCCGCCTCGGCGTTACGCGCGATACCGACCACGGCGTCCCGCTTGCCCAGGTTGATCAGCTGGACGCCCATGGTGTCACGGCCCGTCTCCCTGACTTCGTTGACTCGCGTACGAATCACACCGCCGGACAACGTGATGGCGAGGATCTCGTCGGTCTCCTCGACCACCAGCGCACCCACGAGCGAACCGCGGTCCTCCACGATCTTGGCGGCCTTGATGCCGAGGCCACCCCGGCCCTGGACGCGGTACTCGTCGACGGCGGTCCGCTTCGCGTATCCGCCGTCGGTGGCGGTGAACACGAACGTACCGGGCCGGACCACGTTCATCGAGAGCAGCTCGTCACCTTCGCGGAAGCTCATGCCCTTCACACCGGAGGTAGCCCGGCCCATCGGCCTGAGGGCGTCGTCGGTGGCGGTGAACCGGATCGACTGCGCCTTCTTGCTGATCAGCAGCAGATCGTCCTCGGCCGACACGAGTTCGGCACCGATCAGCTCATCGTCGCTGCCGTCCTCCGTCTCCCGGAGGTTGATCGCGATGACTCCGCCGGAACGCGGGGAGTCGTAGTCCTTAAGCGGGGTCTTCTTCACCAGACCCCCCTTGGTTGCGAGCACCAGGTAAGGCACGGCCTCGTAGTCGCGGATCGCGAGGATCTCGGCGATCTGCTCGTCCGGCTGGAAGGCCAGCAGGTTGGCGACATGCTGCCCTCGGGCGTCGCGGCCGGCATCCGGCAGCTCGTATGCCTTGGCCCGGTAGACCCGGCCCTTGTTGGTGAAGAACAGCAGCCAGTGGTGCGTGGTGGAGACGAAGAAGTGGTCGACGATGTCGTCTTCCTTCAGCTTCGTGCCGCGTACACCCTTGCCGCCGCGCTTCTGAGAGCGGTAGTCGTCGGTCTTGGTGCGCTTCACATAACCGCCACGCGAGATCGTGACGACGATGTCCTCCTCGGCGATCAGGTCCTCGATGGACATGTCACCGTCGAAGGGCACCAGCTTGGAGCGCCGGTCGTCGCCGAACTTGTCGACCAGGGTGGCGAGTTCATCGCTGACGATCGCGCGCTGCTTCTCCGGCGAGGCGAGGATCGCGTTGTACTCGTTGATCTTCGCCTGGAGCTCGTCGTGCTCCTGCACGATCTTCTGCCGCTCCAGGGCGGCCAGCCTGCGAAGCTGCATCTCCAGGATCGCGTTGGCCTGGATCTCGTCGATCTCCAGCAGGCCCATCAGGCCCTCGCGAGCGACATCGACCGTGTCGCTGCGCCGGATGAGCGCGATGACCTCGTCGATCGCGTCGAGCGCCTTGAGCAGACCGCGCAGGATATGGGCCCGCTCCTCGGCCTTGCGCAGCCGGAACTTCGTCCTGCGGACGATGACCTCGATCTGGTGCGTCACCCAGTGGCGGATGAACGCGTCCAGCGACAGGGTGCGCGGCACACCGTCGACCAGCGCCAGCATGTTGGCGCCGAAGTTGGTCTGGAGGTCCGTGTGCTTGTAGAGGTTGTTGAGGACGACCTTGGCGACGGCGTCCCGCTTGAGCACGATGACCAGCCGCTGGCCGGTGCGGGACGAGGTCTCGTCGCGGACATCGGCGATGCCGCCGACCTTGCCGTCCTTCACCAGGTCGGCGATCTTCTGCGCGAGGTTGTCCGGGTTGACCTGGTACGGCAGCTCCGTGACCACCAGGCACTGGCGGTTCTGGATCTCCTCGACCTCGACCACCGCGCGCATCGTGATGGAACCGCGGCCGGTGCGGTACGCCTCCTCGATGCCCTTGCGGCCCACGACCAGCGCGCCGGTCGGGAAGTCAGGGCCCTTGATCCGCTCGATCAGCGCGTCGAGGAGCTCCTCGTGGCTGGCCTCCGGGTGCTCCAGCGCCCACTGGGCACCGGCCGCGACCTCGCGCAGATTGTGCGGCGGGATATTGGTGGCCATACCGACGGCGATACCCGCGCTGCCGTTGACCAGCAGGTTCGGGAAGCGGGCCGGCAGGACCGTCGGCTCCTGGTTACGGCCGTCGTAGTTGTCCTGGAAGTCGACGGTCTCCTCGTCGATGTCCCGGAGCATCTCCATCGACAGCGGCGCCATCTTGCACTCGGTGTAGCGCATGGCGGCGGCCGGGTCGTTGCCCGGGGAGCCGAAGTTGCCGTTGGAGTCGACGAGCGGCAGACGCATCGACCACGGCTGCGCGAGACGGACGAGCGCGTCGTAGATGGAGGAGTCGCCGTGCGGGTGGTACGTACCCATGACGTCACCGACGACACGGGCGCACTTGTAGAAGCCCTTCTCGGGCCGGTAACCGCCGTCGTACATCGCGTACAGCACACGGCGGTGCACGGGCTTGAGGCCGTCCCGTACGTCCGGGAGCGCACGCGAGACGATGACGGACATCGCGTAGTCCAGGTAGGAACGCTGCATCTCCGTCTCGAGCCCGACGGGCTCGATCCGCATCGGCGGGCCTTCCACCTGGGCTTCGGCGGCTTGGTTGTCTGCGGCGGTGGCAGGGGTCTTCTCGTCGGCCATTGCTGGTCTTCAGTCCTTTCGAGCGGTCAGCTGAGACCGACTCAGATGTCGAGGAAGCGGACGTCCTTGGCGTTGCGCTGGATGAAGGAGCGCCGTGCCTCGACGTCCTCGCCCATCAGTACCGAGAACAGGTCGTCCGCCTGTGCCGCGTCGTCCAGGGTGACCTGGCCGAGGACACGGTGCTCGACGTCCATCGTGGTGATGCGCAGCTCCTCGGCGTTCATCTCACCGAGCCCCTTGAAGCGCTGGATCGAGTCTTCCTTGATCCGCTTGCCCTGCTGCTTGCCCAGCTCGACGAGCGCGTCCCGCTCCCGGTCCGAGTACGCGTACTCGAAGTCGTCCCGGCCCCACTTGATCTTGTAGAGCGGCGGGCGGGACAGGTACACGTGGCCTGCCTCGACCAGCGGCCGCATGAAGCGGAAGAGGAAAGTCAGCAGCAGGGTGTTGATGTGCTGGCCGTCGACGTCGGCGTCCGCCATCAGGATGATCTTGTGATAGCGGAGCTTCTCGATGTCGAAGTCCTCGTGGATACCGGTGCCGAAGGCCGAGATGAGGGCCTGGACCTCGGTGTTCTGGAGGATCTTGTCGACCCGGGCCTTCTCGACGTTCAGGATCTTGCCGCGGATGGGCAGGATCGCCTGGTACATCGGGTTCCGGCCGGACTTGGCCGAGCCGCCGGCGGAGTCACCCTCGACGATGAAGATCTCGCACTTGATGGGGTCGCTGGACTGGCAGTCGGACAGCTTGCCCGGCAGCGAGGCACTCTCCAGCAGGCCCTTGCGGCGGGTGAGGTCGCGGGCCTTGCGTGCGGCCACGCGGGCCGTGGCGGCCTGGATGCCCTTGCGGACGATGTCCGAGGCCTCGTTGGGGTTGCGGTCGAACCAGTCGGTGAGGTGCTCGTGGATGATCTTCTGGACGAAGGTCTTGGCCTCGGTGTTGCCCAGCTTGGTCTTGGTCTGGCCCTCGAACTGGGGCTCGCCGAGCTTGACCGAGATGATCGCGGTCAGACCCTCGCGGATGTCCTCACCCGTGAGGTTGTCGTCCTTCTCCCGCAGCAGCTTCTTGTCGCGTGCGTAGCGGTTGACCAGGCCCGTCAGCGCGGAGCGGAAGCCCTCCTCGTGGGTACCGCCCTCGTGGGTGTGGATGGTGTTCGCGAACGAGTACACACCCTCGCTGTACTGCGAGTTCCACTGCATCGCGACCTCGACGGAGAGCAGCCGATCCTTGTCCTCCGCCTCGATGTCGATGACCGTGGGGTGGATCAGCTCCCCCTTGCGGGAGTTGAGGTACTTCACGAAGTCGACGATGCCGCCCTCGTAGTGGTACGTGACGGTGCGGGCCTTCGGCTCCTCCGCGGCCTCGGCATCGGGGTCGTCGGCGCCGACCGTCGCCTTCGCCGACTCACGCTCGTCCGTCAGAGTCAGGGTGAGGCCCTTGTTCAGGAAGGCCATCTCCTGGAAGCGGCGCGAGAGCGTCTCGAACGAGTACTCGGTGGTCTCGAAGATGTCCCCGTCGGCCCAGAAGGTGACCGTCGTGCCGGAGTCCTCGACCGCTTCGTGCTTCGCCAGCGGCGCGGTGGGCACGCCCAGCTTGTAGTCCTGGGTCCAGCGGAAGCCGTCGCGCTTGATATCGACCGACACCTTGGTCGACAGCGCGTTCACCACGGACACGCCCACGCCGTGGAGACCGCCGGAGACGGCGTAGCCGCCACCGCCGAACTTTCCGCCGGCGTGCAGCACGGTGAGCACGACCTCGACGGCGGGCTTCTTCTCCACCGGGTGCATGTCCACGGGGATGCCACGGCCGTCGTCGACCACGCGCACACCGCCGTCGGCGAGGATCGTGACGTCGATCCTGCTCGCGTGGCCCGCCAGGGCCTCGTCGACGGAGTTGTCGACGACTTCCTGGACAAGGTGGTGGAGTCCACGCTCACCGGTCGAGCCGATGTACATGCCAGGCCGCTTGCGAACCGCGTCCAAGCCCTCGAGGACGGTGATCGCGCTGGCGTCGTACGACGAGGATGCCTCGCCGTTCCCGCCGGCAGCTGTGGACGGAAGGTTCTCGTTGGGGTTGCCGGAATCGGCCACGAAGCGCCCTTTCTGGCACAGCACGAGCCGTTCTCCGGGCTTTCGGGAGCGGCTGCGTCGTTCGGCATTAATCGACTGTCCCGCCTACACGGCGGGATTACCGACCAGTCTACCGGTATCGCCGACATGAATGGGGGTTTGCGGGTACCTGAGTCCGCATGTGCCGCCCTCAACGGGCGCCGACCGACTCCCCATATCCAGGAAGGGGCTCCAGGAGGCTCACACGGGCGTTGAGCGCTTCGGCCTGTCAACCCGTGGCTACGGTGAGGGACACCTCATGTGCCTCGCACGTTTCAGGTGGCCTGTCCGTCTCCGGGAAGTCCGTGAAACCCAGCCCGCCTCGGGACCCCCCGACGGCGCCAGGGAAGCCTGAGACGGACATCCCGGACGCCGGCAACAGGGCGCTGCGCACCGCGAAACCGCCCGAGCCGCGGTTGCCGGCAGGTACGCGGGATGCACGCACCGGGATGGGGGCACACCGAGAACCAGCACCGCGCGGCGCGCGGTCTCAGCCGTAGGTGTCGCCCGGCCCCGTACTTCCCGGCGCCCTCAGCGCCCCATAGCGGCGGGCAGGGCCGCCGGGGCCAAGTACCTTGATCAGACGGACCGTGCCCTGGCCCAGGTCCTCGTTCAGGCGGGCGACCAGCCGGGGCGCCAGCAGCCGCAGCTGCGTCGCCCACGCCGTCGAGTCGCACTGCACCGTCAGCACCCGCTGGTCCGGGTCCTCGTCGTACCGCAGCGGCACGCAGTGCTTCGCCAGGTCCTCGCCCACGATCTGCGGCCAGCGGCCCATCACCCCGCCCACCGCCGCGGGCGTCTCCCAGCCCCGCTCGGTGATCAGCCGGTTGATCGCGGCGCCCAGCGGCAGCGGGTCCCGGCCGTCCGCGCGGGCTCCGGAACGCAGGCCGCCACCCCGCCTGGCCTGCCGTTTCTCCTGGGCCGCCGCACCCCGTGCCCGGGCCTGTTCCTTGGCCGCGCGCAGCGCCACCCGTGCCAGGTCCACACCCGACAGCTCGGACCCTCCAGCAGCCCCGGGCACTCCCGGCGCCTCGTGCTCGCTCATACGCGCTCCACCGCGCCGTCCGCCACTACATAGCGCGCCCCGGACAGCACCCCGGGCACATCGTCTTCCACCGCCGCCGTCACCAGGACCTGCTCTCCGGGCGCGACCAGCTCCGCCAGCCGCTCGCGTCGGCGGGCGTCGAGTTCGGCGAAGACGTCGTCGAGCACCAGCACCGGCTCGTTGCCCTCCGCCCGCAGCAGGTCGTACGAGGCCAGCCGCAGCGCCAGCGCATACGACCAGGACTCACCGTGGCTCGCGTACCCCTTCGCCGGCAGCTCGCCCAGCTTGAGCAGCAGCTCGTCGCGGTGCGGCCCGACGAGCGTGACACCCCGATCGACCTCCTGCTTGCGCACCTCGCCGAGCGCGGCGCGCAGCTGCTCGTACAGCTCCTCACGGCCGTGCACTCCACTGCCCGCCGAGCCGCGGTACTCCAGTGCCACCGGCCCGCCCCCCGGGGCGAGCTGCTCATACGCCTTGTCCGCGAGAGGCCGGAGAGTCGCGATCAGATCCAGCCGCTGGGCCAGCAGCTCCGCCCCGGCCCTCGCCAGATGCTGGTCCCACACGTCAAGGGTGGACAGATCGGCCCCGCGCCCACCGTGGCGCCGCGCCATCGCGGCCGTCTTCAGCAGGGTGTTGCGCTGCTTGAGCACCCGCTCGTAGTCCGAGCGCACCCCCGCCATCCGCGGCGACCGCGCGGTGATCAGCTCGTCCAGGAAACGCCGCCGCTCTCCCGGGTCGCCCTTCACCAGCGCGAGGTCTTCCGGCGCGAAGAGGACGGTGCGCACGATCCCGAGCACATCACGTGGTCTGACCTGGGAGGACCGATTGATCCTGGCGCGGTTCGCCCTGCCGGGATTCAGCTCCAGCTCGACCAGCTGGGAACGCTCGCCCTGGGTGACCGCAGCGCGGATGACCGCGCGGTCCGCCCCCACTCGTACCAGCGGTGCGTCGGACGCGACCCGGTGGCTGCCGAGGGTGGCGAGATAGCCGACCGCTTCGACCAGATTGGTCTTGCCCTGCCCGTTGGCGCCGACGAAGGCGGTGACGCCCGGGTCGAGGGGGACCTCGACCCGGGCATACGAGCGGAAGTCGGCCAGCGACAGATGCGTGACGTGCATGTGGTGCGCCGACCTCCCCCGGCTCCTGCTCCGTGCTCATCTACAGGCCGTGCGCAGAACCGCACACAGCCTGTGGATTACTTCTTGACCTCGACCGCGTGCCCGCCGAACTGGTTCCGCAGGGCGGCGATCATCTTCATCTGCGGCGAGTCCTCCTGGCGGGACGCGAACCGCGCGAACAGCGACGCCGTGATCGCGGGCAGAGGCACCGCGTGGTCGATGGCGGCTTCCACAGTCCACCGGCCCTCACCGGAGTCCTGTGCGTAACCGCGGAGGCCGTCCAGGTGCTCGTCCTCGTCCAGCGCGTTGACCGCCAGGTCGAGCAGCCAGGAGCGGATGACCGTGCCCTCCTGCCAGGAGCGGAAGACCTCACGGACGTCCGTGACCGAGTCGACCTTCTCCAGCAGCTCCCAGCCCTCGGCGTAGGCCTGCATCATGGCGTACTCGATGCCGTTGTGGACCATCTTGGCGAAGTGGCCGGCGCCCACCTTGCCCGCGTGCACCGCTCCGAAGTCACCCTCGGGCTTCAGCGCGTCGAAGATCGGCTGGACCTTGGCGACATGCTCCTCGCTGCCGCCGTACATCAGCGCATAGCCGTTCTCCAGGCCCCAGACACCGCCCGAGACGCCGCAGTCGACGAAGCCTATGCCCTTGATGCCCAGCTCGACCGCGTGCCGCTCGTCGTCCGTCCAGCGGGAGTTGCCGCCGTCCACGACGACATCACCGGGCGACAGCAGCCCCGCCAGCTCGTCGATGACGGCCTGGGTCGTGTGCCCCGCGGGCACCATCACCCATACGACCCGGGGACCCTCGAGCTTGGCCACCAGCTCCTCGAGGCTGTGGACATCGGCGAGATCCGGATCGCGGTCATAACCGATCACGGTGTGGCCTGCGCGGCGGATCCGCTCGCGCATGTTGCCGCCCATCTTGCCGAGGCCGACGAGACCGAGCTCCATCAGTGATTCCTTCAGGTCGTGTGCAGTTCTGTACCCGCGTCCGAGCCTACGCCCGGACGCGGGTGCACACCTGTGGGGTCAGACGCTCGTACGAGGGGCCCCAGGAGTCGGCATCTTCCGGCAAACCGCGCAGGTCAGCCGTGATCAGCCGCTGAGCCGCACCGGCATGATCAGGTACTTGTACGCCTCGTCCGCCTCCGCGTCCACGCCCGGCTTACCGCTGAGCAGGGCAGGCTTGGTGGAGGTGGTGAAGGAGAGCTGGGCGACCGGGGAGTCGATCGCGCTCAGTCCGTCCAGCAGGAAGTTCGGGTTGAAGGCGATCGAGATGTCATCGCCGTCCAGCCGGGCGTCCACACGCTCCACAGCCTGTGCGTCGTCGCTGGAACCGGCCTCCAGGATCAGCACGCCCTGCTCGAAGCTGAGCCGCACCGGGGTGTTGCGCTCGGCCACCAGCGCCACACGCTTGACCGCCTCGACGAAGGGAGCGGTCTCGATCACCGCGACGGAGTTGAACTCCGTCGGGAAGAGCGTCCGGTACTTCGGCAGGTCGCCCTCGAGCAGCCGGGTGGTGGTACGGCGCCCGGCGCCCTCGAAACCGATCAGGCCCTCGCCGGCACCGGAGCCGGACAGGGCCAGAGTGACGGTGTCACCACTCGTCAGAGCCTTGGCGGTGTCCAGCAGCGTCTTGGCAGGCACCAGCGCCACGGCAGAGGCATCGGGGGACTCGGGCTTCCACAGGAACTCACGGACCGCGAAGCGGTAACGGTCGGTGGACGCCAGTGTGACGGTGTCTCCCTCGATCTCGATCCGCACACCCGTCAGCACCGGCAGGGTGTCGTCGCGCCCGGCGGCGATGGCGACCTGGGCAGCGGCGGAGGCGAAGACCTCGCCGGGGACCGTGCCGGTCGCGGTCGGCATCTGCGGCAGCGCCGGGTACTCCTCCACGGGCAGGGTGTGGAGGGTGAAGCGGGACGAACCGCAGACCACCGTCGCCCGTACACCGTCTGTGGAAATCTCGACAGGGCGGTTGGGGAGAGCGCGGCAGATGTCGGCGAGGAGCCGGCCGGAGACGAGGACCGTCCCGTCCTCCTCGACCTCGGCCTCGACGGAGACCTTCGCGGAGACCTCGTAGTCGAAGCTGGAGAAGCTGAGCGCGCCGTCCTCCGCCTTCAGAAGAAGGCCCGCGAGAACGGGCGCCGGCGGACGGGCAGGGAGGCTCCGGGCCACCCACGCCACCGCCTCCGCGAGTACATCGCGCTCCACCCGGATCTTCACCGGAACCGCCTCCTGCTGTTGCTCGCTCGCCCTGCTGGTCTTCGTGGTCGGCATGGTCGCCGGCCGGGGAGCCGGGTTGCTGCCGGGGACCAGTCTGACGCACCGCACCGACACTCGGTGCGGCTCGTGGTCAAGTCGAGACAAGCGATGGCCAGAGGTCCGGCGCCGAGTTGTGCACAGCACCCACTTCGAAGCGAATTCCGGGCTAACTCTAAGTGGGAGTAGTAGTAGGGCCTGTGGAAACCGTGGATAACCCCGTCTGCCCAGGTCAGGCCCAGAATTTTGTCCACCGGCCCTGTGGGTGCAGCCCGTGGACAACCGGGGTCGTCTGTGGACGCGCGAAAGTTCTGCACACCCGATACACAGGCCATGGGGAGTTCTCCCCAGCGATGTCCCCAGCTTTACCCGGGTTCCCCACAGCCCAACCCGGCAGCTTGGTGTGACGCCTTTCACTCGGTCCGGTGAGCTCGGGCGTTTCGTTGCCGAACAGTGGACAGGGCTGTGCACAAGTTGTGGGCAACCCGGCCCAGCCTGTGGGCGGGGTGGGGACAAGCGAGACCGAGGTCTGTGGACGTCTGGGTAATCCACAGTCTGTGGACGCCACTTGGCCACAATTCCACAACCAGCTGACCTGGTGTGATGGAGTGTCGGCCATCTCGGCTGTGGACACAATCTGGACAACTTGGGAGTCCCCAGCCTGTGGACGGTGGATCTTCGCAACTCCTGTGGAGAACTGGGCTGCACCGTTGCGTATTCGAACAGCGCCTGGTCGCGCCGAGCGCTCTGGAGCACCCGGTCAGGTTCCCGTCCGGACCGGCGGAGCCCATTACTGGCCCTACCCGGTCCCCATTCCTGGCCCCACCCCGGTCCCCGGTCCTGCCCCGGGAACGCCGAAGGGCGCCCCGGGACGGATCCCGGGGCGCCCTCGATCGCCCGTGTGCGCCCGCCCTCCGAGCGGCGGTGCGGTGGCGCTGTCAGCCGTTCTTGATGCGGTTGGTGAGCTCAGTGACCTGGTTGTAGATCGAGCGCCGTTCCGCCATCAGCGCGCGGATCTTACGGTCCGCGTGCATCACCGTGGTGTGGTCCCGCCCGCCGAACTGCGCCCCGATCTTCGGCAGCGACAGATCCGTGAGCTCGCGGCACAGATACATCGCGATCTGGCGTGCCGTGACCAGTACCCGGCTTCGCGAGGAGCCGCACAGGTCCTCCACCGTCAGCCCGAAGTAGTCGGCGGTCGCCGCCATGATCGCGCTCGCGGTGATCTCCGGTGCCGAGTCCTCACCGCCCGGGATGAGGTCCTTGAGGACGATCTCGGTGAGCCCGAGATCGACCGGCTGCCGGTTGAGGCTCGCGAAGGCCGTCACCCGGATCAGTGCGCCCTCCAGCTCACGGATGTTGCGTGAGATCCGGGACGCGATGAACTCCAGCACCTCCGGTGGCGCGTTGAGCTGCTCCTGGACGGCCTTCTTGCGGAGGATCGCGATCCGCGTCTCCAGCTCCGGAGGCTGCACATCGGTCGTCAGACCCCACTCGAAGCGGTTGCGCAGCCGGTCCTCGAGGGTCACCAGCTGCTTGGGTGGCCGGTCCGACGACAGCACGATCTGCTTGTTCGCGTTGTGGAGCGTGTTGAAGGTGTGGAAGAACTCCTCCTGCGTCGACTCCTTGCTCGCGAGGAACTGGATGTCGTCGACCAGCAGGATGTCCACATCGCGATAGCGCTTGCGGAAGGCGTCGCCCTTGCCGTCGCGGATGGAGTTGATGAACTCGTTGGTGAACTCCTCGGAGCTCACGTACCGCACACGCGTGCCCGGGTACAGGCTCCGCGCGTAGTGCCCGATGGCATGGAGCAGATGGGTCTTGCCGAGACCTGATTCCCCGTAGATGAACAGGGGGTTGTACGCCTTCGCTGGCGCCTCGGCCACCGCGACGGCCGCGGCGTGCGCGAACCGGTTGGAGGCGCCGATGACGAAGGTGTCGAAGAGGTACTTCGGGTTCAGCCGTGCGTGCGGCTCGCCGGGGCCGGGCGCCGGGGCCGGCTGGGCGCCCAGCGGTCCGGGCGCGCCGCTGCCGGGCACACCGGTGCCGGGCATTCCCGCGATCCCGGTCCCGCCCGGGCCACCGTGTCTGGGGGACGAAGCCTCCGGCCGCTCGCGGTGCTCCCCGCGCGGCTGGTCATAGGGGCCGCGGTCGGACACCGGAGAGCGGTAGTCGTGCCGCTGCTGCTGGGTGTGGGGCGCGGCGTACGGCTCGCGCCACTGCTCCGCCGGAGCCTCGCGGTCCTGGAAGGCGCCGAGCCGCGGCTGCTGCCAGGACAGGTCCTCCTGACTGCGCGGCCAGGCTCCGGTCTCGGGGCGCTGCTGATACTCGGGGTAGGCGGGGCGGACGGTCGGCAGGCCGTCGTCGGGCCCTGGCCGGTGCCCGTAGTCCTCGTACCGGTGCTGCGGGAGGGGAGGACCTGGGGGGGCCGGCGGGCTCGCGGGTTCGGCCACCGAGTCGTCCACGGTGATCGCGATACGGATCGGGCGGCCGCACTCACGGCTGAGGGTGTCGCTGATCAGGGGAGCCAGCCGGCCCTCCAGGACCCGCTTGCCCCATTCATTGGGGACGGCCAGGAGTGCGGTGTCGGCCACCAGCGCGAGTGGCTGGCAGCGCTCGACCCACTGCTTGTCCTTGGGCTCGATGGACTGTTGGCCGTCACCGAGGAGTTGGTCCAGCACTCGTGGCCACACTGCGGCAAGATCGGCAGGTACGTCAGCCACAAGGCACGCTCTCTCACAGGTCCCACGATTGTGCGCTTCTCGGGACGGGTCGGTCAGGTCCGGCAGGCGGTAAGGATGGGAAGGACGGGCACGAAAGGATTTCGAGTCCAGTCACGGTAGTCAGGCGCCCCCGCGCGTTCAAGTTGTTGTCCACAGCCTGTGTACAGCCAGTCTGCCAGTCTGCGTACCGCCCGCCGCGCGATGACCCTGGTTTGACCGAATGGCGTAGTCGCGCGTACCGTGACCAGGTCGAGTTGTCGATGGCTGCTGCCGCCTGCCTCCGATGGGCAAAAGTCACGATCAGTAGATCATGATCGATGATTGTGAAGCGGTGCACTCGGGCGTATTGCGAGCTACTCGTGGGCGCACGGTGACAGCCAGGCGATGCCCCGCCATTACCCGATTCTTACTGGAGCCCCCGAGTGAGCAAGCGCACCTTCCAGCCGAACAACCGTCGTCGCGCGAAGACCCACGGCTTCCGGCTGCGGATGCGGACCCGTGCCGGCCGCGCGATTCTCGCGTCCCGCCGCAGCAAGGGTCGCGCCAGCCTGTCCGCCTGATCGCTTACAGGTCATGACGTGCTGCCTACCGAGAATCGGCTGAGGCGGCGCGAGGACTTCGCGATCGCGGTACGGCGAGGACGCCGGGCAGGACGCCCGCTACTCGTCGTCCATCTACGCAGCGGTGCAACGGACCCGCACGCGCCTGGGGAGAGCGCTCCCCTGACGCGTGCGGGTTTCGTCGTGAGCAAGGCAGTGGGTGGTGCGGTCATACGCAACCAGGTGAAGCGGAGACTGCGCCATCTGATACGCGAACGACTCGCCGTGCTGCCCCCCGGTAGCCTGGTGGTCGTACGGGCGCTGCCCGGAGCGGGCGACGCCGATCATGCACAGCTGGCCCGAGACCTGGACGCCGCTCTTCAGCGGCTGCTGGGAGGGGGCGCGCGATGAAGTACCCGCTGCTGGCTCTGATCAAGCTTTACCAGTGGACGATCAGCCCGCTGCTCGGGCCTGTCTGCCGGTACTACCCGTCGTGTTCTCACTACGGATACACAGCTATAGACCGGCATGGCGCGGTGAAGGGCACAGCCCTCACCGCCTGGCGCATCCTGCGGTGCAATCCGTGGTCGCCCGGCGGCGTGGACCATGTCCCTCCAAGAAAACGACCTCGTTGGCACGAGCTGCTGCGCGACTACCTGCGCAGCGGCAAGGGCGGGCAACCCCCTGAGACCAGCCCGGCCGCAGAGACCTCGCCCAATGCTCAAGGAGCCTGATTAGTGGACACGATTGCCAGTCTCTTCAGCTTTATCACCACACCCGTCTCCTGGATCATCGTCCAGTTCCACTCGTTGTACGGGGCGGTCTTCGGCCCGGACACGGGCTGGGCATGGGGATTGTCCATCGTGTCCCTGGTGGTGCTGATCCGTATCTGCCTGATCCCGCTCTTTGTGAAGCAGATCAAGTCGATGCGGAACATGCAGGCGCTCCAGCCGAAGATGAAGGCGATCCAGGAGCGCTACAAGAACGACCGACAGCGTCAGTCCGAAGAGATGATGAAGCTGTACAAGGAGACGGGCACCAATCCGCTCTCCTCGTGCCTGCCCATCCTGGCGCAGTCCCCGTTCTTCTTCGCCCTGTACCACGTGCTCAGCAACATCGCCTCGGGCAAGACCATCGGCGTCCTCAACCAGACGCTGGTGGACAGCGCGCGGCAGGCCGAGATCTTCGGTGCTCCGATCGCCGCGAAGTTCACCGACTCCGAGGAGAAGGTCGCTGCGCTCCATGCCTCGTTGACCGATGTCCGCGTGGTCACCGCGATCATGATCATTCTGATGTCGGCGTCGCAGTTCTACACGCAGCGCCAGCTGATGCAGAAGAACGTCGACCTCTCGGTCAAGACGCCGTACATGCAGCAGCAGAAGATGCTGATGTACATCTTCCCCCTGATCTTCGCCGTCATGGGCATCAACTTCCCGGTCGGTGTCCTCGTCTACTGGCTGACCACCAACGTGTGGACCATGGGCCAGCAGATGTACGTGATCAACCAGAACCCGACCCCGGGCTCGAAGGCTCAGGACAGCTACCTCCAGCGTCTGCTGAAGAGCGTCGGCGCCCATGGCGAGGTGCGTGGCCGCCGCAGGCGCAACATCGTGCAGGCCATCGTGGCCAAGGGCCCGGACCGCAATGAGAACGAGCGTCGGTTCATCGCGGGCCTGGCCAAGGCGGGTTACACCGCCCAGGCCGACGGCACCGTGGTCAAGGGAGGCGACACCGTCGCCTCCGAGGCCGAGAGCGCTTCCGGCGCCCGGCGTCAGCAGCCCAAGCGTCAGAGCAAGTCCCAGCGCCAGTCCGGTGCTGCCACCGCGCAGGCCACGGACACGAAGCCGTCGCTGGAAAAGCAGGACGGGTCGCCGAGTGACGCCAAGCCCGAGGGCAAGGCCGCTTCTGCTTCTTCCGCCCGCCAAGCCAAGTCCGGACAGCGCAAGGGCCAGCAGCGGCCCAAGCACCCGTCGTCCAAGAAGTAAGAAGGAGTCCATCCGTGACGGAAGGCACCACCTCCTCTGCCGCCGAGGGTGGCGACACCCTGACCCGCCTGGAGCAGGAGGGGGAGATCGCCGCTGACTACCTTGAGGGCCTCCTCGATATCGCCGATCTTGACGGTGACATCGACATGGACGTCGAGGCGGACCGGGCCGCGGTCTCCATCATCAGTGAAGCGGGCAGCCGTGATCTCCAGAAGCTCGTGGGCCGGGACGGCGAGGTGCTGGAGGCGCTCCAGGAGCTGACCCGACTGGCGGTCAACCGGGAGACCGGGGATCGCAGCAGGCTGATGCTGGACATCGCCGGCTTCCGTGCCCAGAAGCGTTCCGAGCTTGCCGAGCTCGGTGCAAAGGCGGCGGATGAGGTCAAGAGCAGCGGTGAGCCGGTGAAGCTCGAGCCCATGACTCCGTTCGAGCGCAAGGTCGTGCACGACGCGGTGGCCGCAGCCGGTCTGCGCAGTGAGTCCGAGGGCGAGGAGCCTCAGCGCTTCGTCGTCGTACTCCCTGCCTGACCTCCCTGCTCCGTCGGCCCCGTCTGTTCGCAGACGGGGCCGAATTTTGTCAGCCTGTAACTCAGCACCACTGCGCGGTTGCGCGGCACGGAAGGACGGTTCCGGTGACGGAGGCATCAGAGCTTCCCCAGGCACCTGAAGAGGCGAGGGCGGTATTCGGTGAGTTCTTCCCCGAGGCCGTCCGCTACGCAGAGCTGCTCGCAGATGCGGGGGTCAAGCGCGGCCTGATCGGTCCACGCGAAGTGCCGCGGCTGTGGGAGCGGCACCTTTTGAACTGCGCCGTGCTGTCCGAGGTGGTTCCTGAGGGGGTCACCGTCTGTGACGTTGGCTCCGGGGCCGGTCTGCCCGGTATCCCGCTGGCTCTTGTGCGGCCTGACCTCAAGATCACACTCCTGGAGCCGCTGCTGCGGCGCACCACCTTCCTCCAGGAGGTGGTGGAGCTGCTGGGTCTTGACCATGTGACAGTGGCGCGCGGCCGGGCGGAGGAGATGCTCGGCACGCTGCCGCCTGTTCATGTGGTCACGGCACGTGCGGTGGCTCCGCTGGACCGGCTCGCGGGGTGGGGGGTTCCTCTGCTCCGGCCTTATGGGGAGATGCTCGCCCTCAAGGGCGACACCGCGGAGGAGGAGATCAGCGGCGC
This sequence comes from Streptomyces sp. NPDC019396, assembly GCF_040632375.1. Lineage (NCBI taxonomy): Bacteria > Bacillati > Actinomycetota > Actinomycetes > Kitasatosporales > Streptomycetaceae > Streptomyces > Streptomyces sp. NPDC019396. The sequence continues at coordinate 261,660 of NZ_JBEYBS010000007.1, read as the reverse complement.
CCGCGCGGCCCTCACCAAACTCGGTGTGGTGGAGACCTCTATCCTCCATGTCGGGGAGGGTGTGGTGGATCCGCTGTCCACCGTGGTGAGGGTCGAGGTCGGAGAAAGCCCTGGTGGGGTCCGGTTCGCCGCCAAGCGGGCCAAGGCTGCCCGGGCCGGACGCGTCCGCCGCCGCCGCTGATCCTCGCGTCTGCCGTCGATCCGGGCGTTTGCTTCCGCCTGGATCCCCTTACGTACGCATTTCGGAGTGTCGTAACGGTGTGACCCTGTGGCGCGGGCATCGTGTTTCACGTGAAACGTCGCTCACTGCTCCAGGGAATCATCAGCCGCGGTCGTGCCGCTACGCCGCGCGACCGCAAGCCCCTCCTTAGGGTCACGGGCTTGTCCACAGAGGTGGAATTCTCCACAGATCCACCGAGCGCGCTGGTTCGCGACCCCGAAACCATGGCAGGCTCTGCACATTGCGAGCCTGAAGTCGAGGAGAGTGAATCCTTGCGGTCCGACGCCAACATCGCGGGACCGATGACCGATCCGGTCCCTGGTCCCCGTACCGAGTCGGCGGGGGAGGATGTTTCACGTGAAACACCGCCGCCGATGGACGACACCCCCATTGGTCGTGCCGCCCAACTGGCGGTGGAGGCTCTGGGGCGTGCCGGTGAGGGTCTTCCCCGACCTGAGCAGACACGCGTCATTGTGGTCGCCAACCAGAAGGGAGGCGTCGGTAAGACCACCACAACCGTCAATCTTGCGGCGTCGCTCGCGCTGCATGGCGCCCGGGTTCTGGTGATTGATCTGGATCCGCAGGGAAATGCCTCGACGGCCCTGGGGATCGATCATCACGCCGAAGTTCCCTCGATCTATGACGTCCTGGTCGAGAGCAAGCCCCTCTCCGATGTGGTCCAGCCGGTCCCGGACGTCGAAGGTCTCTTCTGTGCCCCCGCCACGATCGATCTCGCCGGTGCTGAGATCGAGCTGGTATCCCTGGTGGCCCGGGAGAGCCGGCTTCAGCGCGCGATCCAGGCCTATGAGCAGCCCCTGGACTACATCCTCATCGACTGTCCTCCATCACTGGGACTGCTGACCGTGAACGCCCTGGTGGCGGGTGCGGAAGTGCTGATCCCTATCCAGTGCGAGTACTACGCGCTGGAGGGGCTCGGTCAACTCCTCCGCAATGTCGACCTGGTGCGCGGCCACCTCAATCCGGCCTTGCATGTGTCCACGATCCTGCTCACGATGTATGACGGCCGGACAAGACTGGCCTCGCAGGTGGCGGAGGAGGTACGCACTCACTTCGGTGATGAGGTGCTCCGCACGAGCATCCCGCGGTCGGTGCGTATCTCGGAGGCGCCCAGCTATGGGCAGACGGTCCTCACCTATGACCCCGGGTCCAGCGGCTCGCTGTCGTATCTCGAGGCGGCGCGCGAGATCGCCCTGCGGGGCGTCGGAATCCACTATGACGGCCGGTCCGCGCATGTGGTCAGCCAGAACAACCAGCAGCAAAGCGTGTCGGAGGAGATCCAGTGAGCGAGCGACGTAGAGGGCTTGGGCGTGGGCTCAATGCGCTGATCCCAGCCGCTCACTCCCCGTCCGCGGGACTCCTGCCTCCCGAGCAGCGCACTGCCGAGCCCGAGCCCGAGGCACTGCCCGAGACCGCCTCGCCCGCGGTGGCGCATTTCGCCGAGCTGCCGCTGGACGCCATCACGCCCAATCCCCAGCAGCCGCGCGAGGTCTTCGACGAGGACGCGCTCGCTGAACTGGTCACGTCCATCCAGGAAGTCGGCCTCCTTCAGCCCGTGGTCGTACGGCAGCTGGGCACGGATCGCTATGAGCTCATCATGGGTGAGCGCCGCTGGCGGGCCTGCCGGGAAGCGGGCTGGGAGCGCATTCCTGCGATTGTCAGGGCCACGGAGGACGAGAAGCTCCTGCTGGACGCTCTTCTGGAGAACCTTCACCGGTCTCAGCTGAACCCGTTGGAGGAGGCGCACGCCTATGAGCAGTTGATCAAGGATTTCAACTGCACGCATGATCAGCTAGCCGACCGGATCGGTCGTTCTCGTCCGCAGGTGTCCAACACCCTGCGTCTGCTCCGCCTTTCTCCCCCGGTCCAGCGCCGTGTGGCTGCTGGTGTGCTCTCCGCCGGGCACGCCCGGGCACTGCTGTCGGTGGAGGACTCCGAGGAGCAGGACCGACTGGCGCATCGCATCGTGGCCGAAGGGCTGTCGGTGCGAGCCGTCGAGGAAATCGTGACCCTGATGGGCTCGCGCCCCTCGAGCACCCCGAAGGCCAAGGGCGGCCCTCGGGCGGGCAGCAGGGTCTCCCCGGCACTCAGCGATCTGGCCACGCGCCTGTCGGATCGCTTCGAGACCCGGGTCAAGGTGGACCTCGGTCAGAAGAAGGGAAAGATCGTCGTCGAGTTCGCCTCGATGGAGGATCTCGAACGGATTCTGGGCACCCTTGCCCCGGGCGAGGGGCGCGTCATGGAGAAGAGCCTCGCGAGCCTTACGGATGAGGCTGGGGAAGACGGCGAGGCATAGCCTCCACTCAGTCCCCAGGGCGGATCGTGTCCGGCAGTCGGCGGAACACGGTCCGCCCTTTGCCGTCTCACGGTAGGCGTGTCCTCGCTGGGTGGATACGATGCGTTCTGGTATGGCGCATCCACCTTTACCCAACTCAGAGGAAGGCGAGCGATGCGATCGCTTAGCCGTAGCCAGCTAGTGACAGCCGGCCTGGGCATTGGCGCGGTCGGCGGGTTCATCGGCAGCTTGCTCCGGGAACGGAGTGCGTTGTCCGCTGCCCTTGGCGCGGCGTTCGAAGGAAGTGAGGAGCAGCCTTCATGGGGCGTCGGCTCGTACCGCTCACCCTGGACAACCTTTCAGACCTCCCCAAGCGCTGCCGAGCGTGTGTCTTCTGGGAGCTTGATCCGGTCAGCGGAGAAGCGGCGGTAAAAGCGGGCAGACCCGAGCTGGAGAAGGAAGCCTGGATCTCCGCCGTTCTGCTGGAGTGGGGCTCCTGCGGGCGCGTGGTCTATGTGGACGAGGTACCAGTCGGTTTTGTGCTCTACGCTCCGCCCGCCTATGTCCCGCGGTCCACGGCTTTTCCCACGAGCCCTGTCTCACCGGACGCGGTGCAGCTGATGACTGCCTGGATCACCCCGGGATACCAGGGGCAGGGCCTTGGCCGGGTGATGGTGCAGACCGTCGCCAAGGATCTTCTGCGCCGGGGCTTCAAGGCGATCGAGGCGTTCGGGGACGCACGCTGGTCCGAGCCCGCTTGTATGCTTCCCGCCGATCATCTGCTGGCGGTCGGCTTCAAGACCGTTCGCCCGCACCCCGCGCATCCGCGGCTGCGGCTGGAGCTGCGCACCACGCTTTCCTGGAAGGAAGACGTGGAACTGGCATTGGACCGGCTGCTGGGAGCCGTCCAGAAGGAGCCGGCGCTGCGGCCGTTGTGAGTCCCTGCAAACATGGACGGCCCAGCCCCTCCCAGGGCTGGGCCGTCCATGTTTCACGTGAAACGAAGCGTGACGCCTCAGGCCGGGGAGACCTCGTCGCTGATGTAGGCGTCGAGCTCACGGAGAAGCATGGCCTTCGGCTTGGCGCCGACGATGGTCTGTGCGACCTCACCGTTCTGGTAGACGTTGAGCGTCGGGATCGACATCACGCCGTACTTGGCCGCCGTGGCCGGGTTCTCATCGATGTTGAGCTTGACGATCTCGAGCTTGTCACCGTGCTCGGCAGCGATGGCCTCCAGCGACGGGGCGATCTGGCGGCACGGACCGCACCACTCGGCCCAGAAGTCCACGAGCACAGGCTTCTCGCTCTTGAGGACTTCCTCATCGAAGTTGGCGTCGGTCACAGTCTTCAGGGCCACGATGGCCTCCTCATCTTGCGGGGTGGGGTGTGGAAGTGGGAAGTCGTTGAGGCAGCGGACGGTCAGACCGTCACCGCGGCCGCGGCCTTCTCCTCGTCCGCCAGGACGGCGAGGTAGCGCTCGGCGTCCAGGGCCGCGGAGCAGCCGGTGCCCGCTGCGGTGATCGCCTGGCGGTAGGTGTGGTCCACCACGTCGCCCGCCCCGAACACTCCGGTCAGGTTGGTGCGCGTGGAAGGCGCGTCGACCTTCAGGTAACCCTCCCCGTCCAGCTCCAGCTGCCCCTTGAAGAGCTCGGTGCGGGGGTCGTGGCCAACAGCGATGAACAGCCCGGTCACGGAAAGCTCGGAGGTCTCGCCGGTCTTGGTGTTGCGCAGGGTCAGGCTGGAGAGCTTCTGGTCGCCGTGGATCTCGGCGACCTCACTGTCCCAGGCGAATGAGATCTTCGGGTCGGCGAAGGCGCGCTCCTGCATCGCCTTGGAGGCACGCAGGCTGTCACGGCGGTGCACCACCGTCACGGACTTGGCGAAGCGCGACAGGAACGTGGCCTCCTCCATCGCGGTGTCGCCGCCGCCGACCACGGCGATGTCCTGGTCCTTGAAGAAGAATCCGTCGCAGGTGGCGCACCAGGAGACACCGCGTCCGGACAGTGCGTCCTCGTTGGGCAGCCCCAGCTTGCGGTGCTGCGAGCCCGTGGTGGCGATGACGGCCTTGGCGCGGTGGACGGTACCCGACGTGTCGGTGACGGTCTTGATGTCGCCGGTGAGGTCCACGGCGACGACGTCGTCCGGGATGAGTTCGGCACCGAAGCGCTCGGCCTGAGCCCGCATGTTGTCCATCAGCTCCGGCCCGATGATGCCGTCACGGAAGCCCGGGAAGTTCTCCACCTCCGTGGTGTTCATCAGTGCGCCACCGGCGGTGACAGAGCCTTCGAACACCAGCGGCTTCAGCGAGGCGCGCGCGGTGTACAGCGCCGCGGTGTAGCCGGCCGGCCCGGAGCCGATGATGATCACGTTACGGACGTCGCTCACGGGTAATTTCCTCGTCTCTGGGGACTGCCTACTGCCTGCGGGGAGCGCCTTCGACCACTCACCCCACCCAACGGATCCTAAGGGGCAGGCATTCCCGCGAGGTCCCAGGCGCGTCCACGGCCCGGAGCCGTCGGTGGCACTCAGGGACGGGGATAGGCGTGCGTCAGCAGGAGCTCACCTTTGCCCGAGGGTGCGGCCTCGACACAGGACGCGTCGACGACATAGGCCTGCACCTGTGTGTCGTCCCCGGGTTTCGGAAGCACCACGACGAAGGCCTTGGTGCCGTCGAACGTGCTCTGCTCCACGGCCAGCGGTGGCTCGCTGCGACCGGTGCCCCTCCGGATACAGGCAGGCACATCCATGCCTTCAGGGGTGCGCATGGGCTGCATGCGGGGCCCCGGCTTGGTGACGCCTGGCGAAGCCTCCTGTGCCGTGGCGCCGGAGGCGAGCAGTCGCTGAACGCGGGCCGCCAGGGTGCTCTCGGAGAGTCCACTGGCGGTGTCACTGGCACTGAGGCCGGTCTGGGTCTTCTCGGCGCTGTCGGTGCCGGTCCCGACGCTCCGGACAAGGAGAACGCTCATTCCTGCGGCCGCGAGGCCCAGAGCGGCACCGAGGACAGCGGTGCGGCGGCGACGCCGGACGGTTTGGCCCCGGCCTGGCCCCGTGGCCGCACGAGGCCGTCCCGCCGGACGATCTGCTGGAGCGGTCTCAGCCGACTGTGGGCGGTCCGCTGTTTCACGTGAAACTTCAGCGGGCTCGGGGGGCTCGGTGTGGGGCGTGCTGGCGCTGAGGAGTGCCTCAGCGGCCAGGGCGGCGTCGATACGCCCCGCGATGTCGTCCGGCATTCGCTGGGCTCCCGGAAGGGTGCCGAGAAGGCCACGGATCTCTTCGAGGGATTCGCGTACCTCCGAGCACAGGGAGCAGCCGTCGAGATGGCTTCTGACCTCGGCCTGGCGGGAAGGGGGCAGTAGACCTTCGGTGAGATCGGCGATCTCTGAGGCATCCGGGTGCTGACTCGTGCCGGTCGTCGAGGTCACGCGCGCCTACCTCCGTCCTTCACACCGGCAGGATCATTCGGCCCTGCGTCCTTCGGTCCCATCGCCGGTGGGACGGATGTCCCTGCCGTCCGGTTCCTTCCCCCGTTGCGGCCTTCGTTACCCCTGCTGTCACCAGCGGTTTGTCCTGAGTCGGCACGCAGATGGGTGAGCATCGGCAGGAGCCGCGCACGGCCGCGGGCACAGCGGCTTTTGACCGTCCCCGTGGGCACATCCAGCATCGCTGCGGCCTCTGCCACCGGGTAACCCTGCATATCGACCAGCACGAGCGCGGCACGCTGATCCACAGGGAGCCTGGACAGGGCCGCCACGAGCTCACGGTGAAGATCCTCACGCTCAGCGGGCGCTTCGGCGGACTCATGGGGCTCGAGCAGCTGCTCTAGACGCTCGGTGTCATCGACGGGGGAAGTCCTACGGGACGTGGCTTTCCGTACCCGGTCGAGACAGGCGTTGACCGTGATCCGGTGGAGCCAGGTCGTCACCGCGGACTGGCCGCGGAACGTATGAGCCGCTCTGAACGCGGAGACAAGCGCGTCCTGCACCGCGTCCGCGGCCTCCTCGCGGTCGCCCAGCGTGCGCAGGGCGACGGCCCAGAGCCGGTCGCGGTGCCGCCGTACGAGCTCACCGAAGGCGTCTGGATCGCCGGCGACATGACGCTTCAGGAGTTCCTGGTCGTCTGCGCTGCCGAGAGCGGTGTTGTCCAACGGTGAGCCCCCCTCCCTCTTCGTCCGGTGTATCAGCCCTTGATCTTCACATCCGTGATGCCTTGCTTGAATCCCTCATCACTGAAATCGTCCCCATCCGCATGGGGGACGGCGGTCATCCAGACCAGCACATACTGCGTGCGCACTGGCTGCTTCGACGTCAACTTCATGGACGTGCCACTGGACTTGGCCGTTGCGATCTTCTTCATGGAGTCGACGGACTGCGACGGTGTGAGCGAGTTCGCGGCGTAGAGCGTGATCTCCGTGTAGTCGCCGTCGTAGCGCAGCCCTATCGAGGCCGTGCTGACGTCCTTTGCGGAGCCGAGGTCGTAGACGATTCCCACGCCCTGCTTGACCTTGGGGTGGAACTTCGGGCCATCCCGGAAGCTGTTCGTGCGCCAGAAGGACGAACTGTCGTCGTCGAAGGTGTTGTCGACGCTGTCAGAGTCCTGAGGGGTGCCGTCCGGGGCGAATTCCCTGGCGTCCTTGATCTTCAGTTGTACGGGGGTCTTCGACTTGTCGTCCTGGCCGTCGTTGCTGGTCTGACTGCTCCCCGGGGGCTGGGGGGCCGACTTGTCGTGGTCGAGCAGCTTGTCGGCGATCTGCCAGCTGCCGAGCCCGAGCGCGGCGATGAGCAGGGCGGCGACGGTCCACTTGAGGGCCTTGCCGGTGCGACTCTCCAGTGGTGCGGGAGGCACGGGGGCCGGCTGCGCGGGGGCGGCCCCGGGACGGGCTCCCGGACGGCTGTAGGTGCCCTGCTGGTATGTCGTGCGCTGGTACTCAGGAAGCGGGGCGAAGACCGTCGCCGGGGGTCGGATGCGTGGCATCTCCCCCACCGCCTTGGCCAGCTCGTCCGGGGTCGCGCAGGGCTGCTCCTGCCGGGATGCCGTTGCTCCGTCGTTGACCAGTGCCCGCATTGCCAGCTCCGCGAGGCCGCGGTGGACGCCCGCGCGCACCTGGTCGGGGGGCATGATCCCGACGCCCTTGGGGAGGCCGGAGAGGCCGTAGGCGTCGGTCTCGTAGGGCCACCGCTGGGTAAGCGCCGCGTAGAGCAGGGCGCCGATGGCCTCGGTGTCGGTGCGCTGCGGTCGGGCCGCGCTGATGCCGCGCAGCGCCGCGTTCACCGCCAGACCGCGGATTCGGTACTGGCCGGTCGAGCTGCGCAGTACGGCATTCGGGGTGAGTCGCAGATGCGCGAGGCCCTCGCGATGGGCGGCGGCCATGGCCTGGGAGAGCTGGCTGACCATCTGATATGCGTCGTGCGCCTCCATGGGCCCGGCGTTCAGCAGTGCCGAGAGTTCGGTGGCGTCGGGCAGCCACTCATGCACGACGTACACGATGTCGCTGTCCTCGACGGCGTCGAGGACCTGCACGAAACGGGGGTCGCCGAGGAGCGCGGAGGACCGGGCGGCCGCGAGTACGGACCGGGCGCGCGGATGGTCGGCCGGAAGGATATGGACGCCGACCGCGCGGCGCAGTTTCTCGTCGACCGCACGCCAACTGCTGAATCCGTCCAGACGGGTGACGCATTCTTCGAGCCGGTAGCGATCGGCGAGCTTATGGCCGCTGTGCACCTCGGGCGTCTTGATGGAGGACAGCTCGCTCTTCTCGCGCTCGCTGCCCATGTCCTCGGCGCTCATCTCCGCCGTGTCGTCGGCTTGCGCCGCCCCGTCGGTCGTGGCCTTGCCCGCCTTGGCGGTCAGCGGGTCGTCACCGCTGTTGTCGGCCACGTCGACGGCAGCCGTGCTACGTTCCGCCACCGTCGTTCCCTGCCTCCCCATCCGTTGCGCCATATCCAACAGCCATGCCAATTGTGCCCACAGTCCGGCGCTATGCACGACACGCGGTGGTGGACGATAGTTGTGCGCGAGACTGCTGTTTGTGCGCCGTTCAGCGCCCGAGTCGACCGCGCACCATGCCGACCATGGCGTTGAGTTCCTCGATACGCATCTTCCTCGCTGCGACGAAGAAGATGCCGAGGAGGACCACACCACCGGCGATCAGTGCCACCAGCGACCCCAGGGCCCCTTCACCGAGCGTTCTCAGCAGCAGGAAGCCCACGGCACCGGCCGCGAGGGCCCCGGGCAGGGACGCCAGGCTGAGCCGTGCGTAGGTGCGAACCACGTGCGTCCCGTCCAGGTCGCCGCCCAGCCGGGTGCGCAGCCGGCGCCAGGCGACCCCGACCCCCACCGCGTAGGCAAGCCCGTACGAGGCCGCCATGCCCACCACGGCCCACTCGGCAGGGAGGAGCAGGTAGCAGACGGCTGAGGCCGCCGCGTTCACCGCGGCCACGATGACGGTGTTGTAGAAGGGCGTGCGGGTGTCCTCATAGGCGTAGAAACCCCGCAGCACCACGTACTGCACCGAGAACGGGATCAGGCCCAGGCCGAACGCCATGAGGATGAAGCCCATGGACCGTGCGGCCTCCTGACCGGCGGAGGCGTACAGCAGGGTGCACATCGGCACTCCCAGGGCCAGGAACGCGAACGCGACCGGCACGATCGCGACGGCGGAGTTACGCAGTCCCTGGGAGATGTCGTCGCGCACGGCACCGGAGTCCTCGTCGTGAGCGGCCCGCGAGATCCGGGGCAGCAGAGCCGCCATGACCGACACCGTGATGATGGCCTGCGGCATGCCCCAGATGAGCTGGGCGTTGGAGTACGCGAGGAAGCCGGCCCCGTCCTTCCCGGACGCCGCACCCGCCGCGGTGGAGAGCTGGGTGACCACGAGCACGCCGGCCTGGTTCGCCAGGACGAACAGCACGGTCCACTTGGCGAGCTTGACCGTCTTGCCGAGTCCCTTGCCCTTCCAGTCGAAGCGGGGCCGGAAGCGGAAACCCGTCTCGCGCAGGTAGGGAATCATCGCGAGGGCCTGGACGGTCAGACCCAGAAGTGTGCCGATGCCCAGGAGGCGCACTCCCTCCGGCGGGATGGTCTGCACGCTCATCTGCGTTTCCGCCGAGGTGCCGTAGACCCAGATGAAGAGCCCGAAGGTGGCGATCATGACGATGTTGTTGAGGACCGGGGTCCACATCATCGCGCCGAACTTGCCCCGGGCGTTAAGGATCTGACCCATCACCACATGCACGCCCATGAAGAAGATCGTGGGCAGGCAGTAGCGGGCGAAGGTGACCGCGACGCTGTTCGCCGGGGGGTCGCCCGCGATGGTGGGTGACATAGCGGCGATCAGCAGCGGCGCGCCGAACACCGCGATGACGACGATCACGCCGAGGGCGACCATGACCAGCGTCAGCAGCCGGTTGGCGTAGGCCTCGCCGCCGTCCTCGTCGTTCTTCATGGCGCGGACCAGCTGAGGCACGAAGACCGAGTTGAGACCGCCGCCGACGGTGAGGATGTAGATCATTGTCGGCAGGGTGTAGGCGACGGTGAACGCGTCACCGAGCAGAGCGGCACCGAGGGCGCCGGTGATCACGAGACTGCGTACGAACCCGGTGATGCGGGACACCAGAGTGCCCGCCGCCATCACCGCGCTGGACCTGAGCAGACCGGCCGCCCGGCCTCCGGCCTTCGTCGGTGCGGGAGCAGGGTCGGGCTTCGGCTCCGTCTGGACCTGGGTACGGGACGCGCTCTGCTGCTGGTCGCGGTAGAGGTGAGCGAACGCGTCCGGTTCCGTCTCGTCCTCGCCCGCGCCGGTCACGAGTTCGTCCACACCCGTGAACTGCACGGTGCGGGTGTCGTCCCCGTACGGCAGGTGACGCGACGGGCCGTCCGGCTCGGGTGGCGGGGTCTGCGCCCAGATCCGCGGATCGGGGGCGTGCTGCTGCACCGGAGGCTGCTGGTACAGCGGCTGGGGCTGAGGGTAGGAACCGGGCGGTGGCGGCGGGTGCGCCGCACGGTCGTACAGCGCCTCCGAAACCGGGTCCTGGGCGGAGAGGTCCTGGGACCGGTAGGGATCGTGTGCGTAGGTGTCCTGCACGTAGGGGTCGGGGGCGGGTTCGAGGGCAGGCTCGTGCGCCGGCTGGGGCACATGGCCCGCAGCCGGGGATTCCGCTGCCCGGGGATCGGGCGACGGATACCCGGTACCCGGGGTGGGCGCGGCGTTGCCCGTGCCCTCCCCGCGGTCACCGTCGTACGGCGCGTTCATTGGTTACCCCACCTCGTCGTCCCCGGCCGGCCGGCCGCGCCATCGCTCAATGCTCCACCTTCTCACCCGCGTCCGACGCGCCCCCGCTTTCCGGAAGGGTGTCCGGCGCAGGGTCACTCGGCTGCTGCCCGGCGCCGCCTTCCGCGGTGTCATCGGCTGCGGTGTCATCGCTCGCGGCGTCGCCGTCGGCCGTGTCGGAGTCAGCCTCGGTGGGCACCTCACGGGCGGCGGCGCGCTTGCGCTGGGTGTACATCCTTACCCCGGCGAGGACGAGCAGGAGCACGCCGCCGGCAATGACGAGCATCACGGTGGGGGTGACCTCGGAGACCTTGACCGTGAAGGTCATCGGGTCGCCATAGGGGATCCCCTCCTCGGTGTAGAGCTGGGCTGTCACCTGGACCGGGCCGTTGGCGTTGGCCGCGGCGGCGAACTTCACGGACTGGCTGTGCCCGCTCTCGATCTTGATCCGCTGTTCTGCCACATCACTGTGGTCATCGAGCTTCAGGCGGGTCGGGTTGGCGGACTTCAGCCTGAGGACCAGGTGGTCGACCCCCTGGAGCAGCTTGTTCTGCACTGTCACCGGGATCGTGGCACTGCGGCCCGAGAGCGTCACCGCGGACTTCTGGATCAGCCGGACCTCGGCCCTGAGGTTCTCCAGGAAGGTCTGCACCCCTCTGCGGTAATCGGCCGCCGCACTGGGCTTGCCCCGCCAGGACGTGGACATCTCACGGTCGAGCGCGTTGCCGAACGGGGTGACCACCCGGTCCTGCGCAGTGAGGATGACCTTGAAGTTGTTCAGGGTCTCCTGCGTGGTCCGGATGTCCTGGAAGGTCTGGACCGGCAGTTCCTGGGCGCGAAGCCGGCCGGGGTAGCTCTTGGCGGCCGGAACGTCGGTGGTCGCATCGGGATCCGGCTTCGCGGCCGCCGCCGCGATGAGGTCCACGGGCTGGGCCCAGCGCTGGTCGGACAGGGCACGCAGGGCGCTCGCCATCGTCTGCGCCTGGGACGCCGACGGCGTCCGCTGCGGCGCGACCACGATGCTGCGCTGTTTGCTGGGGGCCTGAAGGGTCAGGGACAGCGTCTGCGCGAGGAACTTCTGGACCGCGAGGGTGGAGCCGTCCGCAGTGGAGAGGTCCCCCTGGAAGGCCGTGGAGAGCCGCGCGTCCGCGACGACCGCCGTGGTTCCACCGCCGATGGGCCGTGCGGAGGACGGTGTGTACGACACCGAACCGGTCTCCCGGAAGCTGTCACTGCGGGCGATGATCTTGTCGGCGCCGGCTGATGTCGCGACATCGACGATCGACGGGTCGATCGCGCCCTCCACCGGCCAGGCGAAGTCTATGGACGGCTTCACATGGAGAATCGTCTCCACGGTGCTCTCGGCGACCGTGGTGGCCGGCTGGAGCTGGCTGAGGGACCCGGAGACGTCCTTGCCGCGATGGGCGAGGGAGGCCAGGTCGGGATCGCCGAACGGCAGCGCGACGACCTTGCTCCCCTGTACCGCGTTCTCCAGCGAGCTCAGCCACTTCTTGGCCACGACCTGGTTCCGGCCGGGAACCGTGGTGTCGGGCCCGGTCCTGACCTTGTAGTCGCCGGTCATGGCCTCGACCGTGGCGAGCAGATCGGGATCGATGACCCAGGTCACAGGAAGTTCGCTGCCCAGCGAGACGAGCTGCTCCAGCCTGCCGCCGGGGGCCAGCTCCTCCGCCAGGGTGTCGTCGCTGAAGATCGGGCTCTGCTGATCGTCCGTGTCGGTCTCCGCAGACAGACGCGTCGAGGAGATCAGCGGCCACAGGTAGGCGGCCTGGGTCTTCGTGTCCGCGGGCTCCGGCTGCCAGGGAAGCAAGGTCCGCTCGATCCCAAGGACCTGCTCGTACTGCTCACTGGAGGTCTGGCCCGAGACGGACACCCCGAGCTGGTACACACCGCTCTCGTCCTCGTCGAGGCCGAGCTTGCTGACCGGGACACTCAGGGAGAAGTCCTCACTGAGTCCGGCCGCCACGGTCGGGAGCTTGACGGCGTACGGGGCGCCCAGCTTGTCGCCGTCGCTTCCGGGGGAGTAGTCACCGCGCTTGGCCACGTCGTCGATGTCGGAGCGACCGTCCAGACGGGGCCCCATCAAGAGATCGACCTCGGTATCGGTGACCGCTTCCTTGCCCTTGTTGGAAACCGTGCCGGTCAGGGTGAGCGTGTCGCCCTCCACCGGAGCGGCCGGGGCCAGGGTGTCCAAGGACACATCGACGCTTGTTGATGCGGCGGCCTTCGGGGCGGCGTGCGCAGGCTGCGCCGCCGGTCCGCCGAGCAGAGCGGCCAGCAGTGGTGCTCCCGCGATGAGGGCGGCTGTACGCCGCAGCCACCGGGGGGCAGGAGAGGTACCCATCCCCTGGAATTCTGCCGCCTCGGCCACGCGCTCGTCCGTCCTTGTCGTCGTCGTTTGCTGCCGTTGGTGGGTGGTATCAGTGCCCTGACCGCACCGGCCGTATCCAGGCATGGTAACGAGGTGCGCCATGACGAAGTGCCGCGGACCGCTCCTCATGATCGGTTCCGTCCCCGGCCCGGGGACCTGTGCCGGCACAGAGGGGAAACAGGGAAGCCCCCGTCTGCGCGGGCACGTACCCTGTGCTGTTGTGCCGAACGCCAACGAAGACAACCAGACCGCACTGAGTCAGGCGCAGCATCGCGCGGTCAGTGAACTGCTGCGAGTGTCCCCTGTCGCCGATGAGCTTGCTCACCGCTTCCAGCAGGCGGGGTTCCGCCTTGCCCTGGTCGGCGGGTCGGTCCGGGACGCGCTGCTGGGGCGGCTCGGCAATGACCTCGACTTCACCACGGACGCCCGTCCTGAGGACGTGCTGAAGATCGTCCGGCCTTGGGCGGACTCGGTATGGGAGGTGGGGATCGCGTTCGGCACCGTGGGCTGCCAGAAGGACGCCCGTGTCGGGGACGCCGTCCAGCGCTTCCAGATCGAGGTCACTACCTATCGATCCGAGGCGTACGACCGGACCTCGCGCAAGCCCGAGGTGTCCTACGGCGACTCCATCGAGGAGGACCTCGTCCGCCGGGACTTCACGGTGAACGCGATGGCGCTCGCCCTCCCGGAGAAGGAGTTCATCGACCCCCACGGCGGTCGCCAGGATCTGGCTGCCCGGGTGCTGCGTACCCCCGGAACACCCGAGGAGTCGTTCTCCGACGACCCGCTGCGCATGCTGCGGGCCGCGCGTTTCGCCGCTCAGCTCGACTTCGAGGTGGCCCCCGAGGTCGTCGGCGCGATGAAGGACATGGCGGACCGGATCGAGATCGTCTCCGCCGAGCGCGTCCGTGACGAGCTCAACAAACTGATCCTTTCGCGGCACCCGCGAAAGGGCCTGGCGCAGCTCGTCGACACAGGTCTCGCCGAGCACTTCCTCCCCGAGCTGCCCGCGCTTCGGCTGGAGAGTGACGAGCACCACCGCCACAAGGATGTGTACGAGCACTCACTGACCGTGCTGGACCAGGCGATCGATCTGGAGAAGGACGGTCCGGATCTGGTGCTGCGCCTGTCCGCGCTGCTGCATGACATCGGCAAGCCCAGGACCCGGCGCTTCGAGTCGGATGGCCGGGTCTCCTTCCATCACCACGAGGTGGTGGGAGCCAAGATGGTCAAGAAGCGACTGACGGCGCTCAAGTACTCCAACGACATGGTCAGGGACATCGCGCGGCTGGTGGAACTGCATCTGCGTTTCCATGGCTATGGCGACGGTGAATGGACCGACTCGGCGGTGCGGCGCTATGTACGGGACGCAGGACCCCTGCTGGAGCGCCTTCACAAGCTGACCCGCTCGGACTGCACGACCCGGAACAAGCGGAAGGCGAGCGCGCTCTCTCGCTCCTATGACGGGCTTGAGGAGCGCATCGCCGAGCTGAAGGAACAAGAAGAGCTGGACTCGATCCGTCCGGATCTGGATGGCAACCAGATCATGGAGATTCTCGGTGTCGGTCCGGGGCCGGTGGTCGGCAAGGCTTACAAGGCGCTGCTGGAGCTGCGTCTGGAGCACGGGCCGATGGAGCATGAGGCCGCCGTGGCCGCACTCAAGGAGTGGTGGGCGGCGCAGGGCTGACCCTGTCCGGAGCGCAGCCGTCATGTTTCACGTGAAACACCGCACTCGGGCATAGCCGGAAGGCTGTGTTTCACGTGAAACATCAGGCCCCGTTCCAGCGCCAGCGCGCCATGGCGAGCGCGACGGCCGTATAGAGCAGAGCCACCAGGACCACCAGCGGCCCGGACGTGCCGTCGGGGGGCAGGATCAGTGCGGCCATCCCTACCGCCGCGACGAAGGCGACATTGAAGAGCATGTCGTAGAGGGAGAACACCCGGCCGCGGAAGGCGTCATCGACGCTGGTCTGGACGACCGTGTCGGCGGCGATCTTCGCTCCCTGGGTGATGACCCCGAGGACGAATGCGGCGGCGAGCATCGGCGCGGGCGTGAACGGCAGACCGAGGGCCGGCTCGAGTACGGCTGCGACTCCCGCGCATGTCGCCATCCAGCCGAACGGCCCTAGCCGGTTCACCGCCCATGGCGTGATGACGGCCGCGGTGAGGAAGCCGGCCCCTGAAACGCCCACGGTCAGCCCCAGCAGGGTCAGCCCTTCCTTCTCGGTCGTCGACCAGGCGTGTCGGCACAGCGTCAGCACCATGACGGTCAGTGCGCCGTAGCAGAAGCGGAGCAGGGTCATCGATACGAGGGCTCTGGTGGCGTTCCGGCGTTCGGCGAGGTGACGTAGTCCGCCGATGAGACCGCGGGCGGTCGAGGCCAGCGCCGCGGCAAGGCGTGGCTGCAACTGCTCTGGATCGGGGCCGAGTAGTGCGCGCGCCATCCGCAGTGAGGCGAGTCCGGCGCAGAGGTAGAGCACGGCGCCGAGGAGGACGACCGCTGCATCGGAGTCGGCCACGACCACACGTACGGCGAAGGCGAGTCCGCCGCCTGCTGTAGCGGCGAGTGTTCCCGCGGTCGGTGACACGGAGTTGGCCATCACCAGCCGGTCCTCGTCGACCACCCGTGGCAGGGAGGCGGACAGCCCCGCCAGGATGAACCGGTTGACAGCCGTCACACAGAGGGCCGAGACATAGAAGAGCCAGTCCGGGAGGGCGGCGGTGATCAGCAGAGCCGTGAGGGCGGCGAGTGCGGCACGTAGCACGTTGCCGTAGAGGAACACCTGGCGCCGCTGCCAGCGGTCCAGGAGTACTCCGGCGAAGGGGCCGACGAGCGAGTACGGCAGCAGCAGCACGGCCATGGCCGAAGCGATCGCGGTCGGCGAGGTCTGCCGCTCCGGTGAGAAGACGACATAGGTGGCGAGCGCGACCTGGTAGACCCCGTCAGCAGACTGGGACAGGAGACGCACGGTCAGTAGGCGGCGGAAGCCGGAGAAGCGCAGGAGTACGCGCAGATCACGTACGACAGGCATGTGCGCAAGCGTCACACAGGACGAGGGCCCCCGGGCAGATGCCACGGGGACCCTCGGGTGTCCGGCAGGACGGTGTGCGCTGGTGCTTAGCGCTCGACCTCGCCCTTGATGAACTTCTCGACGTTCTCGCGGGCCTCGTCGTCGAAGTACTGGACCGGCGGGGACTTCATGAAGTACGAGGACGCGGAGAGGATCGGGCCGCCGATGCCGCGGTCCTTGGCGATCTTCGCGGCACGCACGGCGTCGATGATGACACCGGCCGAGTTCGGGGAGTCCCAGACCTCGAGCTTGTACTCCAGGTTCAGCGGGACGTCACCGAAGGCGCGGCCCTCGAGGCGCACGTACGCCCACTTGCGGTCGTCCAGCCAGGCCACGTAGTCCGACGGGCCGATGTGGACGTTCTTCTCGCCGAGGTCACGGTCCGGGATCTGGGACGTGACGGCCTGGGTCTTGGAGATCTTCTTGGACTCCAGGCGCTCGCGCTCGAGCATGTTCTTGAAGTCCATGTTGCCGCCGACGTTCAGCTGCATCGTGCGGTCCAGGATCACACCGCGGTCCTCGAACAGCTTCGCCATGACACGGTGCGTGATGGTGGCACCCACCTGGGACTTGATGTCGTCACCGACGATCGGCACACCTGCCTCGGTGAACTTGTCCGCCCACTCCTTGGTGCCGGCGATGAAGACCGGGAGCGCGTTGACGAAGCCGACCTTGGCGTCGATGGCGCACTGCGCGTAGTACTTCGCCGCGTCCTCGGAGCCCACCGGCAGGTAGCAGACGAGCACGTCGACCTGCTGGTCCTTGAGGACCTGGACGATGTCCACGGGAGCCTCGGCAGACTCCTCGATGGTCTCGCGATAGTACTTGCCCAGACCGTCGAGGGTGTGGCCGCGCTGGACCTTCACACCCGTGGTCGGCACGTCGCAGATCTTGATGGTGTTGTTCTCGCTGGCACCGATGGCGTCCGCGAGGTCGAGACCGACCTTCTTCGCGTCGACGTCGAAGGCGGCCACGAACTCGACGTCCCGCACGTGGTAGTCGCCGAACTGGACGTGCATCAGCCCCGGCACCTTGGAGGCCGGGTCGGCGTCCTTGTAGTACTCGACGCCCTGCACCAGCGAGGCGGCGCAGTTGCCCACGCCGACGATGGCTACGCGAACCGAACCCATTCCGGTTGCTCCCTGTTTGTTCTCGTACGAGACCTGCGTGTCCGCGGGTCTCACTTGGTGGTGTCGTCGGACGGATCCGGCTGGTCGGGCGCCCCCGAAGGGCCCCCTTCAGGGGGCGCTGCACCCCGGTGCCGGGGTAGGCCGCCCGCTTCTCCAGATGTGGTGTCCTGCCGAGCGTTGTCCTCGGCGGAAGGGGACCGGCGCTGGTCCCGCCCCGCCCGCTCGCTCTCGATGAGCTCGTTCAGCCAGCGCACCTCGCGCTCCACGGATTCCATACCGTGGCGCTGGAGCTCAAGCGTGTAGTCGTCGAGGCGCTCGCGTGTACGGGTGAGGGAGGCGCGCATCTTCTCCAGCCGCTCCTCGAGCCTGCTGCGTCTGCCTTCCAGCACACGCATCCTCACCTCGCGCTCCGTCTGCCCGAAGAAGGCGAAGCGAGCCGCGAAGTGCTCGTCCTCCCAGGTGTCGGGGCCGGTGTGGGAGAGGAGCTCCTCGAAGTGTTCCTTGCCCTCGGCGGTCAGACGGTAGACGATCTTGGCCCGTCGTCCCGCCGCCAGTGAGGCGGCGAGGGCGTCCTCGGGCGCGCTGCCCGGCTCTTCGATCAACCAGCCGTTTGCGACCAGCGTCTTGAGGCAGGGGTAGAGCGTCCCGTAGCTGAACGCCCGGAAGATCCCCAGCGACGTGTTGAGCCGCTTGCGCAGCTCGTATCCGTGCATCGGAGCCTCACGGAGCAGGCCGAGGACGGCGAACTCGAGGATGCCGGAGCGTCTGCTCATCGATCCCCTCCTCCGTCCTTCCCGGCTCCGGTGCTGCTCGCGCCGGCGGTTATGCCGCTCTGATGTATCGACTCGATACATCCAGACGATAGAGGGGTAGCCCTGTGTCGACAAGTGGGACTCTCGTGACCGGCGTCACACCGTCAATTCACAGCAGTGGACTTGCCGGTTTAGGGGTGGATTTCCCGCTTAAGCACGTTTTGCCCCTGCGTAGTCTGTGCGGATGCAGACCACCGGGAACCAAGCGACGTCTTCAGACGTCGTCCTCCCGGATGCATCACGGATGAGCCCGGCGACGGGCTGGTCCGTATTCATTGCGGGGGGACCGGATCTCAACTACCGCTTCCAGGCGTTTATGCCTGCCCGAGGAGTAGTCGTTCGATGAGCGAGCACCGTCGCAAACCGCCCCAACCGCAGGGTGGCGGACGTGCAGCGGCCAGGCGCGCCGCCCAGCAGCCGACAGGCCGCCGAGCAGCCCCCCACGGGGGCGCCGGCACCGGATCCCCCTCAGACGGATACGGACCGCAGTCGTCGCACGGCGGCCGCGCCGAGGCCCGGCGCGCCGCCCAGAACGGCGGCGGTGGGCGCAGAAGAGCCGCCGAGGCGGGCGGAGCGGGCCACGGAGGTCACGGCGGCCGCCGAGGCGGTCGCGGCGGAGGCCAGGGCGGTCCCGGCGGTGGCCGGGGCGGCGACCCCGGTAAACGGCGGCTGATCGACTACCCGCGCCACAACAGGTACGGCTGGCGGCGCTGGGTGCCCTCATGGAAGCTCATGACGGGTCTGACGCTCGGATTCGTCGGGAGCCTGATGGCGGCGGGCACCATCGCCTACGCGATGGTCGTGGTACCGAACGCGGACGACGCCGCCTCGGCGCAGAACAACGTCTACTACTGGAAAGACAAGACCCAGATGGCCGCCACGGGCGGCGAGGTCAACCGGCAGATCCTCACGCCCGAGAACATTCCGCTGGACATGAAGAACGCCGTGATCTCCGCGGAGAACAAGACGTTCAAGACCGACTCGGGCATCGACCCGATGGGTATCGCCCGAGCCGTCGTCAACATGGCGAGGGGCGGCGAGACCCAGGGCGGCTCCACCATCACCCAGCAGTACGTCAAGAACGCCATGCTGAGCCAGGAACAGACCTTGAACCGAAAGTTCAAGGAGCTCTTCATCTCCATGAAGGTGGGCACGGAGCTCTCCAAAGAGGAGATCATGGCGGGCTACCTGAACACCTCCTACTACGGGCGCGGTGCCTACGGGGTCCAGGCGGCGGCGCGCACGTACTTCGGCAAGGACGCGAAGAGCCTCGACGCCAGCCAGTGCGCCTTCCTCGCGTCGCTCCTGAAGGGCGCCACGTACTTCGACCCGGCCGGTGCCACCGAGATCGACCCGGCCGCCACCGAGAAGGAGAACACCCGGCGCGTCACCGAGCGCTGGAGCTGGATCCTCGGCGAGATGGTCAAGGACGGTCACCTCACAGCTGCGAAGCGAGCTGAGTTCACCAAGTTTCCCAAGGTCCTGAGGCCGAAGAAGGACGCCCAGCTGAGCGGGCAGACCGGCTATCTCGTGGACCTGGCCAAGGCCAACTTCATCAACAACAACGACCAGGGCGTCACGGCCGAGGAGCTGTCCAAGGGCGGCTACGAGATCTACACCACCTTCGACAAGAAGAAGGTGGAGGCGCTCAAGGACTCGGTCAAGAAGGTCTACGACAAGAACATCGATCCCAAGAAGCGCCCGGACAAGGACACCCACGTCCAGTTCGGCGGCGCCTCGGTGGATCCGGAGAGCGGCGCGATCGTCGCCATCTACGGCGGCGCCGACGCGACCAAGCACTTCACCAACAACGCCGACGAGACCGGTGCCCAGGTCGGATCGACCTTCAAGCCCTTCGTCCTGGCCGCGGCCATGGACGTCGGTGTGCGCGATCCCTCCCTCGGTGAGAGCCAGACGGCGGACACCCGCACCCTGGTCGATCCCGACCGGAGCAAGTACAGCGGCCTCAACAAGCTCAAGATCAGGAAGTACGACGGCACCGTCTGGCGCAACGAGAAGAACGAGGAATGGCTCCAGACCAACGACGGCGGTGAGTCCTACAAGAACATCTCCCTCCGCGAAGCCATGATCCACTCGGCCAACTCGCCTTATGCCCAGCTGGGCATGGACATCGGCATCGACAACGTGCGGCAGACCGCGGTCAAGGCCGGCCTCAGGGAGGACAGCCTGGTCAAGGGCGAAGTCCCGTCGTTCTCGCTCGGTATCTCCAGCCCCAGCGCCATCCGTATGGCGGGTGCGTACGCCACGTTCGCCTCCAACGGCAAGCAGCACGACCCGTACTCCGTGACCGAGGTCAAGAAGGGCGGCAAGACGGTCTACCAGCACGAGAACAAGACCAGGACGGCCTTCTCGACCGCCATCGCCAGCAATGTGACCGACGTGCTCGCCGATGTCGTGAAAAAGGGCACCGGCACCAACGCCCAGCTTCCGGGACGCGATGTCGCCGGCAAGACCGGTACCACCGACGGCAACAAGTCCGCCTGGTTCGTGGGCTACACACCGCAGCTGGTGACGGCCATCGACATGTACCGGATGGACGACAACGCGGAGAACAAGAACCGTAAGTTCCTCGAGATGTACGGGACCGGCGGGCAGCGGAAGATCCACGGTGCGTCGTTCCCGTCCGAGATCTTCAAGGACTACATGACGGACGCGCTCAAGGGCGAGAAGGTGATTCCGTTCCCCGAGCCGGAGCCGCTGGACGCCGAGGCCGTCTGCGGAGGCGGCAAGATCTGCTCCTCGCCGTCGGCGTCTCCGTCCACCTCGCCTTCCGAGGAACCCTCGGAGAGTCCGTCGGCGAGCCCCTCCGTGTCGCCCTCCGAATCGCCGGAGCCCAGCGAGAGCTGCGGGCGCTTCGACTGGAACTGTGACCCCGTCGGCGGCCAGGACGGCGGAGGCGACAACGCCGGCAACGACGTGGGTGGTACGACCGACGGCACGGACGGCGGGGTACCCACCAGCTCGTCACCGCCACCGGACAGCAACGGCAACGGGGGCAACGGCGCCGGAGCCAATGACAACGGCGGGATCTTTGGGGGGCCGGACGGCTGACGCTCCCGCCGACCCCGTGAGTACGGCCACGAGGGCCGCCGTGCCGAGACAGTCGGCGCGGCGGCCCTCGCCGCTCGTCCACAGGGTGCTTGTCCACAGGCCGTTGACGGCGTCTTCCCCGTTGTCCACAGGAGCGCCGCTCTGACAGGGTGGTGCGGCAGGATGTGCCCTATGCCGAGCCCACAGAAGACCAGCGTGCACCAGGAACAGCCCGTGGTGCCTCCCACGCGGCGGGACGAGGTCGCAATCGCCGGCAGCGAGCTGATCGGCGGACCGCTGGGCCGTGCCGCGTGGGTCGGCAGCAGCTGGTTCACACCGGTGCGGGTCATCGCGCTGGTCGCGATCGGGATGTTCGCCCTTGGCATGGTGCAGAAGCTGCCCTGCTACAACTGGGCGTGGTTCCGGGGCTCAAGCTCCCAGTACACCCACGCCTGCTACTCGGACATCCCCCACCTCTTTCTCGGGCGCGGTTTCGCCGACGGGCTGGTCCCGTACTTCGACCGACTGACCGGTGACATGGAGTACCTCGAGTACCCGGTCCTGACGGGCCTCTTCATGCAGGTCGCCGCCTGGCTTACGGCGCCCTTCGACGGGGACCTCCAGTACCGCGAGCAGATGTACTGGCTGGTCAACGCCGGCATGCTGCTGATCTGCGCCGTGATCATCGCGGTCTGTGTCACCCGGACCCAGCGCAACCGCCCCTGGGACGGGCTGCTGGTCGCCCTCGCGCCCGCCTTCGCCCTCACCGCCACCATCAACTGGGACCTGCTGGCTGTCGCGCTCACGGCCGCGGCGATGCTGATGTGGTCCCGCGGGCGGGTGCTGGTCTTCGGCGTGCTCATCGGGCTGGCCACCGCGGCCAAGCTCTACCCCGTGCTGCTGCTCGGACCGCTGCTGGTGCTGTGCTGGCGGGCGGGCAAGTACCGCGAGTACGGAGCGGCGCTGCTCGGCGCAGCCGGAGCCTGGCTGGTGGTGAACGTGCCGGTGATGCTGCTCGCGCCCGAGGGCTGGAAGAAGTTCTACACCTTCAGCCAGGAGCGGCAGGTCGACTTCGGTTCGTTCTGGCTGATCATCACCCAGCGCACCGGCGAGGAGCTCGATGTGGAGCTCGTCAACACGTACGCCACTCTGCTGGTGATCCTGGCGTGCGCGGGCATCGCGTGGCTCAGCCTCACCGCACCGCGCCGGCCCCGCGTCGGCCAGCTGGCCTTCCTGGTCGTGGCCGCGTTCATCCTCACCAACAAGGTCTACTCACCGCAGTACGTGCTGTGGCTGATCCCGCTCGCGGCGCTCGCCAGGCCCCGCTGGCGGGACTTCCTGATCTGGCAGGGCTGTGAGGTCGTGTACTTCCTCGGGATCTGGATGTACCTCGCCTACACGACCAGCGGGGACAAGCACCAGGGGCTGCCGCCCGAGGGCTACCAGCTGGCGATCGCCGCACATCTGCTGGGGACGCTGTATCTGTGCGCCGTGGTCGTCAGGGACATCCTGATGCCGGAGCGCGACGTGGTACGCCAGGACGGGTCCGACGACCCCGCGGGGGGTGTACTGGACCGGGCGCCCGACGTGTTCGCGCTGGGCCGCGCGGCGCATCCGGGGCGTCACACCGTCCAGGCGGTGGAGGGGCCACGAGTGGACTGGGGGACCAGCGAGCCCACGTCGGGCTGACCCCGGACGGCTACCGCCCGGACAGCGCCTAGCAGTCGACCAGGCGGTCGTACTGGGTGGTCGTGTGACGCAGGTGGGCGACCAGCTCGTCACCGACCTTCGGCTCCTGCGCGTCCGCCGGGACGAACAGGATCGAGACCTGCATGTGCGGAGGTTCCGCGAACCAGCGCTGCTTGCCCGCCCAGACGAACGGCGAGAGGTTGCGGTTCACGGTGGCCAGGCCGGCCCGGGCCACACCCTTGGCGCGCGGCATGACACCGTGCAAAGCCTTCGGTGCCTCCAGGCCGACACCGTGGGACGTACCTCCGGCCACCACGACCAGCCATCCGTCCGACGCGGCCTTCTGCTGGCGGTAGCCGAACCGGTCACCCTTGACCACACGCGTCACATCGAGGACGGAGCCGCGGTATTCGGTGGCCTCGTGGTCGCCGAGCCACAGCCGGGTGCCGATCCGTGCGCGGAACCGGGTCTGCGGGAACTGCTGCTGCAACCGAGCCAGTTCATCGGCACGCAGATGGCTCACGAACATGGTGTGCAACGGCAGCCTGGCGGCACGAAGCCGGTCCATCCAGCCGATGACCTCCTCGACCGCGTCCGAGCCATCCGTGCGGTCGAGCGGCAGATGCAGGGCGAAACCCTCGAGCCGTACGTCATCGATGCCCGCGTGCAGCTGGCTCAGGTCCTGCTCGGAGACCCCGTGGCGCTTCATGGAGCTCATGCACTCGATGACGACCCGTGCGCCCACCAGGGCATGCACACCGTCGACCGATGACACGGAGCGGACGACCCGGTCCGGCAGCGGCACGGGCTCCTCGCCCCTCCGGAAGGGAGTGAGGACGAGCAGGTCACCACTGAACCAGTCCTTGATCCGCGCCGCCTCGTAGGTCGTGCCCACGGCCAGCATGTCCGCCCCGAAGCGGGTCGTCTCCTCGGCCAGCCGCTCGTGGCCGAAGCCGTAGCCGTTGCCCTTGCAGACCGGGACGATGCCCGGGAACTGGTCGATCACCGACTTCTGGTGCGCCCGCCAGCGCGCGGTGTCTACATAGAGGGAGAGCGCCATGGCCGGGACCGGGACCTTTCTTGGGGGTCGGTGTTGTCGGTGCACGTGGGGTCGTACATACGAGCGACAGCTCGGCTGTACGGGTGAGGCTTGAGACTACGGAAAGATCAAAGGATCAGCGGCGGGACATGTACATGTCTAGCGCCTTGTGCAGCAGCTTGTTGAGCGGGAAGTCCCACTCGCCGACGTACTCGACTGCTTCGCCACCCGTGCCGACCTTGAACTGGATGAGACCGAAGAGGTGGTCGGTCTCGTCGAGCGAGTCGCTGATGCCACGCAGGTCGTAGACCGTGGCCCCCATGGCGTAGGCGTCGCGCAGCATCCGCCACTGCATCGCGTTCGAGGGACGAACCTCACGGCCGATGTTGTCGGATGCGCCGTAGGAGTACCAGACGTGCCCCCCGACGACGAGCATCGTCGCGGCGGAGAGGTTCACGCCGTCGTGCCGCGCGAAGTACAGACGCATGCGGTTGGGGTCCTCGTTGTTGAGGACGGTCCACATGCGCTGGAAGTACGAGAGCGGACGGGGCCTGAAGCGGTCGCGCACGGCCGTGATCTCGTACAGCCGCTGCCACTCGGCGAGGTCCTCGTAGCCGCCCTGGACGACCTCGACGCCGGCCTTCTCGGCCTTCTTGATGTTCCGCCGCCACAACTGGTTGAAGCCCTTGAGGACATCGTCGAGCGAACGGTTGGCCAGCGGCACCTGGTAGACGTACCGGGGCTGGACGTCACCGAAGCCGGCGCCCCCGTCCTCGCCCTGCTGCCAGCCCATCTTCCGCAGCCGGTCCGCCACCTCGAAGGCGCGCGGCTCGACGTGCGTCGCCTGGACATCGCGCAGGCGCTTCACATCCGGGTCCTGGATGCCGGCCTTGATGGCCGGGGCGTCCCAGCGGCGGATGACCACCGGCGGGCCCATCTTCACCGAGAAGGCGCCCTGGTTCTTGAGGTGGGCCAGCATCGGCGTCAGCCACTCGTCCAGGTTCGGCGCGTACCAGTTGATCACCGGACCCTCGGGCAGATACGCGAGATACCGCTTGATCTTGGGCAACTGGCGGTACAGCACGAGGCCGGCCCCGACAAGCTCGCCGCTCTTGTCGAACCAGCCGAGGCTCTCGGAGCGCCACTCCGTCTTGACGTCAGCCCATGCGGGGACCTGGCAGTGGCTCGCCGACGGCAGGCTCTGGATGTACGCCAGATGCTGCTCTCGGCTGATGGTCCTCAGGGTCAGGCTCATGCGGGGCGCTCCTTGGCAGGTGTGTCCCCATGGGTACAGGGGTTCCGGCTCTCGCCGGAAGCCTACTGGGCCAGGGCGGCGCCCCGCGTGGCCGCGGGGTGGCGGACATGCTGGTGGAACGGGGAGCTAGTAGCCGATCAGGCCGCCGAAGAGCCCTCCGCGGGCCATCCCGAGGAAGAAGCCGACGCCTGCGGCACCCAGTCCGACGATCGTGACGAAGCGCTCGCGGGTGGTGACGGAGATGAACTGACCGTAGCCGCCGGTCAGGATCCCGATCAGCCCGGTCCATGAAGCGAGCAGATGGAGGCCGTCGAACTGGGCCGTCACGAACGACACCACACCCAGCACCAGAGTGGCCACCATCAGGGTGTCCTGGAGCGGATGGGATTTCCCGTCCGTGGCGAAGAGGGAGCCTGTGGGATTCGATCGCATTGTCTGTGCCATGAAGCACCTCCTGGCGTCGTGCGGTCCCGCGTTCCCGGAGGGCGGCGCACTGTGACGCCGCCCACACTCGATGTGTACAGGGTGCGGCCTGGGACCGCCGGATTTCAACCGGAAGTGGGTGTGCGGGTACTGTGTACCGCTGCACCGGTGTCTGCCCAGGCCAGCACTCGGATTCTCGGTTCTCGAGCCCGATTGTCAGTGGCGCCTGTTTTACTCGTAGACATCGATGCTTACGCATCACGACCCTCCTGCCACGGAACGACCGTGGCCGCTGAGTCCAAAGGAGGTGGGTTCCACATGCGTCACTACGAGGTGATGGTCATCCTCGACCCCGATCTCGAGGAGCGCGCTGTCTCCCCGCTGATCGAGAACTTCCTCTCCGTCGTCCGTGAGGGCAACGGAAAGGTGGAGAAGGTCGACACCTGGGGCCGTCGTCGTCTCGCTTACGAGATCAAGAAGAAGCCCGAGGGCATCTACTCGGTCATCGACCTCCAGGCTGAGCCTGCGGTCGTCAAGGAGCTCGACCGCCAGATGAACCTGAACGAGTCGGTCCTCCGGACCAAGGTCCTCCGTCCCGAGACCCACTGAGCGCCTAGCTCAGAGGTCATCGGGTTCGAGTAGCAGCAAGCAGCCAGAAGCAATCCCGCCGAGAGGTTCACCCATGGCAGGCGAGACCGTCATCACGGTCGTCGGCAATCTCGTCGACGACCCCGAGCTGCGCTTCACCCCGTCCGGTGCGGCGGTCGCGAAGTTCCGTGTCGCGTCGACTCCCCGTACCTTCGACCGCCAGACCAACGAGTGGAAGGACGGCGAGAGCCTCTTCCTCACCTGCTCGGTCTGGCGCCAGGCGGCGGAGAACGTCGCCGAGTCGCTCCAGCGAGGCATGCGCGTCATCGTGCAGGGCCGGCTGAAGCAGCGGTCGTACGAGGACCGCGAGGGCGTGAAGCGCACGGTCTACGAGCTGGACGTCGAGGAAGTCGGCCCCAGTCTCAAGAACGCCACGGCCAAGGTCACCAAGACCACGGGTCGTGGTGGCCAGGGTGGCTACGGCGGCGGCCAGCAGGGCGGCGGCAACTGGGGCGGCGGCCCCAGCGGTGGCCAGCAGGGTGGCGGCGGTGCTCCCGCCGACGACCCCTGGGCCAGCAGCGCGCCGGCCAGTGGCCAGCAGCAGGGTGGCGGTGGCAACTGGGGCGGCAGCTCCGGAGGCGGCTACTCGGACGAGCCTCCCTTCTAAGGCCCGGTCCCATCGGGACTTGGCCTGCGGGGCAGCTCGTACCCCCACTTCTTGATCACACAGGAGAAACACCATGGCGAAGCCGCCTGTGCGCAAGCCTAAGAAGAAGGTCTGCGCGTTCTGCAAGGACAAGACCGTGTACGTGGACTACAAGGACACGAACATGCTGCGGAAGTTCATTTCCGACCGCGGCAAGATCCGTGCCCGCCGCGTCACCGGCAACTGCACGCAGCACCAGCGTGACGTCGCCACGGCCGTCAAGAACAGCCGTGAGATGGCGCTGCTGCCCTACACGTCCACCGCGCGCTAAGGGAAGGGTGACTACGAAATGAAGATCATCCTCACCCACGAGGTCTCTGGCCTCGGTGCCGCTGGCGACGTCGTCGACGTCAAGGACGGCTACGCTCGCAACTACCTGGTCCCGCGCGGTTTCGCGATCCGCTGGACCAAGGGTGGCGAGAAGGACGTGGCGCAGATCCGCCGCGCCCGCAAGATCCACGAGATCGCCACCATCGAGCAGGCCAACGAGGTCAAGGCCAAGCTCGAGGGTGTCAAGGTGCGCCTGGCCGTTCGCTCCGGCGACGCCGGCCGCCTGTTCGGCTCCGTCACTCCGGCTGACATCGCTTCGGCGATCAAGTCCGCCGGTGGCCCGGACGTCGACAAGCGTCGTGTTGAGCTCGGTTCGCCGATCAAGACCCTGGGCTCGCACCAGGTGTCCGTGCGTCTGCACCCCGAGGTTGCCGCGAAGCTCGGCATCGAGGTCGTCGCCGCCTGAGCGACTGCTCGTAGAGCCTGAGAGGGCCGCACCCGCTGGGTGCGGCCCTTTCCGCTGTTCTGGTGTTCTGGCCGTACGCGGAGCTTCGCGCTGCTGTCGCCGTTTCACGTGAAACGGAGCATCGGCCGGGAGCCACCGGGTCAGCGGGTGGCCCCGGTCACGATCCAGCGGCCCGAGCGCATCCGCAGCCACAGGGTCAGCATGCGCACGATCATCATCAGCGCCATGGCCCACCAGAGCGCGGTGAGGCCCCCGCCAAGGGCCGGGACAAGCAGGGCCACGGGGGCGAAGGCCGCCAGGGTCAGCAGCATCGCCACCGCCAGATAACGCCCGTCACCGGCGCCCATCAGTACGCCGTCCAGGACGAACACCACCCCGGCCACGGGCTGGGAAAGGGCCACCACCAGCAGCGCCGGCAGCAGTGTGCTGTGCACCGCCTGGTCGCCGGTGAACAGGGGAATGAACAGCGACCGGGCCAGGACGAGCAGAGCACCCAGCACCATGCCCGAGACGATGCCCCACTGCACCATGCGACGGCAGACCTGCCGCGCGCCGTCGGGGTCTTCGGCGCCGAGATAGCGGCCGATGATCGCCTGGCCCGCGATGGCGATCGCGTCCAGCGCGAAGGCCATCAGGGACCAGAGGGACAGGATGACCTGATGTGCGGCGATCGAGGTGTCGCCCAGGCGCGCAGCCACAGCCGTGGCGATCAGCAGGACGGCTCGCAGCGAAAGCGTCCGCACCAGCAAGGGAGCACCGGCCTGGGCGCTGGCGCGTATCCCCGCCGGGTCGGGCCGCAGGGAGGCGCCGTGCCTGCGGGCGCCCCGGACCACGACCACGAGGTAGGCGGCGGCCATTCCGCACTGGGCGAGCACAGTGCCCCAGGCGGACCCGGCGATGCCGAGCCCGGCGCCGTAGACCAGCCCGGCGTTGAGCGCTGCGTTGGCGGCGAAGCCCGCGACGGCCACATAGAGAGGGGTCCGGGTGTCCTGGAGGCCCCGCAGAATCCCGGTGGCTGCCATGACGACGAGCATCGCCGGGATACCCAGGCTCGATATACGCAGATACGTCGTGGCATAGGGCGCGGCGGTGTCCGATGCGCCGAAGAGCTCGACCAGCCAGGGAGCGCCGGGCAGCACAACGGCGACGACGCCCGTGCCCAGCACCAGGGCGAGCCAGATCCCGTCCATCCCCTGACGGATGGCGCCGCTCAGCTCACCGGCCCCGACGCGTCGGGCGACCGCCGCGGTGGTGGCGTAGGCGAGGAAGACGAACACGCTGACCGCGGTCATCAGCAGGGCGGCGGCGACCCCGAGGCCGGCGAGTTGAGGCGTGCCGAGGTGTCCGACGATTGCGCTGTCGACCAGCACGAAGAGCGGCTCGGCGACGAGGGCTCCGAACGCGGGAACAGCGAGCGCCACGATCTCGCGGTCATGCTGTCGGCGGCTGCTCTGCGGCGCCACGGCGGCCTGGGTCATGCGGGCAATCTAATCTTCCACAGGTAAGGAATACAAGCCCAGAGGAATCCTTACCAAGGGCTGAGACGGGGCTTCGGCTGTGCGCCGTTTGTTCTGATCTTGGTCCGGCCGGGAAAGTTTTTCTCCCCCACAGCCAGTGGACGGAAAACGTGCAGGTCAGAGCGGAATTGGCGGCGGAGTGGCCGACTTGTCCACAGTGCTGTCCCCCGGTCCGTGCACAGGTTCCGCCGAGTTCTCCACAGCATCTCGTCCTTCGTCCACATGGCCTGTGGATAACCAGATTGGCTGACGGTGCCGACAGCCCTAACGTGGACCGGCGCCCGATGCGCCGGAGACGGAATCGGGCCATGCGTTTTTGTCAGTGCCGTGCCGTAGAAATGGGACACGGCGAGGTCCGCGGAGCGGACGGGAGGGAGGCGGCCGGTGACCATTCCCGAGCCCCTGGACGAGCCCTGGGCCGACGTCGGTCCGGGCGCTCGGCTGCCCGTCTCCCGCCAGCGTCGCGGCGAGGGCCGCGGGCGGGGCCGCGAGGAGCAGCACGAGCGGGGCCATGAGAGCGGACCGTGGGACGACGGCGCCCCCGGTGGCTTCGAGCGGGTCCCTCCGCAGGACCTCGACGCCGAGCAGTCCGTCCTCGGCGGCATGCTGCTGTCCAAGGACGCCATCGCGGACGTCGTCGAGATCCTCAAGGGCCATGACTTCTACCGGCCCGCGCACGAGACCGTCTACCAGGCGATCCTCGACCTGTACGCCAAGGGTGAGCCCGCCGACCCCATCACGGTCGCGGCCGAGCTGACCAAGCGCGGCGAGATCACCCGTGTCGGCGGGGCCTCGTATCTCCACACGCTGGTGCAGTCGGTGCCGACCGCTGCCAACGCGTCGTACTACGCGGAGATCGTCCATGAGCGGGCGGTGCTGCGCCGCCTGGTCGAAGCGGGCACGCGTATCACGCAGATGGGATACGCGGCTGACGGCGACGTCGACGAGATCGTGAACTCCGCGCAGGCGGAGATCTACGCCGTCACGGAGCAGCGCACCAGTGAGGACTATCTGCCGCTCGCCGACATCATGGAAGGCGCCCTCGACGAGATCGAGGCGATCGGTTCCCGCAGCGGCGAGATGACGGGCGTGCCGACGGGCTTCACCGACTTCGACTCGCTCACCAACGGTCTGCACCCGGGCCAGATGATCGTGATCGCCGCACGTCCCGCCATGGGTAAGTCCACACTGGCGCTGGACTTCGCGCGAGCCGCTTCGATCAAGAACAATCTGCCCAGCGTCATCTTCTCCCTCGAGATGGGCCGCAACGAGATCGCGATGCGCCTGCTGTCCGCCGAGGCGCGGGTTGCCCTGCACCATATGCGCTCGGGCACGATGACCGACGAGGACTGGACCCGCCTGGCCCGACGCATGCCCGATGTCTCCCAGGCCCCGCTCTACATCGACGACTCCCCGAACCTGTCGATGATGGAGATCCGCGCCAAGTGCCGCCGCCTCAAGCAGCGAAACGATCTGAAGCTCGTCGTGATCGACTACCTCCAGCTGATGCAGTCAGGTGGCTCCAAGCGCGCGGAGAGCCGTCAGCAGGAGGTCTCGGACATGTCCCGAAACCTCAAGCTGCTCGCCAAGGAGCTGGAGGTCCCGGTGATCGCGCTCTCCCAGCTGAACCGTGGCCCAGAACAGCGCACGGACAAGAAGCCGATGGTCTCCGACCTGCGTGAGTCCGGCTCCATCGAGCAGGACGCGGACATGGTCATCCTGCTCCACCGCGAGGACGCCTACGAGAAGGAGTCCCCCCGTGCCGGCGAGGCCGACCTGATCGTCGCCAAGCACCGTAACGGCCCGACAGCCACCATCACCGTGGCCTTCCAGGGCCACTACTCGCGGTTCGTGGACATGGCGCAGACCTGAGGCCTGCGGGTGGCCTCAAAATTTCGTGCCGGAATCTCACGGTCGATTCCGGATCCGAAGCTGGGATTCGCTTGGCGTCCAGCCGACCTCTCGGCCCCGCGGAGGCTTCTTGGCATCATCTCGACATGCCCCCGACCCTTCCCCGCACTGTCCGAGTCGTCGACACCGCCCAGCTCCTGGGCCTGGCCCAAGAGGCCGCCATGCACGGCTTCAGCCAGCGTCTGCCGGTCGACTGGCTCCAAGAGCACCTCGCCACAGAGGCGAAGCACTACCTGTTCCCTACGCTCGTGCAGCGGCTCACGCACCGCCCCGAGGTGCCGCTGCAGTGGAGGTGTCAGCAGCTGCTGACAGTCAGCACCGGCGAACAGATCCTGGGTCTGCTCGATGTCCTTCCCCACACCTTCGACAGACTTCCGGAGACCTTGGACACGGCGTCCAAAAAGCACATCGTCAGCCGCATCGAGCGAGCAGTGACCGTGCGCGAGTGGGTCGAACGGATGGCCGCCGATGCAGGTGGGGATCCGACACTGTCGTGGGACTGATCAAGCCTGATGGGGGTGAGACAGGGTAGAGCCGGCCCGCCCGGGGCCATTTCGGTGTCAACGAGCCAGAGTGCCGGGCTGTCAGCGCCCGCTATGAGGCCCTCCGGACATCGAGCTCGCCCATGCACTGACGAAAGAAGCGCCGGGGACAGGCCGGTGGCAGGGCACTACAGTTCGAGACACGAGAGGGGGAATGATGGCGCTGAACAAGAAGGGGTCCCGGCACATAATCGTTGACGGGATCGAGTACCGCTGGCGGATCCGCAGGAAGCCCACCTACATGCAGGGGCTCTGCTGGACACCGATGACCTACGCGGTCGAGGCCGCCAACGCCGACCAGCCGGGCACGACGTTGGTAGTCACCACCGGGCAGACTCATCCCAGTAACTGGTTGGTCCTTGAAGCAGGGCCCATTCGCCCAGCCCACGTTGCAGCAGGCATTCGGGAAGCGCAGATCCAGGGCTGGGATCCAACGCAGGCCGGTTCTCCATTTCAGCTCGATCGATCGGTGGGATTCATCCCCCAG
Organism: Streptomyces sp. NPDC019396; assembly: GCF_040632375.1. NCBI lineage: Bacteria > Bacillati > Actinomycetota > Actinomycetes > Kitasatosporales > Streptomycetaceae > Streptomyces > Streptomyces sp. NPDC019396. Next base: position 229,535 of record NZ_JBEYBS010000007.1, on the reverse strand, counting down.
CCATGAGACAAAGCCGAGGAGTTGGGGGTATCTCGGCCGAGCTGTCACAGAGGCTCCACACCTGGTTCGCCGAGCACGAGGAACACTTGCGGTCATGCGGAATCACGGGTGGCATCCAGGGGTCGCCCCAGGACGGCCGAACCAAGGCCAGCACCTGGATGACGCTCGAAACGGATGACCAAGCCGCCGTGCTCATCGTCTGGAGCAGCGGTGAAGCGGAGCTTGAGTGCGGGGACGTGGCAACAAGTCAGGTTCGTCGGCAGCATCGTGATCTCCGCACTTTCGCGGAGCTTGTCGACGCGATCGAGACCATCTGCGAGTGGATCCAGAGCAAGGACGAAGCAGGTACCGGGTAGGTGACTTGATCATCCGAGTCTGAGCCGCTCCGGTTGCAAAGTGCCGACAGGGCCTGGGTCGCCGCACACCACGAGGGGTCCGCACTGCTCCATCGTGTCGATCCCCGCCTGGGGCTGACCGACGCTGATGACGCTGCGCTTGAGCCGTGGCTGGGACGGCTGTGCCGACCCGGGGCCCTAACACGGCTGTCAGCCCGATTCCGCGATGAAGGTGCGCAGGGTTTCGGAGAGCCGATGGGGCTGGTCCTCCGCGATCAGGGTGCAGCTGTCCTCGATCTCCACGAGAGCTCCCTGGGGGAGGAGCTCGGCGAGCCGTCGGCCGTGGGCGCGGGGCATCATGCGGTCCTCGGTCGCCCACACCACGAGGGCGGGGCGGTCGAAGTGCCGCAGGCCTTCGGCGGCTTCGAGGAGCTCGTTCTTGCGCACGGCGAGGTTGTAGCGGCGGAAGTCGTGCTGGATGGCCTTGTCGGTGAGGAGCGGGCGCAGCCAGGCGTCGACGATCTCATCCGGCACGGGGTGTTTGGTGAGGGCGCCGATGCCGACCGGCAGTCGGCGCAGGGGCTTCAGGGCCAGGGTGCGGACGAGGAGCGGGAGGGCGCCGGGGATGCGGCAGGCCAGAGTGATCATCTTGCCGGGGAGGCCGGGCGGGTAGTTGTCGAAGGCTTCGCAGGAGACCAGGGCGAGCCGGGCGAGTCGTTCCGGGTGGCGGACGGCGACGGACTGGGCGCGGCCGCAGTCGTTCTCCACGAGAGTGACGTCCCGCAGATCGAGTCGTTCAAGGAGTTCCGCGATGAGCGCGATGACGGCGTCCGGGCTTAACGGAACGTCCGGGCGCATGGGTGTGCGATGCGAGCCGTATGGAAGGGTCGGGGCGATACAGCGGTGGTCCGGGGACAGATCGGCGATCACCATGCGCCAGACGCTCGCGTCGTGGACGAGTCCATGGAGCAGGACGACCACGGGACCGGGACCGCCCGTGTCCTCGTAGGCGATGGTTCCTGCGGTGAGCTCGATCTCGGGCATGCCGTCTCCTCAGGTCTTCATCTGTAGTGATCATGCTGCGCGCCCTGGGGCTTACCCGGGAACCGCCCCGCCTGCGCTAAAACCAGTTCGGGGGCGGTCAGGTCATCTGGTAGAGCTTGAACGTGACTTCATCGTCTTCGTCATTGCTGCCCAGTACCGAACGGGCTCTCCTGCACCGCATTGCCGTCGGCCAGGCCGAGGGGCGTGCACCGTCGCTCGTCGGGGCGGTCGGCAGGGACGGCCGGTACCTGTGGAGCGGGGCGCGTAGCTGCTTCGTGGATCAGGGGCCGGATGCCGACACCCAGTACCGCGTCGGATCCATCACCAAGACCTTCACCGCGGTTCTGGTGATGCGGCTGAGGGACGAGGGGCTGCTGGAGCTGGGCGACCCGCTCGAGAAGCATCTGCCCGGCACCGGTGTCGGTGAGGTGACCATTGCTCAGCTCCTCGGCCATAGCGCGGGGCTGGCCGCCGAGAGCCCGCCCCCGTGGTGGGAGCGTACGCCTGGCACGATCCGGCCCGAGTTGCGGGATGTGCTCGGCGACCAGCCGCTGCTGCATCCTGTGGGCCGTCGCCACCACTACTCCAACCCCGGCTACACAGTGCTGGGTTCACTGGTCGAGGAGGTTCGCGGGGAGCCCTGGGAGGTCGTGCTGCGGCAGGAGATCCTCGAACCGTTGGGGATGCACCGGACGAGTGTCCAGCCACAGGGACCGCACGCGGGCGGCTGGGCCGTGCACCCCTGGGCCGATGTGCTGATGCCCGAACCCGCCCAGGACCTCGGACTGATGGCCCCTGCGGGGCAGTTGTGGTCCACCGCGTCCGACCTCTGCCGCTTCGGGGGCCTCCTCGCCGAAGGTGACGATCGGGTGCTGAGTGCCGATTCCGTACGGGAGATGCGTACGCCTGCCGCGCCGCCGGAGTCCGGCGAGTGGGAGAGCGGCTACGGGCTGGGTCTTCAGCTGGTGCACAGGGACGGACGTACGCTCATCGGCCATTCCGGCTCGCTGCCCGGATTCGTCGCCTGCCTTTTGGTGAGCGTGGACGACGGTGTCATCGGGGTCGCGCTCGCCAACGCCACCTCGGGTCCGCTGACCGCTGCTGTGGCCGGCGATCTCATCCGGATCGTGGCCGACGCCGAGCCGAGGTTCCCCGAACCCTGGCGGCCCATGCCGGCGGTGGATGAGTCCCTGCTGGAGCTTGCCGGGCCCTGGTACTGGGGTACCCACGCGTTCGGGCTGAAGGTGGTGGCCGACCGCGGTCTTGAGCTGCATCCGCTCATGGGGAGCAGGCTTGGAGCGCGGTTCCTCCCCCAGAAGGGCGGTGCCGGCTGGGTCGGGCTCGACGGCTATTTCGCCGGGGAGACGCTCACCGTGAAGCGGCGGCCTGACGGCGCGGTGGACCATCTCGACGTGGGGTCCTTCGTCTTCACTCGCGAGCCCTATGACGCGGCGGCGGACGTCCCGGGAGGAGTGGACGCGCGCGGCTGGCGCGGACTCCCGCAGTAACCGGATGACTCCGGCCTGCTTACTGCGTGACCCGTCGCGTCGTGACCCAGGAATCGGGAGTCCGTGTTTCACGTGAAACGGGTCGCCGCGCCCGGTCAGAGTCCCCGCTTGAATCCCACATGTGAGGCCTCGAAGCCGAGACGCTCATAGAAACGGTGGGCGTCGGTGCGCCTGACATCGCTCGTCAGCTGTACCAACTGGCAGCCCCGCCGACGGGATTCATCCACGGCCCATTCGATGAGCCGGCTGCCGAGGCCGCTGCCGCGCTCATCAGCGTGGATACGCACCGCTTCGATGATGGAGCGGGTGGCGCCCTTCCGGGAGAGGCCGGGGATGAGCGTGAGTTGCAGCGTGCCGATGACCCTGCCCTTGCGCTCGGCCACGATCAGATGCTGGTTGGGGTCGCCCTCCAGCCGCTCGAACGCGCCGAGGTACGGGGTGAGGTCGTCGGGGGACTCGCGCTGGGCGCCGAGCGGGTCATGCGCGAGCATGGCCACGATGGCGGGGATATCGGCCGGGGAAGCGGGACGTATCTGGAGATCGCTCATGATCCCCCAGCCTATGACCTTCATACAGAGGTCTGGGCGACGGGAAGAGCCTCAAGAGCCCTGACCAGAGGTGTCAGCTCAGGGTTCTTCGCCGCCTCGTCGAGCGCTTCGCGCAGGGCGGTGTCATTCGTCGGCCGCGCCGCGGCCAGCAGCTCAAGACCCGCCTCGGTGACATCGGTGTAGATGCCCCGGCGGTCGGTGACGCAGAGATAGCGGGCGAGCAGTCCACGGTCCTCGAGTCGGCTGACAAGCCGGGTGGTGGCGCTCTGGCTGAGCACGACGGCGTCGGCGACCTGTTTCATCTGGAGATGCCCGCCGGGGCCGCTGTGCTGGCGGCTGAGGACATCCAGCAGTGAGTACTCGCGCACGCTCAGATCGTGCTTCGCCTGGAGGGCCCGCTCGACATGGGCCTCGATCCGGCCATGCAGGAGGGAGAGGGCGCACCAGCCCTGGGCGAGGGCGGTGAGTGCGGGGTCCGTCGCTGCCACAGGTCTCTCCTTCACTGCCGCCATCACTGCTACCGCCAGGATAGACGACTCCCGCAATAGCCCGCGCTTGCAATTAAACGGCGTCTGCAATTATTGTGGACGCTCGTAACATGCATATGCAATCTTCTGGGAACTGCTGGGAAGGTGAGAACCCATGCCACTCGCGCTCCTCGCCCTGGCCATCGGGGCATTCGGTATCGGCACCACCGAATTCGTGATCATGGGGCTGCTCCCCGAGGTCGCGGACGACTTCCAGGTGTCCATCCCGACCGCCGGCTATCTCGTCACCGGCTACGCACTCGGAGTCGTCATCGGTGCCCCTCTGATGACGGTCCTCGGCACCAGGGTTTCCCGTAAGCGGATGCTGATGCTGCTGATGGGCCTGTTCATCGCCGGCAACGTGCTCTCCGCCGTCGCCCCTGTCTTCGGCGCGATGCTCGCGGGCCGTTTCGTGGCCTCGCTCGCACACGGCGCCTTCTTCGGCATCGGCGCGGTGGTCGCCGCCGATCTGGTCGCCCCGGAGAAGAAGGCCGGCGCCATCGCCACGATGTTCACTGGTCTGACCGTCGCGAATGTCGTGGGCGTCCCCCTCGGCACCTTCATCGGCCAGAGCATCGGCTGGCGCGCGACGTTCTTCGTCGTCGCGGGTCTCGGGGTGCTGGGGCTGCTCGGTGTGGCCAGGCTGGTGCCGGAGCAGCCGAGGCCCGAAGGGGTCCACCTGCGCCATGAGCTCGGCGCGTTCCGCAATGTGCAGGTGCTGCTGGCCATGGCGATGACCGTGCTCGGCTTCGGCGGTGTCTTCGCCGCGATCACCTACATCACCCCGATGATGACCTCGGTCGCCGGATTCGCCGACTCCTCGGTGACCTGGCTCCTGGTGCTCTTCGGTCTCGGCATGGTCGGCGGCAACCTGATCGGCGGGAGGCTCGCCGACCGGGCCCTGATGCCGCTGCTGTACGTGTCGCTGGGTGCGCTCGCCCTGGTGCTCGGGCTGTTCACGCTCACGGCCCACAACAAGATTGCCGCCGCGGTCACCATCGTCCTCGTCGGCGGGCTGGGCTTCGCCACGGTGCCGCCGCTCCAGAAGCGCGTGCTGGACCAGGCGTCCGGCGCCCCGACACTGGCTTCCGCCGTGAATATCGGAGCCTTCAACCTCGGCAACGCGCTCGCTGCCTGGCTGGGTGGCGTGGTGATCGCCGCGGGTCTGGGCTTCACCGCCCCGAACTGGGTGGGTGCCCTCCTCGCCGCATCGGCGCTGGGCCTCGCCGTACTCGCATCCGGGCTGGAGCGCCGTGACGGTCGCCGGGAAGGCCGGATCGTGGCCGGGGCGCAGGGCCGGGCAGTGGAAAAGCCCCTGTCCAGCGACGTGTCCCGGTCGTTCCAGAAAGCCCAGGCGTCCCGCACGTCCGCGCGGTGAGCGGGGCCTCGGGGGCCCGGGGACCGCCCGGCTCGGAGCCCGTCTGCTCAGCCCGCGGCGACCGTCAGAGGCGCGAAGCGACGGCTCGCGTCACCGGGGAGCTCCCCGGCGCCCCGGAGCATCACGGTGTTGTAGGCCACCGTCGACAGGCCGCAAGCCCTCAGCCAGTCGAGCAGCTCCTCGTGGCGCACGTCGATGTCCGTGCGGAGCGGCCGGTCACTGGCCTCGGCCAAGGAGGCGACCAGGGACTTCGCCGTGTCCGTGTCACGGGCGACGAGCGGGCCCACCACATGGGTTTCCATGTTGGGCCAGGCCGCCGCATAGCCGGTGAGGACACCGCCGGACTCCGCGACCCTGAGCTGGTCGGCGAAAGCGGGAAGCCTTGTGATCACATGAGTGCGATCCTGGCCGAAGACCTCGGCGTCCAGACGCAGGATGGCGGGCAGGTCCTCGGCGGTGGCCGGGCGGGTGACGGCTCGTGGTGCCGGACCGGTGGGCTGGAAGAATCCCCGGACCATTTCGGCGCGGCCGACGGTCCCGAAGCCCAGCTCCTCGTACAGCGGCCGGCCGTACGGCGTGGCATGCAGGGTGACCGGTGCCTCGCCCGCCTCCGCGATGACGTGCTTCATCAGCCGCCGCCCCACGCCCTGGCGGGCGAACCGCTCGGCCACGAGCACCATGCCGATGGCGACGAGCTCACTGCGCTGCTCCGGCCCCGGAGCGTAGCGCGTCACGACGCAGGCGGTCACGAGGCCTTTACCGGAAGGGTCGTCGATCCCGTATCCCGTGCCCGCCGCGAGCAACAGACCCCATTTGTGCTCCTCGCGGGGCCAACCGCGGTCCTCGGAAAGGTCGGCGCAGAGGGGCACGTCTGCCTTGGTCAGACGCCGGACGGGGAGCTCGACGAGCGGTGTTGACATGGGGTCAGGCTGTCGGACCAGCTGATCGTTCGTCCAGCGCTTTACCGGAACTGGCCGAGAGGAGTCCGGGTTCCCGGAACCCGGATACGGGCATGGGGCAATGCAGCCTAACGGGAGAGCGGCCTCGGACACCCGGACTTTCCGCTCTTCGTCCCTACGGGGGGATCCACCTGGCATGCTGCGGCGGAGGTGTAATCGGACAGTGTCACAGTTCAGTCCCACTCGTCCCGATTCCCGCTTGGCGATAGTGAGTGTGGGCCAGCAGTGCTCTTGGAAGCATGAGGCAGTGCGGGGATTTGAGGCACCTTCCGGGGCAGTGGGAAGTGCGTAGACCGACCCAAAGACGCTCTAGGCGAGGCACACAATGGACGCTCCGACCACCGCGTCGGCGGACAACGGCACTTCGGACGAGAACGGCGAGCACGGCGCGAACCGGGGGAACGGCGGCGACTGGTTCATACCTCGCAAGCGAGGCGCCGTGACCAGATCGGCGCCCCATGCGGACGGCGGTGCCGTCGGTGACCCGGGTGACGGAGGACGGACAGCCGGGCCGCGCCGCCCTGTCGCCGCGATACGGCCGGTCGGAACCGGGGCAGCGAGGGCCGCGGCGATGCCTGAGCAGACAGGCGCCCCGGGAACGCACCCGGCGGGAGCGCCGGGAATGCCGCCGTACGGCACCGCGCCGATGCCACCGCCCGGCGCCCCCACCGCACGTATGGCGGCCGCCCCTGCGCCCGACTCCCTTACACGGGCGGCCTCTGCGTCCTCCGCGGCGTCTGTGTCTTCTTCGTTTTCTGCGTTTGCTGTGTCTTCCGGGCCCGCTGCGTCACCCGACGCCATCCTGGTGCGCCGGACCATGGAGGAGATAGCGCCAGTCGCCGACAAGGTCACCTCCTACTTCTACGCGCTGCTCTTCGTCCGCCACCCCGAGCTGCGCGCTCTCTTCCCCGCGGCGATGGACGCCCAGCGGGACCGGCTGCTGAGGGCGCTGCTCACGGCGGCGGAGCACATGGACAACACCGCGGTGCTCATCGACTACCTGACGCATCTCGGCCGCGGCCACCGCAAGTACGGCACCCAGCCCGCGCACTACCCCGCCGTGGGCGAGGCGCTCATCGGCGCCCTCAGCCGCCATGCCACGACCACCTGGAACGCCGAGACCGAGGCCGCCTGGGTCCGCACCTACACGACGATCTCCCAGGTCATGATCGACGCCGCCGCGGAGAACGAGCAGCACGCTCCGGCCTGGTGGCATGCCGAGGTGGTCTCGCACGACCTCAGGACCCCCGACATCGCGGTCATCACCGTGCGCCCCGACCAGCCCTACTCCTTCCTGGCCGGTCAGTACACGAGTCTGGAGACCCCGTGGTGGCCCCGGGTCTGGCGGCACTACTCGTTCGCCGGTGCCCCGCGCACCGACGGGCTGCTGTCCTTCCACGTCAAGGCCGTCCCCGCGGGCTGGGTCTCGAACGCGCTGGTGCACCACGCCCGCCCCGGCGACGTGCTCCGCCTCGGAGCCCCGGCGGGGTCCATGACCGTCGACCACAGCTCCGACAGCGGGCTGCTGTGCCTGGGCGGCGGGACGGGAATCGCCCCGATCAAGGCGCTGGTCGAGGATGTCGCCAAGCACGGCGAGCGCCGCCCCGTGGAGGTCTTCTACGGCGCGCGCAGCGATCACGACCTCTATGACATCGACACGATGCTGCGGCTTCAGCAGAGCCATCCATGGCTTCACGTGCGTCCCATCGTCGACGACAAGGCCCAGTTACCGGACGTCGTGCGCGCGTACGGCCCCTGGAACGAGTACGACGCGTACCTGTCGGGACCGATCGGCATGATCCGCAATGGAGTGCACACGCTCAGGGGGATCGGCATCCCCTTCGAGCGGATCCGCCATGACTCGCTGGAGGACCTGGTGGCCGCGGCGAAATAGCGCCTGGGCCCGATCGGCGCGGCCGCCGCCCGGCGTCAGCCCAGGTCGGGTGCGTGCATGGCCCGTACGCCCTCGATGTTGCCGTCCAGGTAGTGCCGCAGGGACAGCGGTACGAGATGCACGGCCGCGATTCCGACGCGGCTGAAGGGCACCCGGACGATCTCGTACTCGCCGAGAGGTTCGTCCACCTCGGGGCCGTGGCGCCGTGAGGTGTCCATCGACACCAGGCGGCACACGAAGAAGTGCTGGACCTTCACGCCCGCGACTCCTCCGTCCACGATGTGCTCGACGGTGTCGACGAAGCAGGGCACCACGTCGACGATCTTGGCGCCCAGTTCCTCGTCCACTTCGCGGTGCAGGGCTTCCACGACGGTGGCGTCCGTGGGCTCGACTCCGCCTCCCGGGGTGACCCAGTACGGATTGATGCCCGGCTTGGTGCGCTTGATCAGGACGAGATCGTCGCCGTCGAGCAGGATGGCGCGTGCGGTGCGCTTGACCACTGGCCGTTCGGTCATGGCAAGAGAGTGGCCCGCGATACCCGGTCTGAAACGCGTGTCCACCCTGTGGTCGCTCGCTGTCGGTTTCCGATCACGCGGACGTCACCAGTCGGCCGCGGCGGCGCGCAGCAGTTCCTCGTGCGCGCGTGCGATGTGCGGCAGCGCGAGCGTCCCGGCGCGGACGACGAGGAAATACGTGCGCAGCGGTGGTACGTCGGGTTCCAGCAGGGCCACGATCCGGCCGCTCGCCAGATCCCGCTCGCACAGATACCGGGGTAGCACGGCGAGCCCGGCGCCGGCCGCCGTGGAGTCCCGTACCGCCCGCAGGTCCGGCGCGATGACGGTCGCCGCCGCTGCCGGAGGGCTGTCGAAGACGGCGGACCAGTAGCGCGTGACAAAGGGCAGGGATTCATGGACCTCGACCACCGGCAGCTGCTCCAGCACACGGGAGTGCCTCCCGCGGCGCAGCTGGGGCGCGAGCCTCGCCGCCCAGCCCGGTGCGGCGACCAGGACGTGCTCCTCGTCGCAGAGCGGAGTGGCGGTGAGCAGTCCCCCGCGCGGGCGGGCCGTCGCGATGGCCAGATCGTGATGCCCGGCCGCGAGTCCTTCCAGGGTCTCCCCGGCATTGCCGGCGAAGGAGGTCCGTAACGCAAGGCCCTGCCCTATCAGCGGGGTGAGCGCCGGAAGCACCCGGAGTGAGGTGAACTCGGGCGGTCCGGCCAGATGCAGCGTACGGACGACGCCTGACTCCTCGTCGAGGTCGAGCCCTGCCTCGGCGATCTCCACGAGGGCGTCCAGATGCGGGGCGGCCCGGTGGGCGAGCTCGTCGCCCATGGTGGTGGGCGTGACACCGCGCGGCCGCCTCAGGAAGAGCGGCCGTCCCAGCTGTCGCTCCAGAGTGCGTATCTGGCTGGTCACCGCAGGCTGGGAGAGACCGAGCAGTGTGGCGGCGCGGGTGAACGAGCCGGCCCGGTGCACCGTGACGAATGTGCGCAACAAGGCCAAGTCCATCGTCCAACTATAAATAAGTCGATAGCTCGCTGTCGTTGGTGTGATTGGACACTGACGCAGAGTCAACTAGCCTTGTTCGCGCGGATCACCGCAGCGGAACCGGACGGTCCGAGCCACGAGGGGGGAGGCTCGGACCGTCCGTGTTCCCCGCCGGCGGTGCTGTTCCTCAGAACGCCTGCAGGTAGACCCGGGACTGGTCGCCCTTGAGCCGCTGGACGTGGATCTCGATCCACTGGACCTTCTTCCGGCGGTCATCGTCCACGCACGGGGGACACACGCCTGCCCAGCGCGCGCCTTTCAACGTCTGCGGTTCGGGCAGTCCGAGGTGCCCGAACCGCTCTCCCTCCGGGGCGAAGTCCCTCGCCCGCGCCTTCAAGGGTTCTTCCGGGCGCAGATCCTCCGCAATGCCTTCGGCGTTCTTCTCGCTGGTGACGAAGGAGAGGAGGTAGACGTCCTCCTGCGGATTGACCTGGACGGCACCCTTGGTCTGTGTCGCGTCCCCGGGCACAGCGATGTTCATGAACGCGGACGCCTCGGATGCACCCGCCTTCGTGTCCCAGTGCCAGTCCCGTCCCTCGACAACGCGACCGTCGTCCTCGTCCGGCCCGGAGCACGAGGCGAGGAGAAGGACGGCTGCCGCGGTCACGCAGAGCCGGGCACCATGTCGGAGCATCACCTGTTCTCCTCGTCACCACGTGAGACGTCCGCGCGGGTACCTTCGCGGCCCTGGTCCGGCGGGTTCACCGCCGCGTCCGCACCACTGCCCAAGTCGTAGCTGTAGGTCGAACTGCTGCCGCGCATGTCGAACTCCTGGGCAAAGCCGACCTTGTGCAGACGGCCCATCTCCGAGTCGGGGATTTCCACGCCCCCGGGAAACGTCGTCGACTTGCCTTCGTCCCAGTTGTACCGGTCCCAGACGTTGGCCTGGTAGTCGAGGGAGACCTTGGGCCTGCCGTCCTCCCCCGGACTGACGGTGACCATCCCCGACACGTTCTGCTGGTGGGAGCCGACCGCGTGGAACCACTCGTCACTCTTGAACGTGCGACCCTCCGCATGGCTTTCCACCGGTACGACGACGGTCGTGTGGCCGCCCGCCTTCTCGAAGGCATCAAGCCCTTGCCGGCGCCAGGCATCCTGATTCTGGGCGATGTGGGTGCTGACATCGTCGCGAAAGCCGGAGTCATCCTTCAGGATGCGGTCCACGTCCAGATCCAGCGGATCACCGGTCTTGCCCAGATAGTGCTCCATGTTGCGCGACGCGGCGTTCTCGCCGGTGAAGTCGCCGCCGGCCGCGATGGCCTGCGCACGCGCCAGGAACCACAGGTCCTCGCCGGTCGGATCCTCGGTGTCGTACGCTCCCGAGCCCGCGTCCGGGCTGTGCCACTTGTACAGCGGGCTCATGATGCCGGCCTCCCGCAGCTCGTCCCCACGCTCGTGAAGCAGGACAGCACGGGTGACCGGGTCGAGATCGCGCCACCACTCGGCGACCGCGCGCCTGTCCTTGGGGATGCGCTGCGCTTTACCCGCCTCTTCCAGTGACGGGTAAGGGCTGGGCTTTGCTTCCCGGTTGAAGCCGCCGATGGTGCCGTCCGAGACATCCGAGTCCCGCGTCAGAGTGGCGAGGGCGACCTTGAAGCCTTCGTCCGCGTCGTTCACCGCCCGTACGGCCATGTCGATCTGCTCGCCCCAGCCGGCTGCCGCCTTGCGGGCGCTCTCCTGGTACTCGGGGTCGTGCACGTAGGCGACGTGCTCGCCGCGGTCGAGCTTCGAGGTGTCGAAGTGGACGACACCGCGCTCCGACACCCGCATGCCGGCCTTCACGGCGTCGTCCCGGGTGTCCTCGATCTTCTTGCGCAGTCTGCCGAACTCGGCGTGGGCGTCGCGGATGAGCTGGGCGACGGCTTTCGCTTCGCTCTCCGCGCCCTGGTATTCCTTGAGTGTGACAGCGAAACGGGCGGATCCCGCCTGCGCGCTCAGCCCCACCCAGGAGTCGCCCATGGAGATGCCGCGTACTTCCTTCTTGTAGCTCTCGGCGAGCTTGTGGAAGCCGTCGGCCATGCTGTCCCAGTCGGAAGCGGCCGTGGTGAGCTTCGACAGATCGGTGCGCATGATTTCGTAGTACGTCGCCACAGCTCAACTCCTCTCGGCGGGTGCGCGGTCCGGAAGGGGGTCCGGGTGTATCGGCCGGGGCCAGATCGTGCCAGATCGTTCAGGTCGGCCAGATCGAGGCGGAGAGCCGGTCCGTCAGTACGAGTCCATCGCGGAGGGCTTCCGTACGCCCATGACGCCTGCGTCAGTGCTCTGGAAGAGCGTGTGCGTGGCCCGCAGCGCCGCCTTCTCCGCCCCGAGGCGGTTCATCAGCGTCGTGAGCTGCTCACCCCAGGTCTTGCCTGCGGCCTTCAACGCCGTCCCGGTGAGCCAGCCCTCGCCGTCGTGCGGTCCGAACTCCCTGGCCGCCCCGCCCGTGCTCTCGTGGGCCGTGGCCCCGGCCTTGCGGGTGTCCGGCTCCAAGTGCTTCTCGATGAACTCGGCCGCCTTCTTCTTCTGCGCCGGAGTGGAGGCGAAGTCCTTGCCGCCTTCGAAACCGCCGCCTCCACCACCGCCCCCGTCAGGAGGCACGTGGTTCAGGCGCATCCGCGCAGGTTCAGCCGCTTCCGGCGGCACCACACTTTCGGCCACGATTCCTCCCCCGAGTGCGACCGTTCTTCCGGCAACACTACGAGAAACGCGGCGGGGAAGAGGCGGTATCCAGGGCGCGCAGTAGGTCCGCCACCAGATCGGCGGTGTCCTCCGCACCGGCCGAGAAGCGGATGAAACCCTCGGGCACGGCGTCACCGCCCCAGCGGCCACGGCGTTCGGCGCTGGAGCGGACGCTGCCGAAGCTGGTCGCGTCGTCGACGAGCCGCAGACCGGCCAGGAACCGTTCGGCGTGCGCGCGGTCGGGGAGGGTGAAGGAGAGCACGGAGCCGAAGCGGTGCATCTGGGCCGCCGCGACCGGGTGCGAGGGGTCGTCGGGAAGCCCCGGGTAGCGCAGCCCGGTCACCTCCGAACGGCCGGTCAGTGCCCCGGCGACGGCGAGTGCGTTCGCGCACTGGCGGTCGGTCCGCAGATGCAGCGTGGCGAGGGACCGGTGCGCGAGCCAGGCTTCCATCGGGCCGGGGATGGCACCGACGATCTTGCGCCACCGCCGTACCCGGGCCGCCGACTCGGCGTCGCGGCAGACGACATAGCCGAGCAGGAGATCCCCGTGGCCGGTGAGGCCCTTGGTGCCGCTGGCCACGGAGAAGTCGGCGCCGAGCTCCAGCGGGCGCTGGCCGAGCGGGGTGGCGAGGGTGTTGTCGACCGCGACCAGGGTCCCTCCGGCGTGTGCCGCCTCCACGAGGCGCCGTACGTCGCACACGTCGAGCCCCGGGTTGGACGGTGTCTCGATCCACAGCAGCTTCGCCCCGTCGAGTACGGAGAGCTGCGCGTCGCCGCCCGTCGGGGCCGTGCGGACCTCGACGCCGTAGGCCTCGAGCTGCTGGCGTACGAGAGGCAGGGCCTGGTAGCCGTCGTCCGGGAGCACTACGGTGTCGCCCGCCCGTGCGTGGGACAGCAGCACCGCGGAGATAGCCGCCATACCGGAGGCGAAGACGACGGTCTCGGCATCGTCGGCGGGTGCTTCGAGCTCGCCGATGGCTCGTTCCAGCAGGGTCCAGGTCGGGTTCTCGTCCCGTCCGTAGGTGTACGGACCGGTCGGCTCACCGGGCAGGTGGTAGTGGGCGGCGAACACCGGGCCTGGGAGTGCCGGCTCGTACTTCCTCGCCTCGGGAAGACCCGCCCGTACGGCCCGGGTGCCCTCGCCCATGTCGCCCATGTCACCCATGCCGTTGACCGTCGATGCCGTTGATGCCGTTCATGGAGAGGTTCAGTCTTTCTCGGGAAGCACGACGTTCAGCGCCCACGACACGATTGAGATGATGAGACCTCCCAAGACGGCGGTCCAGAAGCCCTCGACATGGAAGCCGAGGTCCAGCTTGTCGGCAAGCCAGGAGGTCAGCAGCAGCATCAGGGCGTTGATCACCAGGGTGAAGAGCCCCAGTGTGAGTACGAAGAGCGGGAACGTCAGCAGATTGGCGACCGGCTTGACGAAGAAGTTCACCAGGCCGAAGAGCAGGGCGACGAGTACAAGCGTCAGGGTTTTCTGTCCTGTGCTGTCACCTGTGAGCGTTATGTCCTGGATAAGCCAGATCGCCACGGCCAGGGCTCCGGCGTTGGCGATCGTCTTGACGAGGAAATTCATCATGTGTCTGATCGTGGCAGACGCGATGGGACCAAGTGCAGGGGCAGGTAGGTACAGACTGCGATGAAGGCATTCCGACTGGATGAGCTGGAGGCGGAGCGAGCCGCCAACGACGGGGCGTATTTGCAGTTTCTGCGCGAACGCAACATGTCGGCCGGGCTGTACGCGCTGGACGCCGGCGAGCGCGACCCTCAGAGTCCGCACGGTCAGGACGAGATCTACTTCGTGGTCAGTGGCCGGGCTTCGATCACGGTCGGGATGGAGACCACGCAGGTCGGGCGGGGGAGCGTGGTCTACGTTCCGGCCGGAGTGGCGCACAAGTTCCACCACGTCACCGAGGATCTGCGGGTCCTGGTGGTCTTCTCTCCGCCTGAGAGCTGACCTGTCGCCCCTGGATTCCCTAGGGGGCGGTTCAGGGGAGTCCAAGGGCTGCCGGGGCCCCGCGGCGCCTCTCTCCCGTCCTAGCATCTGAGTCAGGACAACTCATAGAAGCGAGGTAGGGACGATGGCGGTGCAGGAAGTGCTTTCGGGGATGCCCTGGTGGGTGAAGTGGGTCGCGATCCCCTTGATCGCCATCGTGGTATTCGGTGGGCTCATCGCGTCCGTGATCGGGTTCGTCATAGGACTGCTCTTCAAGGTGCTGCTGTTCGCGGCTCTGGTCGGTGGACTCGTTTACGTCGTACGGAAGTTCATGGGCTCCTCCTCGGCGTCGCGCAGCGAGTGGTAGCGCGTACGAGCGTTAGCCCGCCCGGGGGAGGGTGAACGGGCAGGCATACGGTCGAATGCGGGCTGTGTGAGCAGTGGTGCGCATTGTCCGTCCGGCGCGCGGCACCCACCCCGCGGGTGTTCTCTGTCAGTATCTGAAAAATCACTCCTTGTGATCTCCAGGCATGTGCAGCACGATGTCGGGCAAGAGGGCCAAGGCAAAGCATTCCTTGGCCGTTTTCATCTACTGCGGGGTACTGATGCGCGAGTCTGTTCGGGCCGAGGTCCTGATGAGCTTCCTGGTATCCGAGGAGCTCTCTTTCCGGATCCCGGTGGAACTCCGATATGACACCGAGGATCCGTATGCCGTCCGGATGACCTTCCATCTGCCCGGCGACGCTCCTGTGACCTGGGCCTTCGCACGTGACTTGCTCCGGGACGGCATCGGCGCTCCCAGCGGTGACGGCGATGTGCGCATCGCCCCGACCGACGCGGAAGCGGTCTCCGAGGTCGGCATCCGGCTTCAGGTCGGCACCGAGCGGGCTCTGTTCCGGGTGAGCGCAGCGCCCCTGTTGGCCTTCCTGGACCGCACGGACACGCTGGTACCGCTCGGGCAGGAGCACAGGCTCGGCGACTTCGAGGAGCATCTGGAGGAGACGCTCGGGCGCATCCTCGCTGAGGAGAACGCCGGCTGAGGACGCGGCCGCCGTCAGACGCGGCGCCTGCGGCCCCTCCCGCCGCGCGCCGGTGCTGCTCCGGTGGTGGCCCCCGAGCGGTCGGCGGAGACGACCAGGGCGGCCAGCGCGGTGGTCAGCGGCACCGAGGCGACCAGGCCGATCGACCCCACCAGCGTGCGTACGATCTCCTCGGCCACCAGCTCGCTGTTGGCGACGGTCCCCACGCTGGACTGCGCGATCGAGAAGAGCAGCAGCAAGGGCAGTGACGCGCCCGCGTAAGCGAGTACGAGTGTGTTGACCACCGAGGCGATATGGTCCCGGCCGATCCTGATCGCTGACTGGTACAGCCTGCGCGGACCCATCGTGGGATCCGCCTGGTGCAGTTCCCACACCGCCGAGGTCTGGGTCACCGTCACATCGTCCAGCACACCCAGCGAACCGATGATCACGCCCGCGAGCAGCAGGCCGGACATGTCGATCTCCGGGTAGAGGCCGTGGATCAGGCCGGTGTTGTCGTCCGTGTTCCCACCGAGCACCGCCCAGCCGATGAACAGCGAGCCGAGCAGCCCGATCAGCAGCAGCGAGATCAGGGTGCCCAGCACCGCCACCGAGGTTCGGGCGGAGATACCGTGGCACATATAGAGCGCGATCAACATGATCGCGCTCGCCCCGACCACCGCCACGGCCAGCGGATTGGAGCCCTGCAGGATCGCGGGCAGGATGAACAGGGTGAGCACCGCGAAGCTTGCGGCCAGCGCGATCAGCGCCATCACCCCGCGCAGCCGTCCCACCAGAACGACGGCGAGCGCGAACAGCCCGGCGAGCAGCGCCATCGGGACTCCCCGGTCCACATCGGTGACCGAATACTGGAGATCGCGCGGCGCGTCGGGCGCGTACGCCACCACCACGCCCTGGTCGGCGCGTAGTTGCCGAGATGCGTCGGGCTGCACGACCTCGATGAACGTGCGGCCCTTGTCCTTGCCGGTCGTGACCTCGACGGTGGCCTTTCCGCAGGTGCCCTGCCGCGAGTCGGCCGACTCACGCCCCTCTGGGGTGGTGGTGTCCCCCGTCGGCGGGACCTGTGCGGCGTTCACGTCCCCGCAGTCGACCCGCTCGACCTTCACGACGCGGCCCTGCTCGGTCTGCCGGTCGAAGCCGACACCGGTGCGTTCGTGCTCCGGCGTACCGCCCGGCCACAGGACGACCAGACCCATCGCGACGGCGGCGGCGAAGGGGATAACCACCGCGGCGATGACCCGCCGCAGATGACGGGAGACGGGCGCGGCGGGGCCGTGCGCATGGCTGTGCGCGTGCCCGTGGGCGGGGGCATGCGCAGGGCCGTGGACGCCGGGCGGCTCGTCGTCGGGATCGTGGGGCTGCGGCGAGGAAGTCACCGCCCGATCATCCCAACCCTGGAGGGGGCCCACTGTTCAGCACGCCAGACGGGGCGCTAGCGTGGTGACACCTTTGCACACGCGGGAGCTCGGAGCACCGGGCTGAGAGGGCGCTGAGCAGCTGCGCCGACCGCCGAACCTGTTACCGGGTAATGCCGGCGTAGGGAGTAGGTCACGATGACCGTTCAGGACACACGCATGCCCGCCCCCGGCCCGAACGAGGGCGAAAACGGGAGCGGGAGGTCCATCGGCTGGCACAAGGGATACATCGAGGGCTCCCGCTCCGATATCCGCGTGCCGGTCCGTCAGGTGCACCTCACCAATGGCAAGGACGTGACCCTGTACGACACGTCCGGACCGTACACCGACCCACACACCGAGACCGATGTCCGCCGTGGTCTGCCGCCGTTGCGCGAGAACTGGATCATCGCGCGCGGGGACACCGAGGAGTACGCAGGACGCCCCGTCCGCCCCGAGGACGACGGGATCAAGCACACCTCGCCGCGCGGCGGGCTGCGCAACCTCGACGCCGTCTTCCCCGGTCGCCCGCGCCAGCCCCGCCGTGGCCGCGGCGGGCAGGCGGTGACCCAGCTCGCCTACGCCCGCCGTGGCGAGATCACGCCGGAGATGGAGTACGTGGCGATCCGGGAGAACGTCTCCCCCGAGGTCGTACGCGAGGAGATCGCCGCCGGACGTGCCGTGCTGCCGGCGAACGTCAACCACCCGGAGATCGAGCCGATGATCATCGGCAAGCGGTTCCTGGTGAAGGTCAACGCCAACATCGGCAACTCCGCCGTGACCTCCTCCATCGAGGAGGAGGTGGAGAAGATGACGTGGGCGACCCGCTGGGGCGCCGACACGGTCATGGACCTCTCCACCGGCCGCAACATCCACACCACCCGCGAGTGGGTGCTGCGCAACTCCCCCGTGCCGATCGGCACCGTGCCGCTCTACCAGGCGCTGGAAAAGGTCGACGGCAGGGCCGAGGAGCTGACCTGGGAGATCTACAAGGACACCGTGATCGAGCAGGCCGAGCAGGGCGTCGACTACATGACGGTCCACGCGGGAGTGCTGCTGCGGTACGTGCCGCTGACCGCGCGCCGCAAGACCGGCATCGTCTCGCGCGGCGGCTCGATCATGGCGGCCTGGTGCCTCGCGCACCACAAGGAGTCGTTCCTGTACGAGAACTTCGAGGAGCTCTGCGAGATCCTCGCCGCGTACGACGTGACGTACTCGCTCGGCGACGGCCTGCGGCCCGGCTCGATCGCGGATGCCAACGACGAGGCGCAGTTCGCCGAGTTGAGGACGCTCGGTGAGCTCAACCAGATCGCCAAGCGGCACCACGTCCAGACCATGATCGAGGGCCCGGGGCATGTCCCGATGCACAAGATCAAGGAGAACATCGACCTCCAGCAGGAGATCTGCGAAGAGGCGCCGTTCTACACCCTGGGTCCGCTGACGACGGACGTGGCACCCGCTTACGACCACATCACCTCGGGCATCGGCGCTGCGATGATCGCCTGGTGGGGCACGGCCATGCTCTGCTACGTCACCCCCAAGGAGCACCTGGGCCTCCCCAACCGGGACGACGTCAAGACCGGCGTCATCACCTACAAGATCGCCGCCCATGCCGCCGACCTCGCCAAGGGCCACCCGGGCGCGCAGGAGTGGGACGACGCACTGTCCGACGCCCGCTTCGAGTTCCGCTGGGAGGACCAGTTCAATCTGGCCCTCGACCCGGACACGGCCCGGGAGTTCCACGACGAGACGCTGCCCGCGGAGCCGGCGAAGACCGCGCACTTCTGCTCGATGTGCGGGCCGAAGTTCTGTTCGATGAAGATCTCCCAGGACATCCGCCGGGAGCACGGCGGGACGGCGGACGAGATCGAGGCCGGCATGGCCGAGAAGTCCAAGGAGTTCGCGGAGTCCGGGAACAGGGTCTACCTCCCGTTGGCCGACTGACCGGCTAAGGGCGCGGCCGGAAAGGCCCCCGTAGCACTCCGCCCGCGCTATTCCGGCTGGTGCTCCGGGGGCCCGAACTCGGGACTGGTGAAGTCCGGGCTGGTGAACGCGGGGCGGGACGAGGTCGACGAACCCTGGCTGGGGCTCGTGAAGTCGGGGCCGCTGTAGCCAACCTTCGGGATGCGGTTCAGCGGGCCCGGCGCGCTGGAGGAGGGGCCGGGGCCGGGGTCGGCCAGCGCCGAGCGGAGGAAAGGGAGGACGCCCCGCTCCAGGAGGGCGTGGCGCCAGGCCTCGCGGGCGCGGGCGACTTCCGCCACTTCCTCCGGCAGTGCTCCGCTCGTCTCGTCGGCGGGCACCTCCGTCGCGCTGTTGCGCAGTGCGGTGATCAGCAGCCCGACCACCGCCGCGAGCAGGCTGACCGCGGTGAGCGCGCCGAAGAACCAGCCCGCCGCCAGCAGGGTCTGTGCGAAGGAGGGTTCGGGCTTGAGCGCCTTCAGCACATAGCCCACGAAGAGGAGGATCACCGCGGCGGTGCCCGCCAGCACGGGGGCCAGTACGGTGAGCACGGCGCCGAGGCCCGCGCCTGATCCGGGGGCTGACAGGTCGGCGGACGCCTGGTCCTGCAGGGCCCCACGGGAGGGTGAGGACGCGGTGGGTGAGCGCAGTTCTTCGCGGACCTTGACGAAGTGGTCGTACTCGGCCGCGGCCGCGCTGGTGATCAGCGCCGTGGCGTTGAGCGCCATGGTGCGCAGCTGTTCGGCGTTGAGCCGGTCTCCGACCGTGGAGAGATCGGGGCGGTCGTGTGCCTGGCGCAGCACTTCATCGAGGATTCGCTCGTATGCTGCGCGATCCTCGGACAGCAGGTGCGGAGCGCTTTTCATCTGCATCCCCCGATGCTCCGTAGGGCCGCATCGCCCGCTTGGGTGGGCGGTTGGGCGGAAACGGAGGAGAGCCTGCTACGGATAAGCCGATGGTAGAGCGGTCACGGCACGGGGTGACAGGGGGTTTCCGGAAATGGCATGTACCGTCTCGGCTCGGTCAGGGCCTCAGTCGGCGAGCGGAAGCTCGACCACCAGCAGTTTTCCGGCCATGGTCACTCCGCCGTCCATCGCGATGGCCAGTCCGTCCGCGTATACATGGGGGCCGTCGACGACCGGGTCCGAGCTCTCTTCGCCGTCGGCGGCGTCCTCGGTCCCGACCTGCCCGAGCAGATACGGGATGGGGCTGTGGCCGTGGACGACGCGGCTGCCGCCATACGCGCCGAGCAGCTCGCGCACGGCGTCCGCGCCGTCCTCGTCGCGGAAGGAGAAGCGCTTGGTGAACTTGCGGAACAGGTCCCAGCACTCGTCCGCGTCGTTCCGGTTGAGGATCTCGTGGACGGTGTCGTTGACGTCCTCGATGGTGGTGCCGTAGTCGAGGTAGGCGGTCGTGTCGGAGTGCAGCAGCAGGTGGCCGTCCTCCTCCACCACCGCGTCCAGCCGGGACATCCACTGGAGGTGGACGTCCTGGAGCCGGTCCATGTCGCTCTTCTGGCCACCGTTGAGGAGCCAGGCCGCCTGGAAGGTGGCGGTTCCGGCACCTGAGTTGACGGGGGTGTCGGCGAAGCGCTTGGCGCCGATCAGCAGGAGCTCGTGGTTGCCCATCAGGGCCTTGCAGTAACCGCCCGCCGCCGCGGCCTCCGCGGAGAGGCGCATGACGAGGTCGATGACGCCGATTCCGTCGGGGCCGCGGTCGGTGAAGTCGCCGAGGAACCACAGCCTGGTGTTGCCTGCGGCCCAGTTGCCCTCGGCGTCGATCAGGCCCTTCTCGGTGAGGGCGGCGACGAGTTCGTCGAGGTAGCCGTGTACGTCACCGACGACGAAGAGGGGGCCGGGCCCGTCGGTGACCTGCTGTGGTGTCTCGACGGGGGTGAGCTCCACCTGCACGGTGTCACCGCGGCGGACGATGATCGGCAGATCCCGCTCGGTGGGGGTGTAGCCGTCCGGTGGTTCCTCGTCGGGGTGAGCGTCGCCCGGGTGGACGGCGGGGGGAGCGCTGGGAGCGGCGGTACGGGGGTCGCCAGGGGGCGCGGGCGCGCTCATGGCGTCTGCAGACACCGGCTGCCGGGCCGGGGCCGGCTCCGGGTGCGCGGGCACGGGCTCCGTCGCTGTCTCCGTCGCCGGATCCGGCATCTGCTCGGGCAGCGCGGTCTGCGCCGGCGGGGTCTGCGGGTCCTGAGACTGCACCGGGACCTGCGCGTACGGGGGCACCCGGAAGTCGCGCACCGTATCCGTCCGCACCACGGGTCCCTGACCGGCCCCCTGAGTCATCGACCCCTCCACCACCGTCGCGCCGCCGTACACCGTCGGACCGTCCTGGTCGGGGAGCTCCGCGGTGTCGTGCGCCCATCATAGGAATGCGGCCCGTGTTGTGTGATGCACCAGGGGTGCTGAATCCGGGTACACCCCGGGTTCGCTGACTGTTTCACCCCGATTTGGGAGCTCTCAGTCCTGTGCGGGTGAGCGTGGCGGGCTCACCGTGGTCCGCGGGGAGCGCCGTTGCGACGAGGTGCGGACGATCAGCTCTGTCGGTATCACCTGCTCGACCGGTCCCCCGCCGTCGACACCCTCGATGGCGTCGATGAGCAGTTGGACCACGGCGGTGCCGATGCGCCGCGGCTTGAGCGAGAGGGTGGTGATGGGCGGTTCGGTGGTGGCGTACACCGCCGACTCGCTGCAGCAGACCAGCAGCAGGTCGTCGGGTACGCGCAGTCCGTAGCGCCGGGCGGCGGCCAGTAGGTCGGTGCCGTTGGGGTCGAAGAGGCCGTACACCGCGTCGGGGCGGTCGGGGCGGGCGAGCAGCCGGTCGGCTGCGACGGCGCCCGCGCAGGGGTCGTGTGCCGGGTAGGCCTCGTAGACCGGTTCCTGCCCGACCCGCTCGCACCAGCCGAGGTAGGCGGTGGTGGACAGCCGGGTGTAGGTGTCCGTGGTGGTGCCGGTGAGCAGGCCGATCCGGCGTGCCCCGGCCGCCGCGAGGTGGTCCAGCAGATCGAGTACGGCCGCTTCGTGGTCGTTGTCGACCCAGGCGGTGACGGGCAGGGTGCCCGCCGGGCGGCCGTCTGAGACCACGGGCAGACCCTGGCGGACCAGCTCGGTGACCACAGGGTCGTGGTCGGAGGGGTCGATCACGACGGTGCCGTCGAGGGCGACGTTGGACCAGACGTCATGGCGCGAGGTCGCCGGGAGGATGACCAGGGCGTAGCCACGGGCCAGCGCCGCGGAGGTCGCGGCCCGCGCCATCTCGGCGAAGTACGCGAACTCGGTGAAGGTGAAAGGTTCATCCCCGTAGGTGGTCACCGTCAGGCCGATGAGGCCCGACTTGCCGGTACGGAGGGTCCGGGCGGCGGCCGACGGGCGGTAGCCCAGCCGGTCGGCGACCTCGCGGACGTGGCGGCGGGTGGCGTCCGGGAGTCTGCCCTTTCCGTTGAGCGCGTCGGAGACCGTCGTGATGGAGACACCCGCCGCGGCGGCCACGTCCCGGATGCCCGCCCGACCTTGCCGGCGGCCCCGGCGCGCTGTCTCTGTCCGGCTCACCTGGTGCTTCCCTGCTGCTGTCATGGCGAGCCGATAGTAGGGCGATGACGAGCGGTTGGTCCGGTCGCATATGCACCTGTTGACAGGCACGTTTCTGCATGGCAGCAAGGGTCCAATTACCTTGGAAACAAAGGTAGTTGAGTGCTGATGCGGTGGTCTTATGGTTGTCGATGGGGATGGACCTGTCGATGGCGTGATGTTGCGAAGAGGTCTCAACTCACTACTACGGGTGATGCGCGCCACGGAGTGAGCCACCGGCGCGCGGTCTTCGAAACGCGCCCCCCTGCTCCTGGAGAGGCTCCCCCGTTCCAGGGGAACGACATTCCCCCATTCGCAGGGGCCGGGAATCCTCATATGGTGAGCAGTATTGGTGAGTGATTGTGTGTACGACGGTCGAGGAGGACCTGCGGTGAGCGAGACAAGCCCCAAGCTGCGCGCCGAGCTGGACGGCATCCCCACCTACAAGCCGGGAAAGCCCGCCGCGGCAGGTGCTGACGGGCCTACCGCCTTCAAGCTGTCCTCCAACGAGAATCCGTATCCGCCCCTGCCCGGGGTGATGGAGTCGGCGGTCGCCGCGGCGGCGGACTTCAACCGCTACCCGGACATGGCCTGCACCGGGCTGATGAACGAGCTCTCGGACCGCTTCGGGGTCCCGCTGTCGCACCTGGCGACCGGCACCGGCTCGGTCGGGGTCGCCCAGCAGCTGATCCAGGCCACCTCGGGCCCGGGCGACGAGGTCATCTACGCGTGGCGCTCCTTCGAGGCATACCCGATCATCACGCGGGTCAGCGGTGCCACGCCGGTCCAGGTGCCGCTCACCCCGGGCGATGTGCACGATCTGGACGCCATGGCGGACGCGGTGACCGACCGGACGCGGCTGATCTTCGTCTGCAACCCGAACAACCCCACCGGCACGGTGGTGCACCGTGAGGAGCTGGAGCGGTTCCTGGACCGGGTGCCATCCGATGTGCTGGTGGTGCTGGACGAGGCGTACCGCGAGTTCATCCGGGACACGGACGTGCCCGACGGGCTGGAGCTCTACCGGAGCCGGCCGAACGTCGCCGTGCTGCGCACTTTCTCCAAGGCGTACGGACTGGCGGGTCTGCGGGTCGGTTTCGCCGTCGCGCACGAGCCGGTGGCGGCGGCCCTGCGCAAGACGGCGGTGCCCTTCGGGGTGAGCCAGCTCGCGCAGGACGCGGCGGTCGCGTCGCTGCAGGCCGAGGACGAGCTGCTGGGGCGGGTCGGCTCGCTGGTCACCGAGCGCAGCCGCGTGTACGAGGGACTGGTGAAGCAGGGCTGGACCGTGCCGGCGACCCAGGCGAACTTCGTCTGGCTGCGGCTCGGCGAGAGCACGGTCGACTTCGCGGCGGCGTGCGAGCGGGCCGGTGTCATCGTGCGGCCGTTCCCGGGGGAGGGCGTGCGCGTCACCATCGGCGAGTGCGAGGCGAACGATGTGTTCCTGCACACGGCGGAGGCCTTCCGCAAGGAGATGTAGCCCAGGTGCAGCCCCGCGCCTGAAAGGCGGAAAGCCCTGGTGAGCCCCCGTGAGCGCCCTGCCGCGGGGGCTCACCCCATGTCGCTCACAGGGGTGGGCCCCCGCCCACCAGTGCGGTTTTGGGATGGGGCATAATGCTTGTGAATGTGAACGCGTTCACAAGCTCGCCCGCAAGGAGGACGATGTGGACTCAGCCCTGGCCCTGGCGCCGGAGACTCTGGCGCGCTGGCAGTTCGGCATCACCACCGTCTATCACTTCCTTTTCGTCCCTCTGACGATCTCCCTGGCCGCCCTGACGGCAGGCCTCCAGACCGCCTGGGTGCGTACGGGGAAGGAGAAGTACCTCAAGGCGACCAAGTTCTGGGGCAAGCTCTTCCTGATCAACATCGCCATGGGTGTGGTCACCGGCATCGTGCAGGAGTTCCAGTTCGGCATGAACTGGTCCGACTACTCGCGCTTCGTAGGCGATGTGTTCGGAGCCCCCCTCGCCTTCGAGGCGCTGATCGCCTTCTTCTTCGAGTCGACCTTCATCGGCCTGTGGATCTTCGGATGGGACAAGCTCCCCAAGAAGATCCATCTCGCCTGCATATGGATGGTCTCGATCGGCACCATCCTCTCGGCGTACTTCATCCTGGCGGCCAACTCCTGGATGCAGCACCCCGTCGGCTACCGGATCAACAAGGAGAACGGAAGGGCGGAGCTCACCGACTTCTGGCTGGTGCTCACGCAGAACACCGCACTCTCGCAGGCCTTCCACACCCTCGCCGCGGCCTTCCTGACCGGCGGCGCGTTCATGGTCGGCATCGCCGCCTTCCATCTGAGGCGCAGGAAGCACATTCCGGTGATGAAGACCTCGCTGCGGCTGGGGTTGATCACCGTCGTCATCGCGGGGCTGCTCACCGCTCTCAGCGGTGACTTCCTCGGCAAGGTCATGTTCAAGCAGCAGCCGATGAAGATGGCCGCGGCGGAAGCGCTGTGGGACGGGGAGAAGCCGGCGCCCTTCTCCGTGTTTGCGTACGGCGATGTGGACAAGGGCCACAACAAGGTCGCGATCGAGATCCCCGGCCTGCTGTCCTTCCTGGCCAACGACGACTTCACCTCGTACGTACCGGGGATCAACGACACCAACAAGGCCGAGCAGGAGAAGTACGGACCCGGCGACTACCGGCCCAACATCCCCGTCACCTACTGGGGATTCCGCTGGATGATCGGCTTCGGCATGGCGTCGCTCACCCTCGGCCTCGCCGGACTCTGGCTGACCCGCAAGAAGTTCCTGCTCCCGGCCGCGCTGAGGGTGGGTGACGACGAGGTGCCGCATCTGGTGCTCTTCAGGAAGCCGCTCGGCGCGAAGCTCAGCGGGCTCTACTGGCTCGCGGCGGTCTGGACCCTCGGCTTCCCGCTGATCGCCAACTCCTGGGGATGGATCTTCACGGAGATGGGGCGCCAGCCCTGGGTGGTGTACGGCGTGCTGCGCACCAGTGACGCGGTCTCCCCCGGTGTCTCGCAGGCGGAGGTGCTCACCTCGATGATCGTCTTCACGGCGCTGTACGCGGTGCTGGCCGTGATCGAGGTCAGGCTGCTGGTGAAGTACGTCAAGGCGGGTCCCCCCGAGCTCACCGAGGCGGACCTCAATCCCCCCACCAAGATCGGCGGCCATGACCGCGACCCCGACCGGCCGATGGCCTTCTCGTACTGAGCCCGCGACTGAGACTGGAACTGGGAGCTGAGGTATGGAACTCCACGACGTCTGGTTCGTCGTCATCGCCGTGCTGTGGACCGGCTACTTCTTCCTCGAGGGCTTTGACTTCGGGGTCGGCATCCTGACGAAGCTACTCGCCCGCAACCGGGCCGAGAAGCGCGTCCTCATCAACACGATCGGACCTGTCTGGGACGGGAACGAGGTGTGGCTGCTGGCGGCCGGCGGCGCCACGTTCGCCGCTTTCCCCGACTGGTACGCCACGCTCTTCTCGGGCTTCTATCTGCCGCTGCTGGTCATCCTGGTGTCCCTGATCGTGCGGGGTGTCGCCTTCGAGTACCGGGTGAAGCGACCGGAGGAGCGCTGGCAGCGCAACTGGGAGCACGCCATCTTCTGGACCTCGCTGCTGCCTGCCGTGCTGTGGGGCGTGGCCTTCGGCAACATCGTGCGCGGAGTGAAGATCGACGCGGATATGGAGTACGTCGGCACCCTCGGTGATCTGATGAACCCGTATGCCCTGCTCGGCGGTCTGGTCACGCTGTCCTTGTTCACCTTCCACGGAGCGGTGTTCGCCGCGCTCAAGACCGTGGGGGACATCCGGGGGCGGGCGCGGGGTCTTGCGCTGAAGCTCGGGGTGGTCACGGCAGTACTGGCCCTCGGGTTCCTGAGCTGGACGCAGGCGGAGAAGGGCGGTGGCGCCAGCCTGGTCGCGATGATCGTGGCCGTGCTCGCGCTGCTCGGTGCGGTCGGGGCGATCCGGATGGGCCGTGAGGGATGGTCGTTCGCGCTGTCGGGCGTCACCATCACGGCCGCGGTGGCGATGCTGTTCCTGACGCTCTTCCCGAACGTGATGCCCTCATCGCTCAACGCGGCATGGAGCCTGACGGTGACCAATGCCTCGTCGAGCCCCTACACCCTGAAGATCATGACGTGGTGTGCGGCGATCGCCACCCCGCTGGTGATGCTCTACCAGGGCTGGACGTACTGGGTGTTCCGGAAGCGGATCGGCACGCAGCACATCGCAGATCCGCACTGACGTGCACTGACCCGCACTGGTCCGCACCGGCTCAGCTCACCACAAGCGAGGGATGTTTCACGTGAAACCCGTCGACCCGCGTCTGCTCCGGTACGCCCACGCCACCCGCCGCTTCATGGTGGCGGTGGTGGTGCTCGGCGCGATCGGGGCGGCGCTGGTCGTGGCCCAGGCGATGCTCATCGCCGAAGTGGTGGTGGGGGCGTTCCAGAAGGGGCTGGCTGTCTCCGGGCTGGGGACGCAGCTGGCCTTGCTGGCCGCAGTCGCGGCCGGACGGGCGCTGGTGAGCTGGCTGACGGAGCTGGCGGCGCACCGGGCGAGTGCGGCGGTCAAGAGCGAACTGCGGATGCGGTTGCTGGAGCGGGCGGCTGGGCTGGGCCCGGGCTGGCTGAGCCGGCAGCGCACGGGCTCGCTTGTCGCCCTGGCCACGCGCGGAGTCGACGCACTCGATGACTACTTCGCGCGCTATCTGCCGCAACTGGGTCTCGCGGTGGTCGTGCCCGTGGCGGTGCTGGCGCGGATCGTCACCGAGGACTGGGTGTCGGCGGCGATCATCGCGGGGACGCTGCCGCTGATCCCCGTGTTCATGGTGCTGATCGGCTGGGCCACCGAGTCGCGGATGACGCGTCAGTGGGCGCTGCTGTCCCGGCTGTCCGGGCACTTCCTGGATGTGGTCGCGGGGCTGCCGACGCTGAAGGTGTTCGGGCGGGCGAAGGCGCAGGCCGAGTCGATCCGGACGATCACGGGCGAGTACCGGCGGGCGACGCTGCGGACGCTGCGTATCGCGTTCCTGTCGTCCTTCGCGCTGGAGCTGCTGTCGACGCTGTCAGTGGCACTGGTGGCCGTGGGTGTCGGTATGCGGCTCGTCCACGGCGATCTCGACCTCTACACCGGTCTGGTGGTGCTGATCCTCGCGCCCGAGGCGTATCTGCCCATCCGGCAGGTCGGGGCGCAGTACCACGCGGTGGCGGAGGGGCTGTCGGCAGCGGAGGAGATCTTCGAAGTGCTGGAGGCCCCCGCCCCCGCGAGGGGCACGGGTGCGGCGCCGGGCCCTGGCGGGATCCGGCTGGAGCTTGACTCGGTGACCGTGCGGCACGAGGGCCGCCCGGCGCCCGCGCTGGAGAGTGCCTCGCTGACCGTACGGGACGGTGAGACCGTCGCCCTGGTCGGGCCGAGTGGGGCAGGCAAGTCGACTCTGCTGGATGTGGTGCTGGGGTTCGTCCGCCCGGACGCGGGCGCGGTTCGGATCAGTGCCGCTGATGCCGCGGCGGTGGACCTGGCCGACGTCGACCCCGACGCATGGCGGGAGCGCATCGCCTGGGTGCCGCAGCGTCCGTATCTCTTCGCCGGAACCCTCGCGGAGAACGTACGGCTCTCCCGGCCGGACGCGACCGACGCGGAGGTGGCCACAGCGCTGCGGGACGCCGGGGCCGAGGACTTCGTGGCCCGGCTGCCGGGCGGTGTGGAGAGCGTGCTCGGTGAGGACGGTGCGGGCTTGTCCGCGGGGCAGCGGCAGCGGCTCGCGCTGGCCCGGGCCTTCCTGGCCGACCGGCCGTTGCTGCTGCTCGACGAGCCGACCGCCGCGCTGGACGGTGAGACCGAGGCGGGTGTCGTGGACGCGGTGAGGCGGCTGGCGCAGGGGCGGACCGTGCTGCTGGTCGTGCACCGTCCCGCCCTGCTGGCGGTGGCCGACCGGGTGGTGGAGCTGCTTCCGGGGGAGCCGGCGGAAGGCGTTGGTGCGCGCGTCGGCCAAGGGACGCACGGCTTGGTGGCGGGCCCGAAGGCCGACACCTCGATGCCGTCTGACGACTCATCGGGCGCCTCGGGCTCATCGGCCTCGGGCTCATGGGGATCGGGATCACTGGGATCACCGGCCGAGGCGGACCACGGGCTGCCCCCGGGAACCCCGGGCGGCGTGCTGGGGCGGGTGCGTGTGATGGCCGGAGGGCTGCGCGGGCGACTCGTACTGGCGCTGCTGCTCGGGAGTCTGGCGCTCGGGTCCGCCGTGGGCCTGATGGCGGTGTCCGGATGGCTGATCTCCAGGGCGTCCGAACAGCCGCCGGTGCTCTACCTGATGGTTGCGGTGACGGCGACGCGTGCCTTCGGGATCGGTCGCGCCGTGTTCCGGTACGCCGAGCGGCTGGTGTCCCATGACGCCGTGCTGTCGATGCTCGCCGAGCTGAGGGTCACCGTGTACCGGCGACTCGAGCGCATCAGCCCGGCCGGGCTGCGCGACACCCGGCGCGGTGATGTGCTGTCCCGGCTCGTCGCCGATGTGGACGCGCTCCAGGACTACTGGCTTCGCTGGCTGCTGCCGGTGGGGACGGCCGTCATCGTGGGCGCCCTGTCAGCTGGTTTCACGGCCTGGCTGCTGCCCGAGGCCGGGGCCGTACTGGCCGGGGGGCTTCTGATCGCCGGAGTCGCGGTGCCGATGGTCAGTGGTGCGTGGGCGCGGCGGGCCGAACACTCCATGGCCCCGGCGCGCGGTGTTCTCGCGGCCCGGATCGTGGATCTGCTGCGCGGTACCGCCGAGCTGAGCGTGACCGGGGCACTCGGCAGCAGGGTGGACGCGGTACGCGAGGCCGATGCCCGGCTTACCCGGATCGCCTCGCGCACCGCGTCAGCGGGAGCACTCGGCGGCGCTCTCTCCGCCCTGGCCGGCGGGCTGACCGTGGTACTCGCCGCGTATGCGGGCGTGATGGCCGTGCACTCGGGTCGCATCGAGGGCGTGGAGCTCGCCGTGGTCGTACTGACCCCACTCGCCGCGTTCGAGGCGGTCACCGGTCTGCCGCTCGCCGTGCGGTACCGCCAGCGGGTGCTGCGGAGCGCGGAGCGGGTCTTCGAAGTGCTCGATGCCCCGGTGCCCGTGCATGAGCCGGGGGACGCGGCGCCTGCGCCCTCCTCCGCCTTCCCGCTCCATCTCCGCGGGCTCGCGGCCCGCCACGCGGGTCAGGAGGGTGACGCCCTCAGCGGTTTCGACCTGAGCCTCACCGAGGGCAGACGGGTCGCCGTCGTCGGCGCATCCGGCTCGGGCAAGACGACACTCGCCCAGGTGCTGCTGCGCTTCCTTGACGCGCGAGAAGGCAGCTACACCCTTGGCGGGACGGATGCGACCGCACTGGACGGGGACACGATCCGCCGTTTCGTCGGACTCTGCGCGCAGGACGCCCATATCTTCGACAGCACCATCCGGGAGAACCTCCGGCTCGCCCGCACCGACGCGTCCGAGGCAGGACTGCGCACGGCACTCGCCGGGGCACGGCTCCTGGAGTGGGTGGACGGCCTGCCCGACGGACTGGACACACTGGTCGGCGAGCACGGTGCCCGGCTCTCGGGGGGGCAGCGCCAGCGCCTCGCCCTCGCCCGTGCGCTGCTCGCCGACTTCCCCGTACTGCTCCTCGACGAACCGGCCGAGCATCTGGACCTGGCGACGGCGGACGCTCTCACGGCCGATCTGCTGGCGGCGACACAGGGGCGCACCACGGTGCTGATCACCCACCGGCTCCGCGGTCTCGACGCTGTCGACGAGGTCATGGTGCTGGACGAGGGCAGGACCGTTCAGCGCGGGCCGTACGCCGAACTGGCCACGGTGGACGGGCCGCTGCGGCGAATGCTGGAACGCGAGCACGCCGCCGAGCCGGTCGGCGTTCCGCACCGCTGAGTGGCTTGACCCGGCACACCGCTGAATGGGCCGGTTGATGGTACGACACCAAGGAAATGCCGCACATCAGACAAATGTGGTGTGACGATCCGTGAATGGGCCACCACCACCACGACCGTTGCCGGATGCTGCTCGTGGCGCTGGCATGCCTGGTGCTCCTCCTGCCCGCGCCGCCGGCCGCCGCCAGCGACGGACCCACCGTCAGCGCCCAGGTGGCGCGGCTGTATGAGGAAGCGTCAGAGGCGGCCGCGTCGTACGAGCAGGGCAGGCGCGCCGCCGATGCCGAGCGGGCCCACACCGAGGAGCTCGAGGAGCGGTTGTGGCAGGCGCGCCGTGAACTCGAGCGGCTCCACGGCCGGATCGGGGCGGTCGCCCGCGCCCAGTATCGCAGCGGCGGATCCCTCGCCGTGGCGGCGAAACTGCTGCTCGCCGACGACCCCGATGAGATGGTCCGCGGATGGCAGTTGGCCTGGCGGATGCAGCTGACCGTGAACCGGCTGCTGGACGATGCCAAGCAGGCCGAGCGCCGCAGCGCCGAAGCCGAGCAGAAGGCGCAGGAGGCGCTGCTCGAACTCGAGGCGCAGGCCGCGCGGCTGGCCGAGATCAAGAAGGAGATCGAGACCAAACTCCAGGCGGCGCAGTGGATGCTCCAGGACAAGGCCAACCGCAGCGCCGCCGCCGGCCAGTGCGCGGGAGCGGTGCGCCTGGACCAGCCGGAGCCGCCGGATGGCCCCCAGTGGGTGGCGCCGGTGCAGAACTACACGCTCTCGGCCGGTTTCGACAAGGCGGGTGAGCGCTGGGCGAAGCGCCACACCGGCCAGGACTTCGCCGTCAGCATCGGCACGCCGGTGCGGGCCGCCGGCGACGGCCGGGTGGTCTCCGTGTCCTGCGGCGGGGGCTTCGGGATCGAAGTCGTCATCCAGCACGAGGACGGCTGGTACACGCAGTACGCGCATCTCGCCGCGGTCACCGTCGACCAGGGGGAGTGGGTGCGCGCCGGGCAGTGGATCGCCCAGTCGGGGACCACCGGCAACTCGACCGGGCCGCATCTGCACTTCGAGACGCGGGTCACGCCCTATCTGGGTTCGGGGGTCGACCCGGTGGGCTGGCTGGCGGACCGCGGCGTGTTCGTCTGAATGAGGCCCTGTCCGGGCGACCCCCTCGGGCCCGCGAAGCAGGCCCCGAGCCTCGCCGGTACGGCCTCATGGCCACTGGATTACGGGACAGCCTTCAGCGAGGCGAGGATCTCCTCGATGACGACCGCGACCCCGTCCTCGTTGTTGGCGACGGTGCGCCCGGAGGCGGCGGCCACGACCTCGGGGTGAGCGTTGCCCATCGCGTACGAGCAGCCCGCCCAGGACAGCATCTCCACATCGTTGGGCATGTCCCCGAAGGCCACGACCTGGTCCGACGAGATCCCGCGCTCGGCGCAGCAGAGCGCGAGTGTGGACGCCTTGGAGACGCCCCTGCCGCTGATCTCCAGCAGAGCGGTCGGGCTGGAGCGGGTGAAGGAGGCGAAGTCTCCTGCGGCGGTCCTCGCCAGGGCGAGGAAACCGTCCGGAGTCAGCTCGGGATGCTGGGCCAGCAGTTTGAGCACGGGGGCGGCGGAGTCCGGACCTTCGGCGCCGAGCAGCTTCTCGGCGGTGGCGGTGGTGGCGCCGGGGTCGAGATGGAAAGGCGGGTAGTCCGGCTCGTAGTGGATCCCGGTGCTCAGCTCGACCGCGAAGGTGGTGCCGGGGGCAGCGTCACGGAGCGTCCTGACCACGTCGAGCGCGGTCGTCCGCTCGAGCGGCCGTGCCTGGACCAGCTTGCCCGCGTGCAGATCGACGACCGCGGCGCCGTTGGCGCAGATCGCCAGGCCATGACCATGGACATGGTCGCTGACGACACCCATCCACCGGGCCGGGCGGCCGGTGACGAAGAAGACCTCGATCCCCGCCTCCTCAGCGGCGGCGAGCGCGGCGACGGTGCGGTCCGAAACGGACTTGTCGTCCCGCAGCAGGGTGCCGTCGAGGTCGGTGGCGATCAGCCGGACGGCGGGGGGAAGCGGCAGGGGATCGTTAGCTGAGGTCACGCTGGCATTCTCCCGCACTCACCGCACGTGCGTGCGGGAGGGTGCACATATGAGTAGGCGCCCCGGGACGCAGCGTGTTCGACCTGGTCACGGGCTCTCGAGCGTGTGCACGGGCATGTGCGGGGGCGACGTAGGCTCTCGGGTCCATGAGCCTGCGTCTGAGCACCGTGATCCTCCCCGTCTACCGCTGGCGTGAGGGAGCCGCGGGAAGTGGCAGCGGGCGGAAGAGCTCGGTTTCCACGCCGTCTACACCTACGACCACCTGTCCTGGCGCAGCTTCCGGGACGGACCGTGGTTCGGCGCTCTGCCCACGCTCACCGCTGCCGCGACGGCCACCGACCGGCTGCGCCTGGGCACGCTCGTGACCTCGGTCAAGCGTCGTTCACCCATCACACGCTGACCTGCGGAAACACGGCAAGGTCTCAGGAAGGGCCGACGCGGGCGCTCAGACGGGCTCGACGGCGATGCGAGCGGGGCACAGCCGGCGCAGGTCATCCGTGTCGCTCGTGATGACAGTGACGTCGCCGTGCTCCACGTGAGCCGTGGCCGCGAGCATCGCATCGATGGCGTACTTGTGACCGTGCAGGCTTTCGGCGGCGAGTAGTCTGCTTGCCGCACGTGCGATCTCCTCCGTGACGGGGCGCACCTTGGCCAGGGAAACGGCATGGTCGAACGCCGCCTGCGGCACCTTCGGGTCGCGTGCCTCCACCAGCGTGGCGGCGCTCGTCACGACGAGCAGGTCCAGTCTGCGGGCGACGTCCAGCCATACGGTCATGTCGCGGTGCCGACGGGAGAGCTTGGAGAGGGCCTCGCTGTCGAGAACGAGAGTCCCGCTCATGCGGCGTCCGCTGGAGCGGACTCCCCGCGGTGGGCAGCGTGGTGGGCGCGGATGCGCTCGGCCTTGTCCGACACCTCGGCAGGGTCGACAGGGCCGTGCTCCGATTCAGCGGCGGCGATGTACTCGTCGATGGCTTCGCGCTGGAGCTGCCGCTGTACGGCCTCCTCGATATAGGAGGAGACGCCTTGCTTGCCGGCGCGTGCGCGGATCGCCTCCAGGGTCTCGGCACGCAGGGAGACGCTGGTGACTCGGGTCTTGCCGGGGCGGGGCGTGTCCATAAGGGAAGTGTATTACATGGCCTATTAACTCGCTGGCGCTCCGCGGCGACTACCGGCGGCCGGCGGCGAGCCTGCTGAGGCGGTCGCCGATGACGGAGACGCCCGGACGGGGCTCGTTCTCGTAGTGCCAGGGCTTGCGTCGGCGCAGTCGGCAAATCCGTGGCAGCGGGAAGCCCGCGTATCGTCGGGGTCATGCGTCTGAGCACGGTGATCCTCCCCATCCACCGGTGGGTCGAAGGACAGAAGATCTGGCGGCGGGCCGAAGACCTCGGGTTCCACGCCGCGTACACGTACGACCACCTCTCATGGCGGTCCTTCCGGGACGGTCCGTGGTTCGGGGCCATACCCACGTTGACCGCAGCAGCAACGGCTACGCAGAGTATGCGATTGGGTACTCTCGTGACGTCGCCCAACTTCCGGCACCCGGTCACGCTCGCCAAGGAACTGATCTCCCTGGACGATGTCTCGGACGGCCGGATCACTCTCGGCATCGGGGCGGGCGGCAACGGCTTCGACGCCACGGCGCTGGGGCAGGAGCCATGGACGCCGAAGGAGCGGGCGGACCGGTTCGCCGAGTTCGTGCCGCTGCTCGACCGGCTGCTCACCGAGGACGCCGTCAGCGCGCAGGGCACCCACTACGCCGCAGTCGAGGCCCGCAACATCCCCGGCTGCGTCCAGCGCCCCCGGCTTCCCTTCGCCGTGGCGGCCACCGGCCCGCGCGGTTTGAAGCTGGCCGCCCGGTACGGGCAGGCGTGGGTGACGACGGGCGACCCGAAGCTGTACGAGGAGGGCACCCCGGAGCAGTCGGTGGCGGCGATCCGCGGCCAGGCACGGAAGCTCGCCGAGGCCTGCGAGGGCATCGGACGGGGCGTGGCAGAGCTCGACAAGATCCTGCTCACCGGCTTCACCCCGGACCGGGGCCGTCCCCTGGAGTCCCTGGACGCCTTCGTGGACTTCGCGGGGCGCCACCAGGAGCTGGGCTTCAACGAGATCGCGATCCACTGGCCCATTGCTGATTCGTACTTCGCCGCGGACCAGGCCGTCTTCGAGAAGATCGCCACCGAGGCAGTCGCCCAGCTCGGCTGAACCGCGAGCCGCGAGCCGCGAGCCGCGAGCCGCGAGCCGCGAGCCGTGGCGCGTGGGCCCGGCCAGTGACCGGTCAGCCGGGAAAGCGCAGGAATTCCGGTGGCACCGCGTCCGCGAGCCAGACGCCGTTGGCACTGACGCGGAACACATGACCGGCCCGGTGCATGGCGCCCGCGTCCACGCTGAGCACGACCGGGCGGCCGCGGCGGGCGCCGACCCGGGTGGCGGTCTCGCGGTCGGGTGACAGGTGCACATGGTGACGCGCCATGGGGCGCAGGCCCTCTTTGCGGATCGCGGTCAGATGGCGGGCCACGGTGCCGTGGTAGAGGTACGGGGGCGGTTCGGCGGCCGGCAGTTCCAGGTCGACCTCGACGGTGTGGCCCTGGCTGGCCCTGATCCGGTCGCCGTCGATCGTGTAGCGCCGCTTGTCGTTGACGGCGACGACATGATCCAGCTCGTCCCGGGTGAAAGTGAAGCCGTGAGCGGCGGCTGCGCGGATCAGCTCGTCGATCGCGACCCAGCCGTTCGCGTCGAGGGTGATGCCGATCCGCTCGGGCTGGTGCCGCAGATGCTTCGCGAGGTACTTCGACACCTTCACGGTGCGTCTCTCGTCCATTTCGTCCATCCCGTCAGCGTGCCCGGGCAGTCGATTCACCGCCATGGGATTTCATCCGGACGATAGCGATCCACATGTTTGTTCCACAGCCAAGTCCGTTATCCACAAGGAGAATTGACGTCTCTGTGGACAACCCGCGCTGGGTTCATGTTGTTTGATCAATATCACCCGATATGCGACGTGTTGGCGCAAGTGTCTCCAATGTCCGCGCGTGCACCTCGCGTTCGACCGCAGAGGCGATGAACACGGACGTGCTCTCCGCCCCAACGAGCCGTTCCACGGCATGAACCGTGGCGGCAGGCAGCAGTACCGAGCGCGTCTCCTCCTCGCGCTCCGGCGAGCTGTCCGCCCTCAGGTGGTGATCGAGCTCCCGGGTGGCGAACATGTGCATGGCCCGGGCGAGTTCGGCGTCCACGGTCTGTTGTGCCAGTGGTCTCAGCCGCCGCACCAATGCTGCCGCTTCGGCGGCATCCGCGTCTGTCGGCGGACGATGGCCCAGGCTGGGGGCGAAGACGTGCTCGGTCGTGAACTCCATGAAGCGGGACGCGATATGTTCCATATGGCCGCGAAGTTCCCGTAGGTGAACGGCTATCGCGGCGAGCGGCACACCCGCCGCGTGCAACTCGACGGCCACGGAAAGCTCCTGGGGACTCGGCACCAGAAACTCGTCGTCCCTGTCGGGGATACGCTCCAGGACACCGAGCTCCAGCGCCTCGGCGATGGCCGCGTCGCCCGGTACCGCCGGAAACTTCTCGGCGAGTTGGGCGCGGCTGATGCGGTCGGCGACCTCGTCGGTCCACGGCCCCTGGACCTCGGCGACCAGCCCCAGCACTCCGCTGAGCCCTCGGCCCGTGTCCCATGCCTCCAGCAACTCCTTGATCGAGGCCAGCGTGTAGCCCCGGTCAAGGAGCTCGGCTATCTGCCGCAGCCGGGCCAGATGCGCGTCTCCGTACACATTTGACCGCCCGCGCCGCTCCGGCTTGGGAAGCAGCCCCCGGTCCTGGTAGGCGCGGATCGTCCGGACCGTGGCACCGCTGTGGTGCGCCAGGTCCTCGATGCGGTACTCGGCCCGGTAACCGGCCGACTGCTGCCCGGACATGCTCACAGCCGTGGCTCCCAGCGGGCCATCGCACGCAGCGTCCCGGGAGCGACGCGGGACAGGAAGCGGGCGCCGCGGGCCTCCGGGGTCACGGGCACGACCGCCTCGTTCCGCACCACCGCGCGCAGCACCGCGTCGGCGACCTTCTCCGGAGGGTAGTTGCGCCGCTCGTACAGCCGTGACGACTTCTGCCGCCGGCGTCGCTGCTCCTCGTCCGACACCCCCGCAAAGCGCGTGGTGGCCGTGATGTTCGTGTTCACGATGCCCGGGCAGATCGCCGAGACTCCGATGTCCTGGCCCGCCAGCTCCGCCCGCAGGCACTCGCTGAGCATCAGGACGCCGGCCTTGGACGTGGCATACGCGGAAAGCGTCCTCGACGGCTGAAACGCCGCGGCCGAAGCGATGTTGACGATATGGCCTCCCTGGCCCCGCTCCACCATCTGCCTGCCGAAGATCCGGCAGCCGTGGATCACACCCCACAGATTGACGTCCAGCATCCTGCGCCAGTCCTCGTCCGTGGTGTCGAAGAACGAGCCCGCGAGCCCGATCCCCGCGTTGTTGACCAGCACATCGACCATGCCGTAGTCGGCTGCGACCCTCCCGGCGAGCTTCTCCATCGCCTGCTCGTCACCGACGTCCGCCGGCTCTCCCCAGGCCTCCGGGGAGCCGAGCTGCCGGGCCTTGGCGGCGGTCCTGCCGGCTCCTGCGGCATCCACGTCGACGGCGACGACCCTCGCCCCTGCCTCGGCGAAGGCCAGCGCGGTGGCCCGTCCGATCCCGCTCGCCGCGCCCGTCACCAGCACCAGCCGTCCACCGAAGCGCTCGGCGGACGTGCGGTGCCGGCGCTGCTTCGCCTGGGAGAGGGAACGGCTCCGGATCGCTGCCGGACGTGCGGATTCCGTGTCCGCATCCCGGGCGTTGACGAAGTCCGTGATCCAGACGGCCAGTTGGTCCGGCCGTGTGCGGGGCACCCAGTGCTTCGCGGGCAGGGTGTGGCGCACCAGCCGGGGCGCCCACTGCCCGAGGTCGTCGTAGAGCCGCTCCGACAGGTAGGCGTCCCCGGTCGGGGTGATCAGCTGCACCGGTACATGCGCATGCGCGTCCGGGCGTGGGCGGCGCAGCCGGGCGCGCACGTTGTCACGGTAGAGCCAGGCGCCGTGTGCGGCATCGGACGGCAGTGACGCCGTGGGGTAGTCCCCGCCGGGTACCTTCTCCATCCGCTGGAGGATCTTCGGCCACCGCCTGCCGAGCGGGCCGCGCCATGCCAGCTCGGGCAGCGCGGGTGTGTGCAGCGCGTACACGTACCAGGACTTCGCCCCCTGGCCGAGTACCTGGCCCACCCGGCGCGGAGTCGGCCGGTTGAGGCGCTGCTTGATCCAGTGCCCGAAGTGGTCGAGCGACGGTCCGGACATCGAGGTGAACGAGGCGACCCGGCCCCTGGTCCGCTCGACCGTGACGAACTCCCAGCCCTGGACGGACCCCCAGTCGTGACCGACCAGGTGCACCGGGCGGTCGGGGCTGACCGCGTCCGCGACCGCCAGGAAGTCGTCCGTCAGCTTCTCCAGGGTGAAGCCGCCGCGCAGCGGCAGCGGGGCCGTCGAGCCGCCGTGCCCCCGGACGTCGTACAGCACCACATGGAAGCTCGCGGACAGCCGGGACGCGACCTCGGACCACACCTCCTTGCTGTCCGGATAGCCGTGCACCAGCACCACCGTCGGCCGGGTCTCGTCGCCCAGCTCGGCGACGCACAGCTCGATCCCGCCCGTCCGTACCCGTCGTTCGCGCGCGCCCTCAAGGCTCATGCTCACCCCGCCCCTCGACGATCCGTCCCGCGTCGCATGCGCTGCGTATCCGCAATGTGACAGTGATGAATGTGACAATGCCCGGCGACTGCGTCAAGGGCGGTGCGCAAGCCTGTGGACAACTTCCAGGGTGGCCCCGGGCGACGTCCCCGGTCGTCCCCGGTCGTCAGCGTTCGTCTGCCTTCATCTGCGTTTCGTCTCCTCCTTCGGCGCCGGGCCCCTACGGGTCCGTACGCCTCGAGTCTGATGCGGAACAACCGTCAGGGCTGACGCGGGCTGTGGGCTGCGCCACTACCGTCGAAGCGTGACTGTGATCGTGACCGAAAGCCTGAGCAAGCGGTTCCCCCGGGTGACCGCGCTTGACCGGCTCTCCCTGGACATCGGGCCCGGTGTGACCGGACTTGTGGGTGCCAACGGGGCCGGCAAGTCCACACTGATCAAGATCCTGCTGGGTCTGTCCCCCGCCACGGAAGGCCGCGCAGAGGTGCTCGGCCTGGACGTCGCCACCTCGGGCGCCGCCATTCGTGAGCGCGTGGGCTACATGCCCGAGCACGACTGCCTGCCGCCTGACGTCTCCGCCACGGAGTTCGTCGTCCATATGGCGCGCATGTCCGGACTCCCGCCGACCGCCGCCCGTGAGCGCACCGCCGACACCCTGCGCCATGTCGGCCTCTACGAGGAGCGCTACCGCCCGATCGGCGGCTACTCGACGGGCATG
The DNA here is from genome assembly GCF_040632375.1 of Streptomyces sp. NPDC019396. Taxonomy (NCBI): domain Bacteria; kingdom Bacillati; phylum Actinomycetota; class Actinomycetes; order Kitasatosporales; family Streptomycetaceae; genus Streptomyces; species Streptomyces sp. NPDC019396. The sequence goes on along the minus strand of NZ_JBEYBS010000007.1, from coordinate 190,846 downwards.
AAGCAGCGGGTCAAGCTCGCCCAGGCGCTGGTTCACGATCCCCAGCTCGTGCTGCTCGACGAGCCGACCAACGGCCTGGACCCGGTCGGCCGTGACGAGATGCTCGGCCTGATCCGCCGTGTCCACACCGACTTCGGCATCTCCGTGCTGGTGACCTCACATCTGCTGGGCGAGCTCGAGCGCACCTGCGACCACGTGGTGGTCGTGGACGGCGGCGCCCTGCTGCGCTCCAGCTCCACCAGCGACTTCACCCAGTCCACGACCACCCTCGCGGTCGAGGTCACGGACAGCGACGCCCACCCCGACGGGGCGGCGGCGCTCCGCAAGGCCCTGACGGCCGCCGGGATCACCCTGCACGCCGGGGTCGAGGAGGGCCTGCCGGGCGCCGGCCACATCCTCCTGCTGGAAGCGACAGGCGAGGAGACCTACGACATCGTCCGCGACACCGTCGCCGCACTCGGCCTCGGACTCGTACGGATGGAACAGCGCCGCCACCACATCGCGGAGGTCTTCCGCCCGCAGGCAGCGGCCCAGCCCATGGAGGTCCCGGCGCGATGAGCACCCCGACACCCCGCACCGCGGACGACCGTCGCGACACGACACGCATCCACAACATCGGCTACCGCAACTACGACGGCGCCCGGCTGGGCCGCGCCTACGCCCGCCGCTCGCTCTACTCGCAGTCGCTGCGCGGCGCGTACGGACTCGGCCGCAGCGCCAAGTCCAAAGTGCTACCGATGATCCTCTTCGCCGTGATGTGCGTACCCGCGGCGATCATCGTCGCTGTCGCGGTCGCCACCAAGATGACGGATCTACCGCTCGACTACACGCGCTACGCGATCACCATGCAGGCCGTCATCGGCCTCTTCCTGGCCGCGCAAGCGCCGCAGTCCGTCTCCCGCGACCTGCGGTTCAAGACGGTGCCGCTCTACTTCTCGCGGCCGATCGAGCGCGTGGACTACGTGCTCGCCAAGTACGGTGCCATGGCATCGGCGCTGTTCGTCCTCACCGGTGTGCCGCTGCTGATCCTCTACATCGGGTCGCTGCTCGCGAAGATGGACTTCGCCGACCAGACCAAGGGACTGGCCCAGGGTCTGGTGTCCGTGGCCCTGCTGTCGCTGCTGTTCGGCGGTCTGGGTCTCGTCATGGCGGCCCTCACACCCCGCCGCGGCTTCGGCGTCGCCGCCGTCATCGCCACCCTGACCCTCTCCTACGGCGCGGTGTCCACGGTCCAGGTCATCGCAGGCGAGACCGGATCCACCGACGCGGTGCAGTGGCTGGGGCTGTTCTCGCCCATCACGCTCATCGACGGAGTGCAGACCGCCTTCCTCGGTGCGACCACCGCCTTCCCCAGCGGTCAGGGGCCCGGCACCGGTGCCGGTGCGGTCTATCTGCTGGTCGTCCTCGCGCTGATCCTCGGTTCCTACGCCGTAATGATGCGCCGCTACCGAAAGGTCGGGCTGTGAGTGCCCTCCCGTCGCCCGCCACCACCCCTCTAAGGAATGGGCTGCGCCCATGAGTACTCTCTCCATCGACCACACCTCTCGCTGGTTCGGCAACGTCGTCGCCGTCAACGACGTGACCATGGAGATCGGTCCGGGTGTCACCGGACTCCTCGGCCCCAACGGCGCGGGCAAGTCCACGCTCATCAACATGATGGGTGGTTTCCTCGCCCCCTCCACGGGCACCGTCACCCTCGACGGGCAGCCGATCTGGCGCAATGAGACGGTCTACCGGCAGATCGGCGTCGTGCCCGAGCGCGAGGCCATGTACGACTTCCTCACCGGTCAGGAATTCGTCGTCGCCAACGCCGAGTTGCACGGCCTCGGAGCCAAGGAGGCCCAGCAGGCGCTGGCGACGGTCGAGATGGAGTACGCGCAGGACCGCAAGATCGCGACCTACAGCAAGGGCATGCGCCAGCGGGTCAAGATGGCCTCCGCCCTGGTGCACCAGCCCAGCGTGCTGCTCCTCGACGAGCCGTTCAACGGCATGGACCCGCGCCAGCGGATGCAGCTGATGGACCTGCTGCGGCGGATGGGCGCCGAGGGTCGTACGGTCCTGTTCTCCTCGCACATCCTGGAGGAGGTGGAACAACTCGCCTCGCACATCGAGGTCGTCGTGGCCGGACGGCATGCCGCGAGCGGCGACTTCCGCAAGATCCGGCGCCTGATGACGGACCGGCCGCACCGCTATCTGGTCCGCTCCAGCGACGACCGGGCGCTCGCCGCCGCGCTGATCGCCGACCCGTCGACCGCGGGCATCGAAGTGGATCTGCGCGAAGGCGCGTTGCGGATCCAGGCGGTCGACTTCGGCAGGTTCACCGAACTCCTGCCGCGGGTCGCCCGCGAGCACTCGATCCGGCTGCTCACGGTCTCGCCGTCGGACGAGTCACTCGAATCGGTCTTCTCGTACCTCGTAGCGGCCTGAAAGGAGCCATCGACATGTACAACCCCACCGTCGCCCGGCTCACCTACCGGGCCCTCCTCGGCCGCCGCCGAGCCGCGGTCCTCTTCGTACTGCCCGGACTGCTGCTGCTGATCGCCGTCACGGTCAGGGCGTTCAACGGAGTGGACGACCAGATCGCCTCCGATGTCCTGGGCGGTTTCGCCATCGCCACGATGGTGCCGCTGATCGGTGTGATCGCAGGGACGGGCGCGATCGGGCCGGAGATCGACGACGGTTCGATCGTCTATCTGCTCGCCAAGCCCGTGAAACGCCCGACGATCATCACGACCAAGCTGATCGTGGCGATCGCCGTGACGATGGCCTTCTCCGCCATCCCCACGCTGCTGGCGGGCCTCATCCTGAACGGCAACGGACAGCAGATCGCGACGGCGTACACGGTCGCGGCCCTGGTCGCCTCGATCGCGTACAGCGCGCTCTTCCTGCTCCTCGGCACGCTCAGCCGGCATGCCGTGGTGATCGGACTCGTCTACGCCCTGGTGTGGGAGACGCTGTTCGGCAGTCTCGTGTCGGGTGCCAAGACGCTCAGTGTCCAGCAGTGGTCACTGGCCCTCGCCGAGAGGATCGGCCCCGAGGGGATGATCGCCTCGGACGTGGGGATGCCCGTGGCCGTGTCGCTGCTGGTGGGTGTGACGCTGCTGGCGACGGTGTACGCGGGGCAGAAGCTGCGCACGCTGACCCTGGCCGGAGACGAGTGACACGAGCGATATGCGCCGAGGCCCCCGGAATCCTCCGATTCCGGGGGCCTCGGCGTAATTCGGTGGCGTCGAACTGCCCCCCGCGACAGAGTGGTTGAGGCATCGCACAGAAGTGCGATGTGGAACGTGACGATGCACCGAGACCGGGGAGGAGCGCGGCGATGACCGAGAGTACGAGTCCGCCGAGCTCCCTACAGGGCAGCGCGCGGCAGGCTTCGGAGTAATTCATCGGACTCCGTAGAGCCGCCCGCACACTGCCCGGGCGGCCGCTTCGAGCGCGCGAAAGCGCGGGCCGCCCTCCCGGAGGATTGGCCGAGTGGTAAGGCACCGGCTCGCGCTGGTTACGGTCAGAAGCGAGCCGAGGTCGGGGGTCGTCCCCCGCGCGCGTTCGATCCGCGCATCCTCCGCAACACACATCCAGCCCCGCGGCGAACTCAGCCGGCCAGCAGCTCCTCGATCACCACGGCTATGCCGTCGTGGTCGTTCGACGCGGTGATCTCCCGCGCCACCGCCTTGAGTTCGTCATGGGCGTTGGCCATCGCCACACCATGCGCCGACCAGGCGAGCATCGGGATGTCATTGGGCATGTCCCCGAAAGCGATCGTCCCCGCGGCCTTCACACCCAGTCGGCGCGCGGCCAGTGAAAGCCCGGTCGCCTTGGTGAGCCCCAGGGGCAGCATCTCGACGATCCCCGCCCCCGCCAGCACCACATCGACCAGACCGCCCACCGTCTCACGGGCGATCCGCGTGAGCGTGTCGTCGTCGAGCGTCGGATGCTGGATATAGAGCTTGGTGAGCGGCGCCGACCAGAGCTCGGCCAGATCGGTGGCGGCCACCACCGGCAGCTCATAGCCCTGGAACTCATAGCCGGGCCCGAGCACCACCTTGCCGTCCAGGCCGTCCCGGCTCACGGCGAGCGCGAGCGGCCCCACCTCCGCCTCGAGCTTGGCGACGGCGATCCCGGCGAGCTGCCGGTCCATGGTCACGGAGGTCAGCAGCCGGTGTTCACCCGCGTGGTAGACCTGGGCTCCCTGGCCGCAGACCGCAAGACCCCGGTAGCCCAGATCGTCCAGTATGTGCCGGGTCCAGGGCACGGCCCGTCCCGTGACGACGATATGCGCCGCGCCCGCCGCCGTGGCGGCGGCGAGCGCCTCGCGCGTACGCCCGGAAACCGTCCCGTCGGAGCGCAGCAAGGTCCCGTCGAGGTCCGTGGCTATCAGACGGTAGGGAAGAGGGCTGGAGCTCACTTGCCGACCGGCTCCAGGACCTCACGGCCGCCGAGGTAGGGCCGCAGCATCTCGGGCACCCGCACCGAACCGTCCGCGAGCTGGTGGTTCTCCAGGATCGCCACGATCGTGCGCGGCACGGCGCACAGCGTGCCGTTCAGCGTCGCGAGCGGCTTGACCTGCTTGCCGTCCCGCACGCGCACCGACAGCCGACGGGCCTGGAAGCCGTCGCAGTTCGACGCGGAGGTCAGCTCGCGGTACTTGCCCTGGGTGGGGATCCACGCCTCGCAGTCGTACTTACGCGAGGCGGACGAGCCCAGATCGCCGGAGGCCACGTCGATCACCTGGAACGGCAGCTCCAGGGCGTTCAGCCACTGCTTCTCCCACTCCAGGAGACGCTTGTGCTCGTTCTCGGCGTCGTCAGGATCGACGTAGGTGAACATCTCGACCTTGTCGAACTGGTGGACGCGGAAGATGCCACGGGTGTCCTTGCCGTACGTGCCGGCCTCACGCCGGAAGCAGGGGGAGAAGCCCGCGTACCGCAGCGGCAGCTTGCCGGCGTCGATGATCTCGTCCATGTGGTACGCCGCGAGCGGCACCTCGGAGGTGCCCACCAGATAGAAGTCGTCCTTCTCCAGGTGGTACACGTTCTCCGCGGCCTGGCCGAGGAATCCGGTGCCCTCCATGGCGCGCGGGCGGACCAGCGCCGGGGTCAGCATCGGGATGAAGCCGGCCTCGGTGGCCTGGGCGATCGCCGCGTTGACCAGCGCGAGCTCCAGCAGGGCGCCGACACCGGTCAGGTAGTAGAAGCGCGAGCCCGAGACCTTCGCGCCGCGCTCGACGTCGATGGCGCCGAGCGCCTCGCCGAGCTCCAGGTGGTCCTTGGGCTCGAAGCCCTCGGCGGCGAAGTCGCGGATCGTGCCGTGCGTCTCCAGGACGACGAAGTCCTCCTCGCCGCCGACCGGCACGTCCGGGTGAACCAGATTGCCGAGCTGGAGAGCAAGCCGGCGGGTCTCCTCGTCGGCCTCGTGCTGCTCCGCCTCCGCGGCCTTGACGTCGGTCTTCAGCTGCTCGGCCTTCTTCAGCAGCTCGGCGCGCTCGTCGGGCGATGCCTTGGGGATGAGCTTGCCGAGCGACTTCTGCTCGGAACGGAGTTCGTCGAAGCGGATGCCGGACGACCTGCGCCGCTCATCGGCTGAGAGCAGGGCGTCGACGATGCCGACGTCCTCTCCACGGGCGCGCTGGGAGGCGCGAACACGGTCGGGGTCCTCACGGAGCAGGCGAAGGTCAATCACCCCACCAGGCTACCGGTGTGGACCACCGCCTCCCCACCCAGTTGATATCGCATGCGTGTCACTTTTGCCCTAATTGCGAGAGATGATTGAAAATGCCGGATATGAGGAAGCCGCAGGTGAATCCGGAACGGCATCGGTCGAAGAGCGGCATTCCGGACTTCGTAAGGGCGCGAGCCGGGCTGCGTGCTTGACTCGCCTGGGGTCCGGAGGCGGCGGGTATGGGGCGCTGGAGCTCCGGTTGTCCACAGGAGCGGGGCATCTGACTGAGTTATCCACAGGGTGTACCCGGTGTCTGTGGATTATGGAGGAGATCGTTCCGGGGTGGGCCTCCGTCAGGTTTAAGGGTCATCAAGTTTGAGGCGAAACTTCTTTCAAACCCGCTTCATGCACTCTTTCGAGTGGGAATTCCTGGATCTCTTGAGTTGATCAAGAAGATTGCCGCGGCGAGGTCCTCGGGATGCGCTGTGGATGCATGTGAGGCGACAAGAGCGATTTGTCGACTATGACGGTCGGTCGATATCGACTTGTCCCCAGGCTGGAGGACGCCCTGTGGATAACTCTGTCCGGGGTCACGGACAGTAGGAAGAGCAAGGGCCGGGGACCACCGGAACCAGCCGGCGACGGCCCGGCGGGGCACCCGGAACCCGTCCAAAGGAAACTCTGGGTTACGGGAAAAGGGGGAGACCCCACCTGATTACGGGAAGGCTTACGCGCGGCCGTCCTGGCAGCGCGCCAGCCATTCCGCGGCGTCGACGAACTCCGCGTCCGACGGCCCCGGGCGAAGCGTCTCTCCACGGGAGACCGGTGGCGACACACCGGCCCGCGGATACGACCCGAGGAACCGCACCTTCGGGCAGATCCGCTTCAGACCCATCAGCGCCTCGCCGACCCTGCGGTCCGAGATGTGCCCCTCGGCATCGATCGCGAAGCAGTAGTTCCCGATGCCTGCGCCCGTCGGCCGCGACTGCAACAGCATCAGGTTCACCCCGCGGACCGCGAACTGCTGGAGCAGCTCGAGCAGGGCACCCGGGTGGTCGTCGCGCTGCCAGATGACCACCGAGGTCTTGTCGGCCCCGGTCGGTGCGGCCGGCCTCGCGGGCCGTCCGACCAGCACAAAGCGGGTCTCCGCGTTCTTGGCGTCGTGGATCTCGGTGACCAGCGGCTCGAGCCCGTACGTGGCCGCCGCGAACTCCCCCGCGAAGGCGGCGTCGAACCGCCCCTCCTGCACCAGCCGTGCACCGTCCGCGTTCGACGCTGCCGACTCCCACAGGGCATCGGGGAGATGGGCCCGCAGCCAGTTCCGCACCTGCGGCTGGGCGACCGGATGCCCGGTCACCGTCTTCACGTCGGACAGCTTGGTGCCGGGCCGCACCAGCAGCGCGAACGTGATCGGCAGCAGCACCTCGCGGTAGATCATCAGCGGCTCGCCCGACACCAGCTCGTCGAGGGTCGCGGTGACCCCGCCCTCCACCGAGTTCTCGATCGGCACGAACGCGGCAGCGGCCTCCCCGTTGCGTACGGCGTCGAGCGCGGCAGGTACGGACACCATCGGGACGAGCTCCCGGGTCGCTGCCTCGGGGAGGGTGCGCAGGGCCGCCTCGGTGAAGGTGCCCTCGGGACCGAGATAGGTGTAGCGCGTGGCGGACATACCCGTCACCCTAGTGCGCTCGCCCGCTCCGCCGCGTCCGTGATCACGCCTCGAGAAGCCGTTGCCCCACGTACTCGCCCTCCTTCGGCCCGCCCGGCACGGCGAACAGTCCGCTCGCCTCGTGCCGGATGAACGGGGACAACGCGTCGCCGCGGTCCAGCTTGCGCTGCACCGGGACGAAGCCCTTCAGAGGGTCCGCCTGCCAGCAGACGAAGAGCAGCCCGGCGTCCGGGGTCCCGTCGGCGGCGATGCCGTCGTGGAAGGAGAAGGGGCGTCTCAGCATGGCCGCGCCGCCGTTCTGTTCGGGGGCGGAGATCCTGGCGTGGGCGTTGTCGGGGATGACCAGCTTCCCGTCGGGGCCCGTCTTGTCGAGCGCGAGTGCCGTGGTCTCATCGCCGCCCGTCAGCGGGGCGCCGTCCTTCTTGCGCCGGCCGATCACCCGCTCCTGTGCCGTCAGGGACAGCCGCTCCCAGTCGTCGAGGAGCATCCGGATCCTGCGGAACACCGCGTACGAACCGCCCGCCATCCACGCGGGCGTGCCCTCGGCCGGTACGAAGATCCGCTGGTCGAAGTCCTGGTCCGTCGGCTTCGGGTTACGGGTGCCGTCGACCTGGCCCATCAGATTGCGGGCAGTCATGGGTTGCGCGGTGGCGCCGGGCGAGCGGTTGAAGCCGCTCATCTGCCAGCGCGGCCTCGCCGCCTCGCCCGCGTCCTTCTGGATCGCCCGCAGGGCGTGGAAGGCGACCAGCGCGTCGTCGGCACCGATCTGCACCCACAGGTCTCCGTCCGAGCGCCGGGGGTCGAGCTGGTCGGACGAGAAGGGCGGCAGCGGGTCCAGCTCGGCCGGGCGCTGCGCGGTCAGACCGGTGCGGTCGAAGAACGTGCGGCCGAAGCCGAACGTGATCGTGAGCGAGGAGGGGCCCGCGTCCAGGGCGACGCCCGTGTCGCCCTCGCCCGTGGGCTGTCCCGCCATCAGCAGGGCTGTCGTCGTCGACCAGCGGCGCATCAGCGCGGCGGCTTCCTTGCGGCCCGCGCCCGGGGCGAGGTCGAAGGCGATGAGATAGCCGCGGGACGGGAGGGGGGTGGTGATGCCCGCCTGGTGCCCGGAGGAACCGGTGGCGTGGAAGCGTACGGACGCGGAGCCGACCGAGGCCAGCGTGGTCGGCGCCTCACCGGCCGCGGCGGCGTGGGTCGCGGCCCCGGCGACGCCCCCGAGCGCGAGGCCGGCGGCCCCGGCCGCGCCCGCCGTGCCGAGCAGCCGGCGCCGCGAGATACCGCTGGGGCCGTTTCCGGTGTCCTGGGTGGTGCCGTCGTTCATGACCCTCGTCAGCCGATCTTCACGTTCTTCTCGACGGACGTCTGGTCGATGTCGGACGTCCGTACGGTGAGCAGGATCTGCCACTCGCCCGGCAGTGGGATCTGGATGTTGTCGGCACCCCACCGGCCGGGCGCGGCGCGGTCGAGGCGGGCCGGAAGGGGCCCGATCGCCTGGGCCTTGAGCGTGAAGGAGACCTTCACTTCGGGGACGTCCAGAGGGCTCCCATCAGGGCCGTTCACCTGGATCCGCAGCGCGTTGGCGCCGGAGCGGCCGGGGGTGGCGTTCATGCGGACCGTGCCTTTGCCGTTCTCGCCGCCTGTGTCGAAGTCCAGGGTGAAGTCGACCGGCTTGCCGGGGGCTGTCTCGGCTGGCGCCTGGGAGCCGTTGGCCTGTGCGGCGCTCTCTGCCGTGCGCCCTGGTTCGGTGGACGTCAGTACGGTCGTGACGGCGAGGAGGACGACGGCGACGCCCGCTTCGGCCAGCACCGAGCGCCGCAGTCCGGTGCGCGCGGGGTCCGCGTCCCTGAGCCGCTTGCGCCGGGCGGTCGCCAGTGCGACCTGCTGGCGGGAGAGTTGGGCGGCCCGCTCGGGGTCGACTGTCTCCGGCTCCGGCTCTCGCTTCGTCTCCGGCTCGTCCTCGGTCCTGGTCTCGGTCCCGGCCTTGTTCTCGTCCTTCTCCTCGTCCTCCTTGTGCTCCTTGTCCTCCTCGCGCTCCTCTTCCTCGGTCGTGCCGCTTTCCGCGAGCCGGGTCGTCCAGCGGCGGGAGATCGCCGCGACCCCCACGAGCACGGCCACCAAGCCCACCTTGATCAGCAGCAGTTGTCCGTACGAGGTCCCGGTCAGAGCCGACCAGGAGCCGACCTGGCGCCAGGACTGGTACAGCCCCGTCAGGGTCAGGACGATCACCGAGAGGAAGGCGAGCCGCGAGAAGCGGAGCACCGCGTCACGGTCCAGCGACCGGGTCCGGTACAGGGCCACCAGCACCGCCACCAGGCCGCCGAGCCAGGCGGCGACGGCCAGCATGTGAAGCACGTCCACCGGCATCGCGATGCCCGGCTGGAGGCCGGTCGAGGCATGCTCGGAGAGCGCCCAGCTGCCCGCGATCCCGGCCGCCACGACCGTGCCGCCGATGCCGAGCCCGAAGGCGAGGTCGCTCCCACTCTTGTCCGTCTTGTCCGTTCGGCCCGGCTGCTCGGTCTGGTCCGTTTCGGTGCCGCGCCTCGCGTACGCGCCGAACAGCACGGCCAGGAACAGTGCCGCCGCCCCGAGCAGCAGCAGCCGGGAGACCAGCGCCGCCCCGGTCTTGGTCTCCAGGACCGCCTTGAGACCGCCCAGATCGAGCGCGTCGGGCAGCTCTCCCGAGCCGGTGTAGGGGTTGCGCAGCAGCAGCATGGCCAGCGTCGCCGCGACGAGCGTCACCCAGCCCCGTACGATCAGCCGCTGCAACGGCCGTTCGCCTGCGCCCTTCCGCCAGCAGGCGAGGATGAACGCCGCGCCGCCCGCGAGCACAACGAAGCCCCCGTAGGCCGCGTACCGCGCGATCCCGTACAGCGTCCCGACGAGCCCGCCCCCCGCTTGCTGCTTCGGCAGAGTGACCGCGGTCTGTGAGGGGGCGCCGATGGAGAAGGTGAAGGCGCCCGCGACCGGATGGCTGTCGGCCGACACCGCCTGCCAGGCCACGGTGTAGGTGCCCTTCGCCAGGCTGCCGGACTGGAGGGAGACGCCGTACTGGACGACGGCCCCGCTGGACAGATCGCGCAACTGGGCGGTGTCGACCCGCTTGCTCTGGGGGTCGAGCACCCGGATCGAGTCGTTCCCCATGGCGACCTGCTCGGAGAAGGTGAGCGTGACGTCCCTGGGCGCGGTGGCGAGCACCGCCCCGTCCTTCGGGTTGCTCCCGGTCAGCGCGGCGTGAGCGCTCGCGGGCGAGGCGCCCGCGAGCAGGGTGCCGAGCAGGGCGGCGGTGACGAGCAGCAGCCGGACCAGGGGGGTGCCCAGGGTCCCGAAGCGCGGGGCGGTGGCCGTCATGGTGTGTTCCCTCGGTGCATCAGTTGCGTCGGTGCGTCAGTGGTGCTTCGGGTTGTACGTGGCTTCCTTCACCGGAAGCTCAACCTTGACCTGGCCGGACTTCTCGAAGTGCAGCTCCACGGACACGTTGTCGCCTGCCTTCAGCTGTCGCTTGAGACCCATGAACATCATGTGACTCGCGCCGCGTTCGAGGTTCAGCTCGCCGTTCGCGGGGACGTCGAAGGACGTCACCCGCTGCATCTTCTGGTCCTTGGTCTCGTGGATGGTCACCTCGTCGGCTATCGCGCTGGTGACCGAGGTGAGCTTGTCCCCCTCACCACCGCTGTTGGCGACGGTGAGGAACCCGGAGGCCATGTCCCCGACGGGCTGGGGCATGAACGCCCCGCTGACCGTTATGTCAGGACCGCCCGACCCGGAGCCCGACGAGCACCCCGTCAGCGCCATGCCGCTCGTCGTGACGGCGATGGCCGCGGCGAGGGCGGCAGCGCTGTGGCGGCTCACGGCTGCTCCCCCTTGATGAGTTTCGGCAGGTCCTTGGCGTAGTCGTCGGCGCTGGTGTCCTCCCCGTACAGGACGTAGCCCTGGTCGGTCTTCGGGGAGAAGGCGATCACCTGTGCGCCGTGCATGGAGACGACGGAGCCGTCCTTCTCCTTCTTCGGCGGGTCGATACCGATGCCGAGCTGCCGTGCGCCCGCCTGGATGGTGGGGAAGTCGCCGGTCAGGCCGACGAACGAGGCGTCGCCGGCCGACGGCAACCACTTGGCGAGCTCGGCCGAGGTGTCCCGTTCGGGGTCGGTGGTGACGAAGACGACCTGGAGCTTGTCCTGGTCGGCCTTGGGCAGCTTCTTCCTGGCGATGGCGATGTTGCTCATCGTCAGCGGGCACACGTCCGGGCAATGGGTGTAGCCGAAGTAGACGAGCGTCGGCTTGCCCTTGGTCTGCGCACGGAAGTCGTAGGTCCTGCCCTTGGTGTCCTTCAGGACGAGGTCGGGCTTCGCGAAGGGGCGGTCGAGCACCGTGGCCGCCTTGGTCTTCGGCTGGGCGGAGACATCGCCGAAGCCGTTGCCTCCGGCCGGTGCCGGGTCGTCGGTGGGGCCGCAGGCCGAGAGTGCCAGCGCGGCGGCCACCGCCAGGGCGGCGGCCGTCAGCTTCTTCATGTGTGTGCCGTGTGTGCCGTGTTTGGCGTGCATGGAGGAATGTCCCAGTGGTGACGTGATGGGTGCCGGTATTCGGGTCAGGAGGCGCGGCGGCGGCCGGCCAGCACGCCGAACGCGACCCCCGCGACGCCGACCGCGATGCCCACGACGGCCAGGACTCGGGCGGTGGTGTCGCTGCCCGCCGAGTCGGCAGCGGCCTCGGCGGCGTCATCGCTGTGCCCGGCGTCGTGCCCGGCCTTGGCGTTCTTGTCGTCGCTCGCTGCGCCACCGCCGTGGTGGTCACCCGTCGCGGCGGACAGGCTGAGTACCGGCGCGGGGTTCTCCGGCTCGGCCGCGCCTTCCTTCGGCTCCTCGATCCAGCGCACGACCTCCTTGTTGTCGTACGTCTGGAGGGCCTTGAAGACCAGCGATTCGGTGTCCTCGGGCAGCTGGCCGAGCGAGACAGGGAACTGCTGGAAGCGCCCGGGCTCGATCTTGCCGCCGTCAGCGGTCCAGGTGATCTTGGTGACGGCCTCGGTGATCTGCTTGCCGTGCACGGAGAGCGGCTTGGCGAGCTTGCTCTTGGTCGTCTCGACCTTCCAGCCGGGTACGGCCTGCGGCATCACGGAGGACAGCGGGTGCTCGGTGGGGAGGGTGACCTCGAGCTTCACCGTGGAGGCGTTGTCGCGCTCGTTGGGGACCTTGAAGTTGACCGTGGCGTAGCCGCCCTTGGCCGCCTCGCCCTGCGGCTGCACGCTGACGTGGGCGAAGGCGGGGACGGAGAGCAGCAGCACGGAGGAGGCGGCGATACCGGCGGCGGCGGTGAGACGAGACAGGGTGTTCATGGTGAAGGACACTCCACGGAGCAGAAGCTGATAGGTGATCGGTCCGTACGCGGGTACGCGCGTACGCTGCGGCACCACTCCTGTCGGGTGGTCCGCGTCAGGCTGCGAGTACGAGCACGCAGGCGGCCGGTGGGCCGCGCCTGATCACCGTGTGCTGGAGTGCCCCGGTCACCGGTGGCGGGGGCGCGTCGGGAAGTGCGGGCAGGGCGCGCGAAGCCCGTCCGGGCGCACCGGACAGCCCGGCGAGCAGCGCCCGTGCGAACACGAGGGCCGCGCGCAGGCCCCGTGCCCGCGTCTCCTCGACGAACTCGGTGACGCCGCGGGCCGACAGCCGGGCCAGCCGGAACAGCGCGATCTCGCCGCGGCGCAGCAGCCAGCCCACCGCGAGGGCGGCCAGCAGATGGCCGAGCACCATCGGGAGGCTGGGCAGCAGCCCGGTGGCCTCCGCGGGGGTGATGGCCGGATGCTGATGGGCCGCGTGGGCCGCGCCGGCGGCGGATGGGGCGGAGTGGAGACTCGCCGGGTCGATCCCCGCGCGGGTCACGATCCGGTGGGCGTCGGCGGGGCTCAGAGCGGTGGCGCCGGATCCGCACAGCAGCTTCGCCGCCGTCCTGATCAGGGCGTCGTCCGCGGTCGGCGACAGGGTGAGCCGGCGCTGGCCGAGACCGAAGAGGGCGTGCAGGGCGAGTTGCCCGCCGGTCAGCGCGGTGGCGATGACCGCCATCGACCGCTCACGCCCCGCGAGCGGTGTCACCACGGCGAAGACGCCGAGGAACCCGGCCACCAGCGTCCACCACGGGACCGCCGCGCAGGACGCCATGACGTGCCCGAGCGCGGACAGCACGACGCAGACCGCGGCGAACACCGCGGCCCTCAGCAGCCGCAGACCGGCTCCGGCGTGGGCGATCGAGGGCTCGACCGACGGTTGGGCAGACATGGCCGGGTCATCATCCCACTGTGTCCCCGGCGGCCGGGCGGCAGGTCCGGAAGGTCGCTTTGCGGCGGCTTTACGGGCCCCTTGTGATTGCGTCAGCTCGGTGTTCACGCGCCCCGGGTGCTTCCGCGCCCCCTCGTACACCGGCGCACCTCACCCCCGCGTCGGCCGAACGAGGGGGAATGCCGACTCTCGGCCGACGAGGTGCTTACGAACGGTGCTGTGCGGCAATACGTATCGGTATGTCGAGCCGCGGCCAGGAGGCTGGAGCATGAGCATCTGGTGGTCCCTCCACTTGCGGCGCGAGGCTGCGAGCGTTCCGCTCGCCCGTCGTCTCCTCCTCGGCACGATGGAGACCGCGGGCGTCGACCCGGACATCTCCTACGACCTCTCGGTCGCGCTGAGCGAGGCATGCGCCAACGCCGTAGAGCACGGCGGCGACACACGGACCGGTGTGCCCTCGGCGGCGTACCGGGTGACGGCTTACCTCGACGGGGAGAAGTGCCTGATCGAGGTGGCGGACTCGGGCCCGGGCTTCCCCGACGGCCGGGCGGCAGGCGCGTACGCGCCTCTCGCCAACGCAGCGTCGCTGTCCGCCGAGCACGGGCGGGGGTTGTGTCTGATCGAGCAGCTCGCCGACCACGTCCACTTCGGGAACAGGCCGGGGTGCGGCGCGGTGGTGAGCTTCGACAAGATCCTCAAATGGCGGGAGGACGCCCTGCTCAGGGTGAACTGAGCGGACGTCCCCGCAGCTGGTGACCTCGGGCCGGCGTCAGCCCGTCGGGCCCTCAGCCCTTGAGCTGCGCCATCCACGCCTCGACCTCGTCGGCGTCCCGGGGCAGCGCCGCCGACAGGTTCCGGTTGCCGTCCTCCGTGACGAGGATGTCGTCCTCGATCCGGACGCCGATGCCGCGGTACTCGGCCGGCACGGTCAGATCGTCGGCCTGGAAGTACAGCCCCGGCTCCACGGTCAGGCACATGCCCGGCTCCAGGGTGGCTTCCACGTAGGCCTCGGTCCGCGCGGCGGCGCAGTCGTGCACGTCCATGCCGAGCATGTGACCGGTGCCGTGCAGGGTCCAGCGGCGCTGGAGGCCGAGCTCCAGCACCTTCTCCACGTCCAGGTCGCCGAGCAGGCCCCACTCCACCAGCCGGGTGGCGAGCACACGCTGGGCGGCGTCGTGGAAGTCGCGGAATGCGGCGCCGGGGCGCACCGCGGCGATTCCGGCTTCCTGGGCCTCGTGGACGGCGTCGTAGATCTTGCGCTGGAGCGGGGTGAAGCGTCCGTTGATCGGCAGCGTGCGGGTGACATCGGCGGTATAGAGCTCGGTGGTCTCGACACCCGCGTCGAGCAGGAGCAGCTCACCGGCCCGGACGGCACCGTCGTTGCGCACCCAGTGCAGGGTGGTGGCGTGCGGTCCCGCGGCGCAGATCGAGCCGTAGCCGATGTCGTTGCCCTCGACGCGGGCGCGCAGGAAGAACGTTCCCTCGATGTAGCGCTCGCTGGTGGCCTCGGCGCGGTCCAGGACCCGGACGACGTCCTCGAAGCCGCGGGCGGTGGAGTCGCAGGCCTTCTGGAGCTCGGCGATCTCGAACTCGTCCTTGATCAGCCGCGCCTCGGAGACGAAGACCCGCAGCTCCTCGTCGCGCTCCGCGGTGACCTTGTCGGTCAGGGCCGCCTGGATGGCGGCGTCATGGCCCCGGACGACGCGGACCGGTCCGGTGGCCTCGCGCAGCTGCTCGGGCAGCTTGCGTACGTCCTTCGCCGGGATGCCCAGGAGCTGCTCGGCCTCGGCCAGCGAGTGGCGGCGGCCGACCCACAGCTCGCCCTGGCCGTCCAGCCAGAACTCGCCGTTCTCGCGGTCGGAGCGGGGCAGCAGGTAGATGGTCGCCTCATGGCCGCCACCCGAGCCGTCTGCGCCGTCCGTGCCCTTCGCGCCGGCCACCGGCTCCATGACCAGGACGCCGTCCTCGCTCTGGTCACCGGTGAGATATGCGTACTCGGTGGAGGCACGGAAGGAGTACTCGGTGTCGTTGGAACGGGTCCGAAGGTTTCCCGCGGGGATGACGAGACGCTCGCCGGGGAAGCGGGCGGACAGCGCGGCACGGCGGCGGGCGGTGTGCTCAGCCTGTGCGATCGGCTCCAGGCCGTGCAGTTCCGTGTCGGCCCAGCCGGACTTCATGTTCTCGGCGAGTTCGTCCGAGACTCCCGGATACAGCCCGTTCTTCCGCTGCTTGATCGGCTCTTCGCCCGACTCTTCCGGGGTCTCCGGGGTGAGCTCCTCTGCCACGGGTAGGCCTCCTTTGGTCCCTATGGGTTACGACATCGAACCCTCACCCATCGTACGGTCGTGCGGAAGGGCGCCCCTCAATGAGCCCGGGCACGCTCGACGGCCGACAGCGCCGTTCACGCGAACCAGGCCGCCAGCATCACCACGTCATCCGCGTCACCAGGCCCGTCGGCGTCCCCGGGTCCGTCGGTGTCGACCCCCGGCAGCACCGTCCGCAGCACATGGTCGACGACCGCGGCCGGGTCGTCCCGCAGGGCCCTGGGCACACCCGCCGCCGCCGCGTGCAGCCGGGCGAAGGCCCGGTCCATGGAGTCCCCGGTACGTCTGAGCAGTCCGTCGGAATAGAGAAGCACCGTTTCTCCGGGAGCCGGGGAGAACTCCACGCTGGGTGCCTCCCAGCAGGCCAGCATGCCCAGGGGTGCCGACAGCGAGGTCTCCACGAACTCGGTGCGCCTGGTGCCGGTGATCAGCGGCGGTGTGTGCCCGGCACCGGCCAGGACGACCCTGCGCAGCGCGGGCTCGCAGTAGGCGAACAGCGCGGTCGCGGAACGGGCCGGCTCCGTGAGACGCAGCAGCAACTCCAGGTCGGACAGCACGGCGACGGGGTCCTCGCCCTCCATCACCGCGTACGCCCGCAGGCTCGCCCGGAGCCGTCCCATCGCGGCCAGGGTGCTCGGGCCGGACCCGGAGACCGCGCCGACGGCGAGCCCCAGCGCCCCCTCGGGAAGCGGCAGCGCGTCGTACCATTCGCCACCCCCGCGGGGGCCGCTCAGCTGGCGGGCGGCCAGCCGTACTCCCGGCACCCGGGGCAGCCGGCTGGGCAGCAGTTCCTCCGTGATGGTGGCCAGCCGCCGTCGTGCCCGGTCCAGTTCGAGGAGCCGGGCCAGATGCTCGGTGGCATAGCGTCCGTAGAGGCCGACGAGATGGCGCTGCCGCTCGAGCGGTTCCGCGGGTTCGTCGTAGAACCAGACGGCGACGCCCAGTTTCCCCGCCTCCTTGGTGGCCAGCGGCAGGGCGTAACTCGCCGCGTAGCCGAGGCGCGCGGCGACCTCGCGCAGCCGGGGGTCCAGGCCCTCGTCACGGAAGAGGTCGGCCTGGGCGACCGCGCCGGGAATCGTGGCCGGGGCCCCGTCGAGGATGCGGCCGTGAGGGGTGGCGCTGCGGGGGACGGTCTCGATGTGGCCGAGGTCGGCATGAGCGAGGCCCAGACCGGTGGTGATGGCGGGCCCGCGGCCCTCGGGGGGCTCGAGCACGACCATGCCCCGGCGGGCGCCGACCAGGGCCGCGCCCGCGCGCAGGAGTTCATGGAGGGCGTCGTCCAGAGTCGCGGTCCTGGCGAGGCGCTCGGTGAGTTCGTGGAGCGTGGTGAGGTCGGAGACCCAGCTCGCGAGCCGGTCCTGGATCAGAGCGCCGGGCCCGATGGCCGGGACGGGGCCCGGGTCACCGGCGGCGAGAGCTGCCGCAGTGTGCGCGGAACCGGGAACAGCTGAATCGATTCCAGCCACTTTCGGCAGGTGAGGGGTGCTCATGGCTGCCGGCCTTCCGGCTGGTGCGTTTCGGCCAATAGCATCGCAAACCCCCATGTCGCGCTGCTCCGCTATCAATGCATCCACATCTACACGTACTCGCAAGGGGATGTCCAGCATTGTCCCTGCGGAATCGCCGGTGTCAATGGGGTGTTCGAGGGGTTGTCGATTGGGTGGGACTGCGGAAAACTTGTCCAAAAAATGCCCCCTGAGGCCGTCATTTGCGGTCGACTGAGGGCGTTCGAGAGGCCAAACCTCCCGGAGCGGACACCGAGGGCCGGTGCTCCAGGAGGAGCGTCTTTCCGAGTGCGTTGGGTACGTACATGGTGATGGCCAGGGGCAGTTGGAACAGCCCTGGAACCTCGCGGGGAGCCCGGGCGTCTTAGCCGCCGAGGCCACCGCGCCCCATCCCGAGTGGCGGACCGGATCCACGGGACAGTAAAGCGCCATGCACGCGCCACCCCTCGCCATGCGTTTAATGGACACAGCCCATCTCGTTCGGCCCTGCGGCGCTCATTGCCGCAGCTCATGCCTGTGGCAAGTCCACGGTGCGGAGCGGTGGGCAGAGGGCGTGAGCGCGCAGTGAGTCGTAAGGACACGTACGGACGTACAAGCGGTAGCGGTACAGCGGTACGCGAGTAAGGCGCAGAGCGAAACGCGCACGAGATGCACGCGAGATGAACAGCGGTACGCACGGCAGTTCGCATGGCAGCACGTACAGCGGTACGCACGGTGAAGAGACGTTGACATGGTGTGATGTGGCCCTCGGCGTTCAACTGAAAGGAACGAGCGCTCATGCGCGAGATCCCCGGAAGGCGACGCAGGCTCCGGTTCCGGCGGAACCAGCGGAACCAGAAGAAGGGGGCGCCTGCCCTGCTCGATACGGCGCTCGTCTGCGCCACTGACTGGCACTGGCCGGTGCTCCCCGGTGTGGGCCTCGGGCCCGAGGGGCGCGGCGGACGGGCACGTGGCTGCGCCTGCCCCAATCCCGAGTGCGTCGTCCCCGGCGCACACCCCTTTGACCCCGGAATCCTCGCGGCGACCACCGACGGGCGCATGGTGCGCTGGTGGTGGACCAATCGCCCCAAGGCCCCGATCGTGCTGGCGACGGGAGGTTCGGCGCCCTGCGCGGTGAGCCTGCCCGCCGTGGCGGGGGCAAGGGCGCTGGCGGCGCTGGACCGGATGGGAATCCGGCTCGGCCCGGTCGTGGCGACGCCCACCCGGTGGTCGCTGCTGGTGGCGCCGTATTCGATGGAGCAGCTCGGCGAGCTGCTCCACACCAAGGACTGGGTGCCCGGTTCGCTCCGCTTCCATGGGGACGGCGGCTATCTGGTGCTGCCCCCGTCGGAGGCCGGTACGGGGCAGGTCCACTGGGTGCGCGCACCGCTGCCCGGGTCCGCGCGGCCCTGGCTGCCGGATGTGGAGGCGGTCGTCGACGCGCTGGTCGAGGCGAGTGTGAGCGCACCCGCCGACGGGTTCAGTCCTCCGGAGGCGGGCGAGGGCGCGTGGCTCACCTACTGAGCGGCGCCTACTGAACTGAGGCGTGGCTCGTCTACCGAGCCAGGTGCGGGGTTCGCAAGGGGGCGTGGCAGTCGCGAATTCTGGCCGGAATCGATATCCCGCTATGCCGCGCTGCTCTGCGGAAGCGGTGGGATGAACAGAACGGCGAACGATTCGCGGTGGTGCCGGCTCGTGACCGGCACCACCGCGCGCCGCTGAGATCGCCTGAGAACACCTTGTGTGAAGCGATGTCTATGTGCCGGTCATCCAGTTCCCGGCGTTGACGAGTTCGGCGCTCAGTTCGGAGCCGGCGGCGCTCTTCCAGGTTCTCGGACACGAGTCGCTCTGCTGCGCTCCGTGATCAACTTGCGTTCCGTCGGGATGAGTTGACGGAAGCGGAGGTCCGCCGATGTGGTGGGGACGTAATCCGGAAATAGCAACGCCCGGTCGCTGGCGACGGGGGATGCACCAGCGACCGGGCTGTCAGAACCGTAACAAGAGATCGGCTGTTCGCAAATTCGATCTCGGGTATTCGGACACCGAATTACCGGTCCGTAGGGGTGTTTGTGACCGGAATCACCTTTCGGCTGTCAGGCGCGGACAGGAATAGCGCAGCCCGCACACACTGACCGCACGGTCGGTCAATCGGTGGATCGCTCCGGACAGGACTCAGCTGAGGGTCACCTGGCGGTTGGTGAGGCCACCCCGGGCACGGCGCTCGTCCGCGGTCAGCGGAGCATCGGAGGCGAGCGCCTCGGCGAGCCGCTCGGCGAGCTCGGCGGCCGGCTTCTCGCACTCCTCGGCGCCCATCCCGCTCGGCAGGTCCCAGACCGGGACCATCAGTCCGTGCGCGCGGAACGAGCCGACCAGACGGGTGCCTTCGCCGAGGCTGGACGTGCCCGCGGCATGCAGCCGGGCGAGGCCGTCGAGCAGCTGCTCCTCCGGGTGCGGCATGACCCAGCGCAGGTGGTTCTTCTCCGGCGTCTCGCACCAGTAGGCCGCGTCCACACCGGACAGCTTGACCGTGGGGATCGCGGCGGCGTTGGCGCGCTCCAGGGAAGCGGCGACCTCCGGGCTCGCGTTCTCGGCGGCGTCCGGGATCCAGAACTCGAAGCCGCTGTGGACCACCGGCTCGAAAGGCGCGTCCAGGTCGAGCAGGTCCTGGAGACGCGGCCCGTCCGCCGGTACCCGCTCGCCCGCGATCGGGGTGCCGGGCGCGGCCGTGAGCGCGCGGCGCAGCGTGTGCGCCATGTCGCGGCTCAGGTCGCCGGACGAGGTGTCGTTCTGAAGCGCCAGCAGTACGGCCCCGGAGTCGCGGCGCAGTGCGGGCCAGGCCATCGGCAGCACGGTCGCGAGCGTCACGGACGGCACGTCGTCGGGGAGTCCGCCCTTCAGGGTCAGCTCGACCGTGGCCGCGGGGACCAGCTCGCGCAGGGCGACCCAGTCGCATTCACCTGGGAGCCCCTCGAAGGGGCGCTGGACCAGTTCGGTCACCGCGTGAGCGGCGGCGCGGCCGTGACAGGCCTTGTAGCGACGGCCCGAACCGCAGGGGCAGGGCTCGCGGGCCCCGACCACCGGGATCTCGCCGTCGGTGATCTGAGGTGTGGCGGCCTTCGTCTGGGGGCGCTTCTTGGCCATGGTGTGGCTTTCTCCCGAGGACTGCGGTGCTGTGTGGTGCCTTGGTCTCGGGCGCGAGCCTAGCCGTTACAGGACGTGCGGAGGCGGCAACCGGAGCTTCATCGCCCCTCGGCGTCACCGCGGGCCGGTCCTCAAGGGCCGCCCGGACAGCACGTCGCGTGCCGGGCCGGGCCTAGGCGTGCTCGTGCGGCTCGTCGTACGCGTCCGCGAACTCGAAGCCGGACCGGCTGCCCGGTACCCCAGGGCCAGTGACGCGCGTAGCGAAATCGTCATGGCAGTGTCCCTCGTACACAAGCGCCCACACGGTGACCTCGCCGGCCGCGCTGTCCCGTACACCCCAGTCGTGGGCGAGTGCGCTGATGATGTTGAGCCCCCGGCCGCCGCGCGCGGTGACCGAAGGCGTGGCCGGAACCGGGCGGGTCGGACCACCCCCGTCCGTCACCTCGACGGTCAGACTGCCTGCTGGGTCGACGTGCCAGGCCGCGCGGATGGCGCCGTCCCCGATCTCCGCCTGCCCCAGCGGCCTGCCGTGTCGGCAGGCATTGCTGAGCAGTTCGGAAAGGATCAGAACGGCATCGTCGACGACCGATTCCGGCACCCCGCCGCGTCGTAGCTGCTCACGCATCCGGCGCCGTGCCTCGCCCACGCCCGCAGGGCCATGGGGAACGGCCATGCTCGACGACGCGGGCACCTCCTGTGCCACCACCAACGCCACCCCCGAGACCTCCTTCACCCCACGCCACGGTGTGGATGCCCCAGTGGACTGGGCCGGAAACCGGCCAATGCTCGTCTGGTGACGCACTCGTCACATCCGGATACTCTCCGAACGCGCCGGTGCACTCCCTGTAGTCGCGTGGGCGCTCAACTGCGTCCCAGCTGTCCCAGGACCTGCTTCGGCCGGTTGGTGATGATCGCCTCGACACCGAGGCCCACGCAGAATTCGACGTCCTCGGGCTCGTTGACCGTCCAGACATGCACCTGGTGACCGGCCGCGTGCAGCCGCTCCACATAAGAGGGGTGGTTGCGTACGAGGCGGATGCCCGGTCCCGCGATCCGCGCTCCCGCGGGGAGGCGCGCCTCGCGGGCACGCAGTGGCAGGAACTGCATCAGGGAGACCGTGGGGATCTGCGGTGCCGCGGCGGCGATCCGGTGCAGCGAACGCGCCGAGAAACTCATGATGCGCACCGGGGACTCCTCCTGCGCGGCGGGAGCGTCCAGGCCGAAGCGCTTCAGCAGATGGAGCAGGCGCTCTTCCACCTGGCCCGCCCAGCGGGTGGGGTGCTTGGTCTCGATGGCCAGTTGGACCGGCCGCCCGGCGTCGGCGACCAGCTCCAGCAAGCGCTCCAGGGTCAGCACGGAGGTGAAGTCGCGATCGCCCCAGTCGGGGCTCTCCTCGCTGTCCTTCCAGGAGCCGAAGTCGAGGGCGGACAGCTCGGCCAGCTCCAGGGCGGAGACGGCCCCGCGGCCGTTCGACGTACGGTTGACACGACGGTCGTGCACACAGACGAGGTGCCCGTCGGCGGTGAGCCGGACATCGCACTCGAGGGCGTCGGCCCCATCCTCTATGGCCTTCACATACGCGGCCAGGGTGTGCTCCGGAGCGTCCTCCGATGCGCCTCGATGGGCGACGACCTGAATCGGCAGTTGTGTCACCGCGTCATGGTGTCACTGTCTGAAAGACGCCATCACGCCGCGCCGCACCCCTGCCCGCAATGTCCGTGATAAGGGTCGCGCGGATATGCACAGGTCCTGCTTACAGTGGCCTGACAGGCAGTGGGAAAAGCTGTGCACCTGACACTGACACGCATATCGAGGAGACAGCTGTGAGCACCGAGAACGAGGGCAACGAGGGCATCACGGGCCCCGCGGGTCAGACCGCCCCGTCCGTACCTCCCATGCCCCCTTCAGTGCCGTCGGCCGCTCCCGACCACGCCGGTCACGCGGATCACCGTGGCCACGCCGACCAGCCTGGCCGGCCCGGCCCCGCGGCCCCGGAGGCGCCGACACAGCCGATGCCGCCTGTGCCGCCTGTGCCGCCTGTGCCGCCGACTCACCCGACGCAGCAGATGCCGTCCGTGCCGCCGGCCTCGCCCCCCGCGGCCGGCCACGGCTCCGGGGGCTGGCCGCCACCCGCCGCGCCCTGGGGCGCGGCGGCACCGGGCGGCGTACCCGCGTCCGGACCGAAGCGTGGCAGCGGTCTCGTCGCGGCCGTGATCGCCGCCGCGCTCATCGCCGGAGGCGTGGGCGGCGGCATCGGCTACTGGGCCGCGGAGCAGAGCGATCGCAGCGGTGTCTCGACGACCGTCTCCGCGGGCGACGCCCCCGCCGACTTCAAGCGCGAACCGGGCACGGTCGCCGCCGTCGCCGGCAAGGCGCTGCCGAGCGTCGTCACCATCGAGGCGAAGTCCGGGAGCACCCAGGGCGAGGGCGGCACGGGCACCGGCTTCGTATACGACAAGGAGGGCCACATCCTCACCAACAACCATGTGGTGGCCTCCGCGGCCGAGGGCGGTGAGCTCTCGGCGACCTTCTCCGACGGGAAGAAGTACGACGCCCAGGTCGTCGGTCGGGCCCAGGGCTACGACGTCGCCGTGCTGAAGCTGAAGAACGCCCCCTCGGGCCTCAACCCGCTGGCGCTCGGCAACTCGGACCGGGTCGCCGTCGGCGACTCCACCATCGCGATCGGTGCGCCCTTCGGGCTCTCCAACACCGTCACCACCGGCATCATCAGCGCCAAGAACCGCCCGGTCGCCTCGGGTGACGGCTCCAGCGGCAAGAACTCGTACATGAGCGCCCTCCAGACCGACGCTTCGATCAACCCGGGCAACTCCGGTGGCCCGCTGCTCGACGCAAGCGGTGCGGTGATCGGCATCAACTCCGCGATCCAGTCCGCGGGCGGCAGCGGCCTCGGTCAGTCGCAGGCCGGGTCCATCGGCCTCGGCTTCGCCATCCCGATCAACCAGGTCAAGAACGTGGCCGAGCAGCTGATCAAGACGGGGCAGCCGGTCTACCCGGTGATCGGCGCCACGGTGAACATGAGCGACCAGAAGGGCGCCGTGATCGCCGCGCAGGGGTCCGGTGGCTCGTCCGCGGTCACCCCCGACGGCCCGGCCGCCAAGGCCGGGCTCAAGGCAGGCGACGTGATCACCAAGTTCAACGGCAAGCCGGTCGACAGCGGCCCGACCCTGATCAGCGAGATCTGGAACCACAAGCCGGGCGACAAGGTGAGCGTCACGTACGAGCGCGACGGCAAGGAGTCCACGGTCGACCTCACGCTGGGCGAGCGCAAGGGTGACAACTGAGGCCGACGGCTGAGGTGATGTGACATGCGGAGGGGCTGCCGACCGGGTCGGCAGCCCCTCTCGCCTCTTCCCTCTCCACTCCAGGTCAGGTGTTCGGGTGCAACACGACCTTGGTGTAGCCCTCGATCCGCTTGTCGAACTTGTCGTACGCGGACGGCGCCTGGTCCAGCGGCAGTTCATGGGAGACGACGAAGCTGGGCTTCGCCCTGCCCTCGATGATCATGTCCCTGAGATAGCGGTTGTAGCGCTTCACATTGCACTGCCCGGTGCCCATCCGCAGGCCCTTCTCGAAGAGCTTGCCGATCGAGACCAGCAGCATCCCGTGCTTGGCCTGCTCGTCGGGTCCTCCCGGGTCGGCGGGTACGTAAAGCCCGGGTACACCCAGCGCGCCGGTCGGCCGTACCGTGCCGACCAGCGAGTTCAGCACGGTCGCCGGCTCTTCCTTGTCCTTGCCATGCGCCATCGCCTGATAGCCGACGGCATCCACGCCCTTGTCCGTACCGATGCCCTCCGTCTGCTCCTTGATCTGCTCGACGGGGTCGCCCTCGGCGAAGTTGATCGGTACCGCCCCGATCTCCTCGGCCTTCTGCAGACGCTCCGGGACCCGGTCCACGACGAACACCTTCTTCGCGCCGCGCAGCAGAGCGGAGTAGGCGGCCATGAGCCCGACCGGCCCGCCGCCGTACACGGCGACGCTCTCGCCCGGGCGCACCTGCGCGAGTTCACAACCGTGGTACCCGGTGGGGAAGATGTCGGCGAGCAGCATGAAGTCGGTCTCGTGCTCGTTCCCCGGGGGCAGCTTCAGGCAGTTGAAGTCGGCATAAGGCACACGCAGGTACTCCGCCTGACCACCCATCCACGGCCCCATCGCGACATAGCCATAAGCACCGCCGGCGAAGCCCGGGTTGACGGTCTGACAGAACCCGGTGAATCCCTCGACGCAATTGGTACAGAACCCGCAGGCGACGTTGAAGGGCATGACCACACGGTCGCCCTCCTTGAGCGCGGTGACGCCCTGGCCGACCTCCTCGATGATCCCCATGTTCTCGTGCCCGAACACGATGCCGGGCTCCGCCGCAGTGCGGCCCTCGTACATGTGCAGGTCGGAACCGCATATCGCGGTGGACGTGACCCGTACGATCACGTCGTTCGGGTGCTGGATCTGCGGTTTCCCGACATCTTCGACCGCGACGGTGAACGGTCCCTTGTAGACGACGGCCTTCATGCCTGCCACCTCCGCTCGGTGATGCATGTGTGCTTGCCGCCCCCCGCCCGCGTCCCGCCCGCGCCCGCGCTTCGCGTGACCCATCTCTCATGATTCTCCGACCTTCGGTAACGGACAACCCGGTAATGTCGGAATGAATCCCAGAAGCCCTGGTGGGTCCGGCTATGTACCGAGGAAACGGAAAGTGAGGGCGAGTAGTGGCAGCACAGAGACTCGGGACCCTGCTCGTCCCCGTCCCCGGCCTGT
This sequence comes from Streptomyces sp. NPDC019396, assembly GCF_040632375.1. Classification (NCBI taxonomy): domain Bacteria; kingdom Bacillati; phylum Actinomycetota; class Actinomycetes; order Kitasatosporales; family Streptomycetaceae; genus Streptomyces; species Streptomyces sp. NPDC019396. The sequence goes on along the minus strand of NZ_JBEYBS010000007.1, from coordinate 165,531 downwards.
CCGGCACCACCTACCCACCCGGCACGACGGTGACGGTCCGTGGCCGCGGCGCCACGGTGGACGCCTTCGTCAACGGTGACTGGCTCCCCCTGTCGTGGTGGGAGTTCTCCGACGGCCTCCGCGAGGACATCGCCGACCGCTGACCAAGCCCCACGCACGGTGTCCCAGCCGGCGGGCTGCAGCGCGCCCGCAGCAGGTGTGCGGGGGCGTGGGTGGGTTGCCCGAGCGGCCTGAGGGAACGGTCTTGAAATCCGCGATCAGCTTCGCGGGCGGATCCGGGCCATCGTAGAGACTTTCGGCAGCTAACAAAGCTGCACGTGAGAGGGGCTGCCGAGTAGATCGGCAGCCCCTTCGTCGTGTCCGGCTGTCCCACCGTGTCCCACCCAGTCCCACTGTGGATCAGTGCGTGTGGTCAACCTGTGGTCAGCCGATTCTTGATCGCCCATGTGGGCCTGACGCTGGACGACTGCTGTCAGCGCCGCCCGAGAATCCGGCGAATGTCCGAGACGGAGCCGGACTGCTGTGGCACGGCCGGACGATCTGCCGAACGCAGCGTCTCCTCCGCGACCCGGGCACGGTCCTGAGCCTCGGGAGGCGGGGCCAGTGTGATGCCGGCGTTGGTGAGGATCCCGAGATCAAGATCCCACGTCACCTGTGAGCGCTTCTCCCACACGGCGAAGGCAGATGCAACATGCTGGCGAGCCTGCGGCACGGTCATCCTCGTGACCTTCACCAAGTGCGCGAATGCCTCGGCCTCAACGCCGCGGACCTGGGCGTAGCCGAAATGCGTGACCGTGTGGCAGTCGGTGCACAGGCAGATGAGCCGCTTGAGGGTCTGCACGCGGGTGCGCTCGTCGAAGGTCCACCGCTCGTGGGCCTCCAGCCATCGCTTGGTCTCACGGTTCTCCTCCGCCCCGCAGATCTCACAGCGCTGTTCGGCGCGGCGGGTGATCATCCGGCGGAGGCGTTCCCAGTCCTTCTTCGCGACGCATGAGCGGACGTTGGTGAACCAACATGTCTGCGGCACGAGATCAACGAACAAGCCGCTGCCGAGGCTGCGATCCTCCCCCGGCAGGAGGTCGGGTACGTCCGGGGCTGGCGCCCACCGTTCCAGCTCAGCCATCCCCGGGCGGGGCGCAAACCAACGCTTGGCGGTCCCGTCCCAGCGAGCTCCGCCTCTTTTCGCTTCGTCTTTCTCGGCGAACGGTACGTCTAACCAGATGCGTTCAACTGCCACGGCGTGCCCTCTCGTTGGGTACTACGAGCGATGCTGGCATGGGATGTCTCGCGGAGGGACCTGTATGCCGGTCATCACTCTCAGAGAAGCAGCAGGCTTTGACCTAAAGCCGGCAGAGACGTACGAAGCCCCCGAGGCCCACCAATGGTGGATCTCGGGGGTGTCGTTAGCGGGACTCAATAGTTCAGTGCGACGTCAATCAGCTCGTTCGCCTTGTGCTGCTGGCCCCGCAGGATCTTCGCGTAGAAGCGCCACAGGACCGCGATGCTGTGGCCGGCGCGGCGAGCGACTTCGACCGGGTCGACACCCGCCTTGATCCAGAGCGAGACACACGCGTGGCGGAGTGAGTACGGCACGTCGGCCAGCGGGGTGGTCACCTCCTCTTCGGAGAGGACCTTGCGGCGGGCCTTCTGCCAGATCTCGGTGTACTCGTTGGACCGGACACGGCCCCCGCGCACGGCCCGGAAGAGGCGGCCGTCAGGGGCCACTCCCTGGGTCTCGATGTGGTCGCGGAGCATCTGGACGAGGACCGGTGGGATGGGTACGGGGCGGGTGGCGCGGCGGGCGCGGCGTTTCAGGCCGCGTTCCTCGTACGGCTTGCCGTCGTCGGTCCAGCCGGAGCCGACCTCTGGGCGGCTACCGGCAAGGATCATCTCGCCCCACCCCTCCTCCGGCAGGACGAGGTTCGACTTCTTCAGGTCGGCCACTTCCGACGGACGGTTCGCGGCGTAGTACATGCACCCGAGGAAGGCGTACAGGTGCTCGCCGCGCGGGCCCTGGGCTCTGACGGCGTCGATGAGCTCGCGGGCGGTCTTCGGCTCGGGGACGTACCGGAAGTCGACTTCATCATCCGTCTCCGGTGCACTCCAGTCGATGCGGGTGAGCGGGTTCACGTCGAGGAGGTCCCGCTCGACCGCGTACCGGAGCGCGTTGCTCAGTACCGTCCGTTTGCGGGCGACCGTGTTGTCCGCCGCCTTCTTGCCCTTCAGCGTGAGCGAGATCGCCTTGAGCGCGGGGCGGAGCTTGTCCGAGACTGCCAGGTCCTTGACCTTGAGCGAGTTCGCCGCGATCCAGTCGAGCGCGGCAGAGACCTCCTCCGGCGGCTCCTGGACGTCCTTCCTCGGCGTCCACTCGCCCTCGTCGTCCTTGACCATCTGGAATGCCCAGTTACGCAGGGACAGGCGGAGCGTCTTGGCCTCCGGCGCTCCCTTCTGGCTCGTTGTAAGCGCCGGAGTGATGTTGGTCAGGGCCTCGGCGATGCCGACGCGGTGTTTTGCCGCTGCGTTGGGCCACTTCATCTGGGCGTACGCGCAGGCGTGCGCGAACCAGGTGGGGGAGTTGAGCGCGCGCAGTTCCGACGCGGGGAGACCGGTCTCCGTGTCGAACTGCTCGCCCTTGCGCTGGGCCGACATGAGTTGAGAACGGCGGCCGTCCGCCAGCGTCTTGTTCGCGAAGACCAGGTAGTGAACCTCAGGCCCGACCTTCCAGCGGAGCTGGAACGGTGACGACTTGCTCGGCCGGCTGCGGACGCTCCAGATCTTCACTTCGTAGGTAAGCAATGTGGTACCTCCGGAACGGGGCGCGCCTTCGCAGGCGCGCCCCACATCAGGGAACGGCTTAGGCGGCGAGCTCTTCGCAGGCGGCGAACCAGGCGTCCAGGTCGCTCCTCCGGACGCGGATCTGGCCGTTCGGGAGCTTGATGCACCGGGGGGCCTGGCCGCGGGCGCGCAGCCGGTAGAAGGCCGAGCGGGACATGTTCAGCTCCGTCAGGACGTCCGGCAGCTTGAGGTTCGAGTCGCCGGACCGACGGGGTTTGGTGGAGGTACGGGGCATGGGGGCGGCTCCTCGGGTCCGGGTGACCGATGTGACGGGAGTGACGCTGTGACGCGTGTGACGGCTCATGCATCACCACCGGTCACGTCGGGGACGACGTAGCCGCCGTCCTTCCTCATGAGCTGAACGTCCTTGGCCATCCGCGAGCAGGTCTGCCGTACGAGGTCCGACGTCAGCCCGGTCCCCTCGGCGATCTGCTTCGGCGCGGCCCCAGGGTTCTCACGGACGTAGCGCAGGATCGTCGCGCGGCTGTCGCCGATCGTGTGGTCGACGGCGGGGCCTTCGAGGAGCTGCCAGGCGCCGGCCTCGGCGTAGAAGCGGAGTGCGTACTCGGCCTCGTCGACGTCGCGGCCGGTCACGTGAAGGACACCGTCGGCCTGGCCACGCGAGCGCTTCAGGACGAGGGTGGCGTCCGCAGCGCCCGCGAGGCCGTTGGTGCCGGAGACTTCGGCGAGGAAGTCGTCCGACGCGGCCTTGCGGACGTGGTGGACCAGGACCACGGCGATGCCGTAGTGATCCGCGATCCGCTTCGCGTGACCGACGGCCGCATAGTCCGCGTCGTAGGCAGAGGCGCCCGGAGCCGAGTTGCCGCGCATCTTCGCGAAGACGTCGATAACGACCATCCGTGCCTCGGGGTTGCGGTCGAGCCACTGGGCGATGGCCTCATTCCCGCCCTGCGGCAACGGCGGGCACGAGGTGGCCAGGGTCAGCCCCGACGGCGCACGGTTGCTGCCGAGGATCTTCCCCATGCGGGTCTGGAGCCGCCGCGGTGTGTCCTCCAGGGCGAGGTACAGCACAGGCCCACCCTCGACGGTGATCGTGTCCATGGCCGTGCCGCCAGCCGCGACCGAGAGGGCCAGGCCGAGGGAGAGCCAGGACTTGCCGACCTTCGGCGGACCGGCGAGCAGGTTGACGCCTTCGGAGATGATCCCGGGGACGGCCCACTTCGGCTCCGGGAACTCGGTCGCCATCAGCTCGTCGGCCGTCCAGGCCGTGCGGATGCGCTGCTGGGAGGGCTGGAGCGGGCGCGGCTCCGGCGGCGGGGCGGAGTACAGGTGGGGCGGGTCGTACGGGTTGTCGTTCACTTCGCCTCGTCACTCTCGGGGGTCTGCGCCTCGATCCATTTCGCGGCGGCGGAGCAGGAGATGAAGCCCTCCTGGGCGCGCGACCAGCGGAGCGTCCTGATTCCGTACTCACCGTTGGGCGACGGCAGCGCGGCGGCGGAGAACCGCTTCCCGCCGCGCGGACCGCGTCCCTCGCAGATCTCGCCGACCACGTCCGCCGCCGTCAGCCGCTGCGGCCTGGCGCGGCTGACCAAAAACTCGTGCGGCTCGTCGTCGAACCAGGGCTGCCCCGGCCACAGGTAGAAGCCGGCGACCTTGCGCGGAGCCTCGCCGAAGCCGGTCGCTCTGGTGCTCGTGCTCCGGCTGCTGACGCTCTCGCCGCTGATGACGTGGGCGACGTGGCAGGCGAGGCAGACCACTCGCATCGTCGAGCGGGGATAGGAACCGCTGTGGTCGCAGTCCTCGTTCGGGCATGCGTGCCGCTCGGTCGCGCCGCCGTACGACGAGCGGTGGTGCTCGTCCTCGCGGACGTCGACGGTCCACGACGGCCGCGGGCAGTCTGCCCCGTGGGCCAGCTCGCGCCAGCCGAGGTAGACGTCCTGAACGCTGAGGTTCATGCGGCCCTCCGCGTGACGGTGCGGGGCTTGCGGGCACCGGCGCGGAGGCCGGAGGCGACGGTGCGGCGCGCGTCCGACTCGTCCAGGGCTTTCCCCACGGCGGTGGCGACGAGCCTCGCCGTGACGTGGCCCTCCGCCAGCTCTCCGCCGGCGACGAGCTGCCCGAGGGCCACGGACGCCTGATAGAGGGCGTTGTTCCGGTTGCCTTTGACGGCCCGCTCGACCCGTTGGATCTCTCCGGAGACGGCCGCCGCGAGGTAGCGGTCCAAGCCGTCAGCGCTGAGCAGGCACACGTCCAGTGGACGCTGCGGCGGCAGCGCTGCCGGGACGAGGAGCTTCGCCAGCCAGCTCGGAAGCGGTGCCGGGGACGCCTCGTGGACGACCCGGTAGGGCCGACCTTCGACCGTGCTGCCCGCGCCCACTACGTAGCCGCCGTTCGCCCGCGTGTCGATCTTCCAGCCGAGCCTGCCCGCGGTGTTCCGCAAAGCGGCGCCGGCTGGGGCCATGAAGTAGAGGTGAAGGCCTCCGCTGCCGCTTCGGACCGCGTACGTGTCGCTGGGGTACCGCTCGCCGTGTTCCTCGGCGAGCAGGCCGAGCGCGTCCGCGCCGTCGGTCACGCCTGCCTGGGTCCCGGCGGGCGGACGGTCCTCGTCTCCCTTGGGGACGTCCAGGTCAACGACGACCAGGCGCGAGGGGCCGGTGGCAATGCCGAGGTTGTAGTCACCGGCCGACCAGCAGCGGGTGAGGCGGGCGCAGTCGGTTGTGGCGCGGGTCTCCCACGAGCGGACGGCCGGACGCTTGCTGCCCTGGACGAGCGGGAAGACGTGCCAGCCCTGCTCGGCCGACTGCAGGACTGCCGGGGGTGGGGTGAAGTGGTGCATCCTGGTGGCACCTCCTGATTCCTTGGATGGGATGGGGAGTACCGGGGCAGCGGGCTTCGTTGGCCCGTCGACCGCTGCCCCGGGTCGATTCAGTGGTTCTGCGCGAGCAGCCAGGCGCGGTACTCCTCGCGGACGTACGCCTGGTGGTCAGCGGCGAACAGGTCGTGGCCCCTGAGGCTCAGCCCACGGTGCTCGATGTCGTGTACGACCAGGCGATCGGCGGCGCCGAGCGCAACCCGGACGAGCGGCATGACCGCGCTCTGGAGGGCGAGGCGGTCGAGCAGCGCCGCCTGACGGAGTAGGAACTCGCGGCTCGGCTCGAACGCCGGATGACCAGCGCATGCCCGGAGCCATGCCAACTCGTCGTCCAGCGCCGGAGCGTCCGCGTAGGCGGCGCCCAGGTCCTCGGTGGTGCGGTCGATGGTCACGCGTGTTCCTCCTCAGGAGTCGAAGTCGGGGATGGCACCGGCGAGCGCCGCCATGACCTGGTCGATGGCCGGTGCGGCCGGGGTGTGGGAGAGGTAGTAGCCGAAGAGCACGGCGACCACTGCCGCCACGCCCCCGACCGACTTCGAGCGGATGAGCATGAAGAGCAGGAGTCCGAAGAGGAGCAGGGCGGAGATCGTGAAGGTCAAGATCAGTCCTCTGTCACGGGAGTTCGGGCGATACGGTCGGCCGAGCCGGCTGCGGCTCGTTGGCGGGGCACGAGGTGGCTGCGAACCCGAGCAGCAGACCGAGCAGGGCAAGGTGGAGAAGTCGGCGCACGGCGGTCTCCTCGTCAGCGGGTGCCGTCGTGGTGGAGCCGGACGGCGAGGTTGTAGAGGCGGCGTCCGACCCGGACGCGCTGCCCGTAGCCCTCGCAGCGGCGGCAGTCGCGCCCGCGCTTGAGCCGCCCGCTGAAGCGGGAGACGCGGACCTTGGCACCCCAGCCCCTGCACTTGCGGCAGGCGCCGAGGGGGCTGGCCGCGCACAGGGCGACGTAACTGAGCGTGAGGAGCAGGAGAACCGCGGCGAAGTCGAACACCGAGGGCATGGAGACCCCTCTCAGGGCAGGATTCTGGGGTTGCTCAGGGAGTGGTGCTAGGTGCTAGTTCGCAGTTCAGAGGCCCTTGGGGGCGCTAGCGGAGGTGCTAGACCTAGCAGGGTGGCCTGCTAGGTCTAGTGGCGCGGAGGGCTAGGCCGCGGCGGTTCCGCCGTCACGTTCGGCGACGGCCTTGAGGAGATCGGCACGCTTGATGCCACGCCGGTTCGCGCCCTTGCCGTCCTCCGCGGTGCCCCACACCTGGCCGGCCCGGACGCCGAACGGCTTGAGTGCGAGGGTCAGTTGCTCGCCCGTCCACTCGCTGTACACACCGGGCCGCAGCTCGGCGAGGGCGGCTACCGCCACCTCGTTCCAGACCTTCTGCCTGCCGTCCGGGATGGCGGCGAGGAGGTCGGCGAGCAGGTCGTACGTCGGGGCTTCCTCGGCCTCCGGTTGCTCGCCGACTGCGTGGCCCGCGAGCGTCCCGGCGCGCTCGCGCAGGGCACGGGCCCGAAGCGCGATGCGGTCGGCCTCCACGGCGTCGATGAACGCGGATCGCACGATCCGGGCGTCCGCGCCTTCGCCGAGGAAGTAGCTGACGCCCTTCTCGGACCAGGCGAACAGGGTGGCTCGTACGCCCCGCTTGTAGGCGCCGGTCCCGAGGACCATGTCGTTCTCGACCTGGCCCATGACCTTGAGGCACCAGCGGGCGGAGGCGTTGGCGCTGATTGCCTTCGGGATGCTGTCCTTGTCCGGCCGCTGCGTCGCGAGCAGCAGCACGATCCCGGTCGCGGGGCCGCGCTTCACGAGGTCGACGCAGATCTCCTCGAACTCCGCGCCGTGCTTGTCGTGCTCGAACCAGACCTGGCACTCGTCCACGCCGATGACGATCGGGTGGAGGCCGAGCGAGCGCTTCGACGCGAGCTCGGTGGTCACCTTGGACTCGGGGCAGACGTCCTTGGGCAGGGACCGGATCACCTTCGCCCGCCGTCGCATCTCCTCGCGGACCTCGCGGAGGTCGGCGATCGCGTACTCGATATCCGCGTCCTCTTCCCCGGCCCGGTGCCGGTAGCCGACCCGGTCGCCGACCGCGTCCAGGTCGCCAGTGCCCTTGAGGTCGTACGTGTGGATCTCCGCCCGCACGTCGAGGGCTGCAATGAGGAGCAGCAGACGGAGGAGGAAGGTCTTGCCCATCCGGGGGATGGCGCCGATCACGCCGGCGATGAACATCAACGTGATTCCGACCCACCGGCCCCGCTGGTCCGTCCCCCAGTCGATCGGCCGGAAGAGGTCCACCGTCCCCGACTTCGCGAGCGGCCAAGGCGCCAGCCGGGTCTTCGACAGGTCCTGGTCACCGACCCACAGCCGGAGGCGCCCGGTGTGCTCGTCTGCCGTGGCCTCCGGCCAGACGCAGCCGAGTGGGCGGCGCAGACCGGAGGCCAGGCGCTCGCGCCGGTCGGCGACGTCGGTCACGGTGACGCCGTACGGGAGATCTCCTTCGGCGAGCCACCCCGGGCCGTCCCGGGTGATCGGGGCGGTGAAGGTGAAGCCGGGGCCGCCCTTGGCCTGGTCCTGGTTGATCGCCGGAATGCCGAGGGAGCCCAGGGCGCGAAGGACGATGTCGCTCGTGAGCTTCGTCGCCTTCGGGATTTCCACGGCTCTGTTGATGACCGGAGCGTCGGCCGACTCTCCGAGCCGACCGAGCATCATCACGCCGACCGCCGCGGCGAGCACCGTCAGCCATTTCGGGGCGAGGACGTACAGGGCCATGGCGACAATCGGGCCGACGACGGTCGCGACGACCGAAACGAGAGTCCGCCACCGGACCCGGCGATCCCGCTGCCGGGACAGCTTGAGGTAGTCGCCGACGTCCTCGCGCCTGGCGGCGTCCAGCCGCAGTGGATCCCCCTCGGCGTCCGACATCCACCGCATGGAGTTGCCGAGGAACCGGGCGGCGCCGAGCGGCGCCTGCACGGTGAGCCGGAGCGCGTACCAGGGCGTTCGTACAGCGTGATACGCAGCGACGTGCCAGACGTACGCCGCGACACCCTTCCCCGCGGTTTTGAACTCGTTCCAGGATCGCGCCCACGCGGGGATGACGGGGCGCCGCTTCGAGCCGAGGACGCGATCCATGAGGCCGGGGCCCGACGGTCCGCCGGGGCGGTCCACCATGATTACGGCAGTCTGGTCGGCCGACTCGTCCGGCCCGGCCGGAGCCGACTCAGCGGAACGGCCGGTACCCGACTCTCCGCCCTCCGGGGTGGATGCCGACTCCGGGGAGTCGGCGGCGATCTCCTTCTCCAAGCGCGTGAAGAGCTCGCGCTCGTGAGCGTCACCGCTCTCGTGTTTCACTGACATTCCTTCCTGAACGGAGGGGGCAGCCGGGCCCCGGCCCTACCCGCCAAAGCAGCGGCTGGGCCCGGCGAAAGAGGTGCGGGGGCGTCAGACGCCGGCCGGGTCGGGCAGCATCTGTTCCTCGCGTTCGGTCCTGAGGACGTCCCGAAGCTGACGGGACCGGTCCTGGCTGCACCCGACGGCCTTGCGAATCCGCTCGGCGTCCAGGTGCTCGTACGACCAGTCGGCCGTCAGGGAACGGGCCTTGGTGAGCGCTTTGTCCCAGCTCATGCGAGGACTGTTCTTGTCGCGTGCGGTGCGGCGCCGCGGCTGGGGCTTCGGAGGATCGGCCTCCTCGTCGTGCTCGTCCTGGGCCACTTCGGGGTCGAGTTCGCCCATCCGGAGAAGTACGAGGTCACGGCGCGGTGCCTTCGAGCGCCACCGGCGGCCGTACTGCTCGCGCAGCTCGGCGCGGGCCAGCAGGCGCCTCTTCTCCTCGTGCAGGGCCTCGCGGTAGTCGGTCAGCTCCCAGAGCACCATGCGGCGCCAGAGGGCGAGTGTCGCGCGGGGCGCGAAGAGCCAGCGGGAACGCCGGATGCGCTCCATGCGGCGGCCGGTGGCCGCGCCGATCCGGACCGCGTACCCGTGAGCGACGATCTCGCTGAGGACGACCCAGAGGAGTGGCATCGTCCCGTGTGCGATTCGGGACGAAGTCGACGAGCCGGCCGCGATGTTCAGCCAGCAGGTGACGAGCGTCAGCGCCCACGGCACCACGCGGACCCAGGACAGCGGCATACCGAATCGGATGAGCAGGAGGTTCGCCGCCGTGAAGACGGGGATCGCGAAGTCGACGCCGATCGGGAGCATCCAGGGCTGTGTGAAGCCCCAGCGCTCCGCCGCCTCCGAGACGGAGTTGAAAGAAGAGGCCAGGCCGAGGCCGCCGACTCCGGCGCCTGTGGGAGCGACCGCACCGAGGAGTGCCCGCTCGCTCCTCGTGAGTGGCGGGAGCTGAGTAGGCGTCGCGGTGCGCGGGTCGGACCTGTTCACGCGGCCTTCCTCGACCAGAGAGCCTGGGTCTTCACGGCCCTGTTCTTCAGCGGCGCCGCGCTCAACAGCTGCTCGGCGTAGAGCGAGTTCAGCGTCGACACCTCGTCGGCGTCGCTCGACTCCCGCAGCTCCGCCAGCACGTCACGGGCGGCGGCGAGCCGGACGGCTCGCTGCTCGTCGGTCTCGTCCGGCACGCCGAGAAACAGGTCGCGGAAGTCCTCGGGCATCGGGGCGTCGAGCTCGAACCCGTATGCCAGCTCTGCCAATTCAAGGACGCTCACGGCCTCCTGGCCGCCGACGTACGTACGCATCGAAGTCTCCTGACTCCTGGATGGGATGGGAGAGCCGATGGCGGTGGGCATCGTGTGGCCCGTCGACCACCGCCGTCGGCAGGGACGTGCACGAAGGCACGAGAGGCCGTCAGACGCGGAAGCGGCGGGGCCGGGTCAGGCGAACCCACGAGTCGTAGGCGAGCTTCACGGCGGTGCAGCAGCCGAGGCCGGTCAGGAAGGCCAGGGGCCATCCGGCGCCGAGCTCCTGCGCTGAACGCCAGCCAATGGAGGCGGCGGCCAGGGCCACGACGAGGACGAGCACGGCCACGACGGTGTGGGCGGCGCTCGGCGGCTGGCTGTGGCGGGCCACGAGGTCCAAGTCGTAGGGCGCGGTCAGTCGTACGCCTCCGCCCGAGAGCTGGAGTGCCACGAGGTTGCCTTCCGCGTTGGTGGCCATCCCGGCCACGGTGGCAAGGGCCATGTCGCCGCGGTCGCGGACGACATCGCCGATGGCGAGCTGCATGGGTTCCTCCTTGGGGAACACGGCGGACCGGAGGCGGAAGTCCCGGCCCCCGGGTGGAACAGGCGCCGCCGGAACCGGCGGCGCCGAAGATCAAATGCGCTGTTGTCAGGCACGCTGTGGAGTTCTCAAGGGACGAATGCGGCCTTCGTACTCACCCCTGCGGGCTTTCCTCCGGGCATCAGGCGTCGCAACTCCTAAAGAGGTCAGGTCCTCAAGACCTCTTTAGGAGTCACCTAGGACTATTGCGTACGTCTCCATCGGTCGTCAAGACCTCTTTAGGAGTCGTATGCTGGCGGCGTCCCCCGACTGGAACGGTGAGCACGACATGGCTAAGGCGTACGAGAAGATCGCCGATGAGCTGAGAGATGCCATCCGTGCAGGTCAGCTAGCGCCTGGCGACCGGCTTCCGGCGGAGACGGCGCTGGCCGAGCGGCACAAGAAGAGCGTCCCAACGATTCGGGAAGCACTCCGCCTCCTCCAAGACGAGGGGCTGATCGAGAAGAAGCACGGCCGCGGCAACTTCGTCCGCCGGCCCCGTACCCGCGTGCTCCGCACAAACATGCGCCACCAGTGGGAGAAGAACCGCGCGCGAGAGACCGAGCAGGAACGGCTCCAGACTGGAGCCACCGAGCACGACACCGGCCTCCAGGTAAACGACCTCGTCTTTCATGCCACCTACGGCGAGGCCACGGCTGACGAGTCCCTGGCGGAGATCTTCGGGGTACCCGAGGGCACGGCCCTAGTCGAGCGGGTCTACCGAACGCGTTACGCGGCGGAGACCGCGCCCTTCGCCCTGGTGAGCTCGTACCTCGTACGCGACATGGTCGCCACGAACCCAGACCTCCTGGACGAGGCGAAGGAGCCGTGGCCCGGCGGAACCCAGAACCAGCTCCTGACGCTCGGTATCGAGCTCGACCGCATCGAGGAGCGGATCACCGCTCGCCCGCCGACGCCCGAAGAGGCCGAGGAGCTGGAGCTCCCGCCGGGGACGTCGGTCATTGCCCTCCGTAAGACCTCGTACGACACCGACGGCCGGGCCGTGGAAATCTCCGACGTGACACTTCCCGGCGACCGCACGGAAATGCTCTTCACCACTCCCCTGGAAAGGTGGTGAGTGCCGTGCAGCGGCGCATCATCATCGTCACCGCCGTTCACGCCCCGTCGGCACCGTTCCTGCCGGACGCGTACAAGTCCATCTGCGAGCAGGAAATCCCTGACGGTTGGGAGTGGCACTGGGTCATCCAGGAAGACGGCAAGACCGACCAGGTCGCCCCGCACGTCCCCGACGATGAGCGGGTGACCTTCCGTCAGGGTCGGCCGGGTGGGCCCGGCGTCGCGCGCATGATGGCCATGGCCCACGCGGACGGCGACTACGTCAAGGTCCTAGATGCCGACGACCAGTTGGCGTCAGGCGTACTGGCACGCGACCTGGCCGCGCTCGAAGCGGACGCGTCGATCGGCTGGGCAACGTCACGCGTGCTCGACTTCCTACCCGACGGCTCGACCGCCGGCTTCCCGGGTGACCCAGAGGCCGGCCCGATCGAGCGCGGTGAGGTCCTGGACTACTGGAAGGCAAACGGCTTCCGCGCCCAGGTCCACCCCGCCACGCTCTTCGTACGGCGGGATCTGCTCATCGCCGTGGGCGGCTGGATGGCGCTTCCGGCTTCCGAGGACACCGGGCTTCTGATGGCCCTGAACGCGACGAGCCGTGGTTGGTTCTCCCCGGAAGTGGGACTCCTCTACCGCAAGTGGCCCGGGCAGGCGACGAGCCAGCCCTCTCACATGGAGGCTGCCGAACGCGACGCGCGCATGGCGGTCGTGGAGGCGCGGGCGCGGGCGCTTGCGAGCCTCGGGTGGCGCTACCCGGCGCAGGGTTGACCAAGAGAGCCATAGGAGAGCAGGGTCCGGAGCACCTGGTCACGATCCTGTACCCGACGTAGAGGCCATCCACGGCTGCGCGGGGTGGCTTCTACGTCCGGCACCTAGCAATCGGTCACCGCCGACGAAGAGCGGCAGCGCATCTTTGGTGAGGAGTACGCCGTTCGGTAGGCGCTTGCCGTTGGTGAACGCCGATGGAGTGCCAGGAGCGTCGGCGTCCTCGTAAGCCTTTTGGGAGGCGGCCACAAAGTTTGCGTATCTCATCTCCTGAACTGCGGAGTCGAATGCCGGGCCGCGGAGGCCCTCCACTCGCGATGCCATCGCGAGCAGGAACGTGTCGGTAAAGCCGTCGGTCTGCTCGTCCGGCTGGTTCCGGAAGAGCACGGCGTGGTACTCGGCGAACTTGCCCTGCTCCAGCGCGGCGCGCAGCGCGTTGGCGGCCTTCTTCGAGCCGGTGCCGCCAAGTCGGTCGTCGAGGAGGGAGACCAGGGTGTACTCGGCCCGCACTTCTTTCCCGAGTGTCATGTCCAGCAGCGCCGGACCCGCGCCAGTCACCTCGAACTCCTGACAGACTGAACAACGCATGTCCTCGTACAGGTGAACGGGCATCCGGCTCGGATCCCCCACGACGATCGTCGTCCCGTCCGACCCCAGGGACTCGGGCATGTCCTCGATCGCGGCATACGGGTGGCGGCGTTCGCGCTGCCCCGCGGCCGTCTGGTCGCCGCAAGCTGTCGTGGACAGCCCCAGCAGTGCGACCACCACCACGCGGCGGAATAGTCCGGCTCTCACGAAATTTCCCTCCCCCAGATGTACGGGAGGACTCTAGGCGACAGCCGCCCTGCACATCGCAGCCGGTACCAACGGCGATCCGCCGTCGAAACGGCAGGTTCTGGGACCGAAGCGATCCTGACGCGGTTCGTGGCCAAACGGCGAGTTGAGACAGGAGACGGTTCTAGACCCACAGGCGGGGCGGATCGATCCCTGGTTCAGCGCAGTGATTTGACATCACGGGTAAGACGACTAGCGGCGGACCGGGACCTCGTAGACGATCTCGCAGAGCGCGACCGGCACAACAATGTCCGCCGTCTCCACAGGCCGTCCGTCGTCGCTGTAGTACGTCCGTCGGATATGCGTGACCAGCGCAGCCTTCTGAATGCCGAGGAGGGACGCCTCCTCGGCGCTGGCCTGTCTCGGCTCGGGCTGTTCCACGGCGTGGCTCACGGTGACACCGATCTCCGCCATGCGGTCTGCGACGCCCGCCCCCGCGTACGGCCCTCCCTCGGGAAGGACGATGAGGGTGCCGGCGGTGAGCTCGTACGGCTCCCAGCTCGTGGAGAGCTGCACCGGGCGCCCGTCGGCAAGAAATTCGTACTCGGTGCGCACGCATGAATCGCCCTCACCGATTCCGAGCCGTGCCGCGATCTCCGCCGGAGCGGGGACCTTCGCCTCGGTCCGGCTCTCCCAGTCGCCGCGCTTGCCGACTGCCTGCATGTCCGCCCGGAACGGAGATCCGCCGCGTTCCTCGCGGGCCGAGGAGCGGACCACCCGTACGCGCCGCCGGGGCTCGGCGACGTACGTCCCTGACCCTGCCCGGCCTTCCAAGACGCCCTGGGAGATCAGCAGCTCCTGTGCTCGGCGGACCACGTTGTCGCCTACGCCGCAGTCCTGCGCGATCTGGGCGCGGGACGGAAGCCGGTCTCCCGGTGTCCACTCGCCTTCCGCGATGCGCTGTCGGAGCACGTCGGCGATGCGCAGATACGGCGGCTGCTCAGGCATATGGAAAATCTAGTCCACTAGCTCTAATCTAGTTAACTAGCTTGACGCATTGTGAATGCCTGGCGACGGAGGCCCTCCTGTGTCCGCTTCGGAAGTAGGCGCCGAGGTCATCGCCGCCCGGTTGTCCGACCTCGGGCTCGTCCCTCGCGTCGAGCGCCACACCCGGTACACGTCGATCGAAGCGGAGGTTCCGGAGCCGTTCCCTCCCGCGTCGTGGCGGGAGGCGCTGCAAGTGGTGGCGGAGGCCGATCGGTTCGGGCTTTTCGCCAGCAGCCTCAGTGGCCGCACCTTATGGGCCGTCGTACACAGAACGGTCCCCGCGACGGGCGACGTCCGGGGACCTGGCCATCAGCGATAGGAGCTGATCAGCGTGTTCAACCGTATCCGCCGTGCCGTCTCCCGCACCAGTGAGCGGTACCGCTCGAAGGGCCGGCACCGCCGGCCCGGAGCTCCCTCCCATCCGCGAGGTGTTCACGTCTCCAGTGCCGACTGCGCAACAGCGCGGATGCCTCGGACGTGCAGTCGCGTGGACGTCCTGGCGGGCGAGGAAACGGCACTCGTCCGCGCGTATGTCCTAGCCGGCGAGGAGCGTGCCAAGCGATCGGGGCTTCATTCCGAGAGGTACTCCGCCTGCATCTGGTTCGTGCCGACGGAGGCGCTCTAATGGCGGGCCACCCGAGTCAGGTGCCGTATGGGCGGGCCGTCCCTTACCGGTCGGTCGCGTGCCGAATCGGGACCCATCACGAGTGCGCCCACTCGGACCCGGCCGAGGTACCCGCAGGCATCCCCGTGATCTACGAGGTCTGTGCCTGCCCGTGCCACCAGGCGGACAGCCACGGCTCGCCCGCGGAGGTGACGCGGTGAGCGGATGGGCGCCCGGCGGCGCCATAGCCGGCCCTGTCGAGATCACGTCGAGCAGCGTGCGGATCGGCGACGTCATCCAGATCGGTGGACGGTCCTGCCGGGTGACCGATCTCCTGCAACTGCCCGGCAGCGCCAAACGGCTCCTGTTCGAGTCCGGCGAGTCACTGACGATGCACTGCCGTACCAAGATCATCGCCCTGAGGACGCAGAGAAAGTGGTGATTCACTCCATGGCGTATCGCCATCAGTTCATCGCTGACGAGCTGCGGGCCCAGATCTCCACCGGTCGAATCAAGGCCGGTGACCGGCTCCCGTCGGAGGCACAGCTTGCGTCCCGTTACACGGTGAGTGTCCCGACGCTGAGGAACGCCCTTGCGGTCCTCCAGGGAGAAGGTCTGATCGAGAAGGTCCACGGCCTTGGGAACTTTGTCCGGCAGCCTTTCCAGTGGATCACATACGTCGGCGGCAGCCGCAGGGCCGACGCGCACGCCGCTGCCGAAGCGGGACTGCGGGTCAGCGTCCGTACGGTGAGGTTGAAAGCGCGGGGAATCCTGGTCGATCTCATGCAGGTGCCTGCCGGTGCCACGCTGGTCGAGTACCGCTACCTCAGCCTCGAGGGCGAGTCCCCACACAGCCTGAGCCGTGTCTACGTCCCAAGTGACTCGGCACGGGACGACGACCACGAGGGCGCCGAACCGATCGGGGGCGACGGTCTGGTAGCCCGTCTTGCCGCACCCCACCCACCTCTCGCCGAGGTCCGGGAGCGGATCAGCGCGCGCCTTCCCACCAACGAGGAAGCGATGGCTCTGCGGATCAGCACTGCCCTAGCCGTGCTCTCGATCGAGCGCGTGGCGGTCGACGCCGACGGACGCGTGGTCGAGGGCGCGCTCCTAGTGCTCCCCGGCGACCGGGCTGACGCCGTCTTCACCACCCACCACACCATGAACGAAGGGAGGGGGACGGAAGGATGACCGTCCACAACGAACTGCGCCTTCTCCCCTGGTCGGGCCCCAATGGCAAACCCTGCTTCCTGAGCCCCGCCACCGACGGCGGCTATCTATCGCGTCTCGCCGACAACACCGAGGCTGTGCAACTCGGTCTAGGTGCCGAACTGCTGGAACATGCCTTGGATGTGCTGGCGGCCGAGGACGCCGAGGACGAAGAACTGCACCTGCTGGCGATCGACCTGACCGGTGCGCTCCGCGACATCCTCCGCGTGGCGGAGAGCCGGGGCCATCGCCTGCCGACGACGAGCGGCGCCGTATCCCAACCCGGCGAGGAGGGGCCGCACCTGTCGGCGTCGGCCTTCTGCTGACGGCTCCAGGAAACGGACGGCCCGGGAATCCGCCCCACTGGGTTCCCGGGCCGTCCGCATGTCAGGGGAGTGTCTCGGCATCGACCCTGGAAAAGATCAGATCACTCTCCCCCGTGATGGGCCCATGGAGCCGCTCCGGAACGCGGGCCGCACCATGGAGGGCCGCCGGGTAGCTCTCCGGTGCGTAGTCGTTGACGAGCCGGTACGGGTGGAAGCCATGTGCCTCCATCGTCTCCATCAGCTCGTCGACGGAGTCGCCCAACTGCGCCATTCGGTCGGGAGTCACCTCCACCGTGATCTCCGCGTCGTGCCGCAGCAGCGGCAGCATCCGAGCCATCCCCCGCATGACGCTCCCCTCGGCGCCCTCGACATCCACCTTGATCACTCGGGCCTGCCGAACCTCGTCCTTGGTGAGGAGATCCGGCAGCGGTCGCGCCGTCGCCTCGAAGGTCGACTCAGCCGGCCCCGCGTACGGGACGATGCTGTTCGCCCCCATGTTGGCGGAGCTGGCAAGCACGAACGTGAGGGTCTCTTCCTTGTCCGAGACCGCCCCATTGATCGCACGGACGTTGCAGTACTCATTGAGCGCGACATTCCGCAGGAGCCGCTGGTGGAAGACCGGTGAGGCCTCGATGGCGACGACCCGCCCCTCGTTCCCGACGAGTTGCGCGGCGAGGAGCGTGTAATAGCCGATGTTGGCGCCGACATCGACGTACGTGTCCCCGGGCCGAAGCCGCCGTTGCAGCCAACCGGTCATGTGCGGTTCCCAGACCCCGAACAGGTAGAGATACCGCTGGATGAGGTCCTGGGTGTCGACGGCGACCCGGGCGCCGAATTCCGTCCCGGTGACACGGCGGCGGGGATGCTCGCGGAGGTGGCGGTTGAGGTACCGGCTCACCAACAGGGCCTTGCCGGCGGGGACCGGGGCATGGCGTACATAGCGCTGCGCAAGGGTCGCCACGACCTCAGACACGGAGGTGCTCATCCGCTCGCCTCTCTACCCGGACCTACCCGAACCGTAACGCTCGGCCAGACCACCGTGCCTTGTTGCCTCAGTCAATCAGCCGCTGCATCGCTCTGGTCTCTTCGGAGGGCGCGTGCCACCCTGCCGCGGACGAGGCTCCGGGAGACGAGGAGAGGCCATGACCGCACCCAACGGCACCGAAGTCACCAAGGCTGAGGAAAGGACCGATACGGCTGAGGCATCCCTACGCGCCCGTCATGGAGCTCGCGCACGGAGCGCTGTCGAGCGAGCTGAGGCAGCCTGCCGACATGCCGGAGTCGACGACAGCCAGGCCAAGCTCGTTCCCAACAGCCCGGAGTCGAAGGCAGCCCACGCTGTGCGTCTGTCCCGTCAGTCCGTCGACGCCCTGGCCGAGACCATCATCGACCCGGCAGCCGACGCACGCTGTGCCCGGAATGCTGCCGCGAGCGCCACGGTCGCCGCCCAGGTGGCAAAGGCTCATGACGTCGGTGCGAAGCTCGGCGAGGCCGCCTACCAAAGTGCGCTTCAGGCATCCCTGGCCGCCGCAGAGGCGGCGGGCGGCGGTGCCCTGGGACGGGACGAGAGGCTGAACGTCAAGGCCGAGGCCGCAGAGGCAACAGCCGTCAGTGCAGCGAAGAAAGTGGGTTGGTTGTAGCGACGAGGCGCCCCGCCACATGCATGCACATGGGGAGCCTCTTGCCGAAGAGATCCCAGATCCGGTCGCCAGCACCGCTGACTGGCCGGTTGATGACCGACCACGGCCTGGGATCGGGACGCTGCTCTCGATATGGGGAGTGATCTTGCTCCCACGCTTCCTGATTCACCGAAGCCAGCCGCCGGTGAAGCCGTGGGCAGGAGCAGCAAGCGACAGTGGCCAGGCTGTCCGTCTACTTCACGCGATGCCGCGAGGGTCGAGCGTCGCGATCACAGCTGCGTGTGGTGCCTGAGGCCGGGCTACGGCCGCAGGCACCACACTTTGAACAAGACTCCGGTCTCAGCTCGCGGTGGTGACGATGGGGGTGTTGAAGCCACCGTTGCCGTTGCCGGGGTAGGCGTGGACGCTGCCGTTGGTGTGGATGGCGATGAGGTCGCTCTTCTGGTCTCCGTTGAAGTCGGCTTCGGAGATGAGTCGCATGTGCTGCCAGCCGCCGCCGGTCTTGCTGGCGGTGTTGAAGGTGCCGTTGCCCTTGCCGGAGGACAGGTACAGGTCTCCGCTGTTGTGGACGGCGTAGACGTCTGCCTTGCCGTCGCGGTTGAAGTCTCCGGCGGTGAGCAGGCGCATGTTGGTCCAGCCTGTGCTGGACACGGTGCCTGAGGTGAAGTTCTTGCCGTTGCCCGGGTAGAAGAAGAGGTTGCCGTTGGTGTGGATGGCGAGCAGGTCGCCCTTCTTGTCGGCGTTGAAGTCGGCTGCGGCGAGCAGGCGTATGCCGTCCCAGCCGCTCGCGACGACGGAGGAGCCGGTGACGCCGTTCTTGCCGTTGCCCGGGTAGAGGTAGAGGTTGCCGTTTGTGTTGGCAGCGAGGATGTCGGCCTTGCCGTCGCCGGTGAAGTCGGTTGCGGCCAGCAGCCGCATGCCGGTCCACTTGCCCGGGCTGACCTTTACGGGCTTGCCGAACTTGCCCTTGCCGTCGCCGGGGTGGGCGTAGAGGAAGTCGTCGGCTGCGTCGATCGTCAGCAGGTCTGCCTTCTTGTCGCCGTTGAAGTCCTCGGCTGTCATCAGCAGTGCCCATGACCGTCCGGCGGTGGTGGCGATCCAGTCGGCCATGTTGTCCGTGCGGATGGCGAGGGCGTCGGTGCGGGTCTCGGTCTCGCCCAGGCAGCCGCCCTGCCGTGAGCGGGTGGCGATGCCGACCAGTTCGACGCCTTCGTCTGCCTTGCGCAGCAAGGGGGCTCCGGTGTCGCCCTTGCACAGGGCGTCCTTTGCGGTGACACCCGACAGGGCGATCTCGGTGCCGGAGGCTGCACTGACCTTCATCGCTGCGGAGTGGGCCGAGCCGGGTACCCATTGGGTCTTGGTGCGGCCGAAGCCGACTGCCTGCAGAGTGTCGCCCTCACCCGCCGGGGAGGCGGCCACTGTGACGGGGGTGATGCCGGTGGTGGGTGTCGCCAGGCGAGCCATGACCAGGTCGCCGCTGGGGGACGGGACAAGTTCGGCGACTTCGGCGACGTACCCGCCCGTCCCGGTCACGGAGCTCTTACCGATGGTCGCGGTGGTTTTGAGGGCGGGCTTGCCCGCGGTGATCTGGGACGGGGTGGCCGGGTTGTTCGCGAAACAGGCCGCGGCGGTCAGCACCCACTGGCGGTCGACCAGGACACCGGAGCAGGAGCGCGTGGGGTCGCCTTCACCGATGTGGAGGCGGGCCATAGATGCCTGGGCGTCGGCAAGGGCAGTCGGACCAGTAGCGGCTGTGGCGGGCATACCGGTGAGGGAGGCGGAGCCGACTGCAGCGGCCAGGACAGTTGTGAGTACGGCGAGACGGGTGCGTGTGCGAGACACGGTAGAGATCATCCTTGCTGTGGATCGAGGGGTGACTGTGATGGAGCGGCAGCGGTACGACGCTGCCCCAAAGGCGACAGGGTCCACCACGCCATGCTCGGCATCGCCCGGATGTGCACAACCCCGCCCTTGCTGGCTATACCTGCGGGCCGAACGGCAGCCCACCCCGCGAGGCGACCGGGAGCTCAGTTACGGGACAGCCCTTGCGTACGGTGCACGCGGTGGGGCGGTTTTGGGTGTGGATACCACCTGGGCGAGACGCTGAGTGGCGGAATTGAATTTCTCGGATCAGGGGTAGTGGCCTGGCGCAGGGGTTGAAAGTAGCGGAGGTCTGGCCATCATCCGCTGATGCGGAGCTCAATTAGGGTTGTTGCCTCTCCACCCACGCTTCCTGATTCTCCGTAGCCAGTGAAGTCGTTGGCCTTAGCGTTGATGACGGTGGTTGTGCCGTCCGCTTCCTTGAGCGTTGTCTTCACCGGATCATCCGAAGTCCAGATCCCGTACGCCTGGGGGAGTTCGAGGGTCAGATACGCGGGCTTGGCCTTGACGTCGAAGCAGAAGTCCTTCTGTCCTGATCGGGTAGTGATCGTGATGTCATCGCTGCCGCCACAGGTCGTCATCACGATATGGCCGTCACCGCGCTTGAGAACCGCCCCTGTCTCTTCTCGGATCTTGGCGGCATCTGGATAGGTGAAGTCTTCTATAGCGAGAGGAATTTCGCTACCTTGCGCAGCCGTCTTAGCGTCTCCGGGAAGAGCGTGTGCCACGCCGAGGCTAGTTGCGATTACGGACAGGGCTGAGGCCAGGACGGCCAGCAAGGACCTACGCCTACGGGATGTTGCCATGGTGGACTCTTTCGAAAAAGGTGAGGGACATGCTCCATAAGTTCCTGGCAGAGTGAACCATGGTCGTGATCCCACTCTAAATCGCGGCCGCGTGATCTTTATCTCAGCGCCTTTTGGTGATTCGGGTACAACCATGCAATCCCCACGAGTGTCTTATCTGGTCGACGCGAAAACGGAATTGCGCATTCCGCGGCAAGATCTTGCTGTACGATCGAGCGGCTCCAGCCGTGTATGTAGCTGACTTCAGGTCGGGCAAGAAGACCCGCGCACTTTCCTGGTGCCGCGTTCGCCCAAGCGATAGCCAGGCTGGACGCTTTCTTCGACCCAAAAAAAAGGGGGGTCGCCGGTGAGACGGCGAAAAGACTTCCGGGCCCGTGGCTCGGAAGAACTAACGACATTTTCAACACGCAAGCGCGCGCTGAGGGTTCTGCTGTCGGCAAGCGTGCTAACGGGTCTGCTGGGTGTCCCGGCCGCAGTGGCAGTAGAGCCGACGGCACCACCAGCGAACGTGCGGGCGCAGATCGTCGACTACTGGGAGACTGGCGGCGCCGGTCTGAGGGTGGCTGCTGAGCAAGCACTGCTCGGGGATGACGACGCAGTCCAAAAGTTTCTGACAGAAGCGGCGTCCATTCAGTTCGACGACAACCGTGTCGAGACGGCACGGCTGGCGATGACCGGCGGTCCTGGCGTTCGGCATGCAGCCAAGGAGGCGATGCTGAAGTCGCCTGCCGAGTTGGAGAATTTCCTTCTCTACGGCTACAAGGAGCCGCAAGATGAGGACCGCAAGGTCGACATCGCCCGCTTGGTCACTCTGGGCGGCCCTGGGGTACGCGAGGCAGGAAAGCAAGCTCTGCTGGGCACTGCCGAAGACCGCGAGCTCTTCCTAAACGCGGGTCAGTACGAGGCGCGCAAGGACGACAACCGCGTCGATGTCGCCCGTCTGGCGATGACTGGTGGCCCGAACGTGCGGGCGGCAGCCAAGATAGCGCTGAGGGGTGCGCCAGAGGACATAGTCGAGTTCCTGGAGATCGGGCAGTTCACCGCCCGCAATCGGGATCAGGAGCACGCATCCGTCGCAGAACTGGTCCAGCAGGCGCAGGTGGCTGGCAAGCAGGCTGCAGATGCAACGAAGATGGCAGAGGAGTCATCCAAGAAGGCAATCGAAGCCTCCAAACTGGCTGAGGTGGCGGCAAAGAAGGCTGCCGAGGAGACCAAGGCTGCTAAGAACGACTCGAAGACCGCGGCGGTCAAGGCCAAGCAGGCCGCTGCGGCTGCACGAGCTGCCGCCGAGTCCGCACAGGAGGCCGTCGGTTCGGCGGAGGCCGCCAATCGTGCGGCCCGTAGGGCTGCCTTCGCCGCCGCACAAACCGCATCGGCGGCCGCAGCGGCCGCGCAAGCGGCGAACACCGCCTACAACGCAGCCATAGCCGCCGCCGGCGACGCCACCAAGGCTGAGACTGCCCGCACGTCAGCAGTCAACGCCCGGGCAGCAGCTCAAGCAGCCCTCACCTCGATGGAGGCTGCCGAGAAGGCTGGCGAAGCCTCAAACGCTGCCGCTGCTGCCTCAGCGGCCGCCAAGGGCGCTTCTACCAATGCAAGAGCAGCGGCCACGGCCGCTGAAGAGGCAAACGCTCACGCGGACGCGGCGGGCCTCCACTCCAATGACGCACGCCAAGCAGCTGCTGAGGCACGCCGCCATGCCAATGCCGCAGATCGTGCTGCAGATCGTTCCGCCGCGCTGGCCCGCCGCGCAGCCAGCGCCGCCTACGGAGCGCGTGATGCCGCAAAGTCGGCTGCCGCACATGCAAACAAGGCTGCCGACTTTGCGGAGGAAGCCGCCAAACATGCTGGGAACGCGGCCACCTATGCCGCCCAGGCCCAGAAGAGCGCTATCGCGGCCAAAGCCGCGGCGGACGGCGCAACGGCCGCGGTGAACAAGGCCAAGGAGATCTTCGCCTTGGCGCGGGAGACCGAACTCGCTGATCTCGAAAATCGCACGGACGCCGCCATCGAACGGGCTCGCTCGATGAAGGCAGCCTCAGAATCCAGCGTTTCGGCATCCGCCACCGCTCAGAAGCAGACCCTGGCGTTGAATGCCACCGCGACCGAACTGGCCCAGGAAGCCGCCCGGCCTGACGTCGACATTCAAGCCACCGCCGCCAAGGGCCGCCATCTGGCCATGCAAGCAATGAAGCTTCTCGGCCCGTGGCATCAGGAAGCCGCCGCCAGCGCTCTGTCAGGCACCGACCAAGAAGTCCTGGTCTATCTGCGCACCCGCTGGAAGGATGCCAACCACAACGACATTCGCCAACGCGTTGTCAACCTGAGCATCCAAAGCCGCTACGCCTCGGTACGCTCTGCTGCCAAGGTGGCGCTCACCGGGACTCCCAAGCAGATCGAGGCTTTCTACACTACGGGCCAGTACGACGCCGGCATCGACGATATGAAGGTCGATACCGCCCGGCTTACCAACACCGGCGGGCCCGGTGTCCGCGAGGCGGCAAAGACGGCCCTTGCCGATGGAAGAAGCAAGGCCCTTGCGGCTTTCCTGCACCTTGGTCAGTACGGCGAGCTCATCACTGATGAAAAGGTCACGGCCGCTCGCCTGGCCGAGACCGGAGGGCCAGAGCTCAAGGCAGCCGCCAAAGTCGCCCTCGCCGGCCCGCCGGAACTGTTGCACGAGTTCGTCACAGTCGGCCAACACATGGCTCAGCGCAAGGACGACCTCGCCACCACCCACATCAATCAGGTAGAACGTCTGATCGCCGAGGGCTCCCTGGTTGCAGCCAAGGCCCACGAGGATGCCTGGCGCGCTGCGCAAGCCGCAGCCAATGCCAAGAAGGCTGAGCAGGACGCAGCAAAGGCTGCTGCGGAAGCACAGAAGTCGAAGGCCTTGGCCGCGAAGTACGCTGCCGATGCCGACGCATCAGCGGACGCCGCCGAGCGAAGCGCCTCTCAAGCAGCCGCATCGGCTGCCACCGCGCGCAGTGCCGCTCAGCGGGCTAAAACGGATGCCGCTGCCGCTGAGAAGTCTGCCGCTGATGCCGAATTTTCTGCCGCCTACGCCCGAGCCTCAGCCGAGCGGGCTGATCGTTCCGCAAATGATGCTAAGTCATCCGCGCTCGCCGCTGGCAAGAGCGCGAAAGAGGCCGAGGTCGCGGCCACGGAGGCTTGGACGGCCGTACGCGCTCTCGCCGAAAAGGAGATGGAGGAAGCTCGCCGACAGGCAGAGCAAGCGCAGGAAGAACGTGCGGCAGATTCGCCCGAAACGTTCTGCATGGACATCTTCGCGGGTATGCATCAATGGCTCCCGATCAATACGACATGGTGCGACGGCGGGGCGATCGATACAGCCGTTGACCTGGCGAAGGACCCTCGCACGTACGGAACCATCGCCTGGGAGCTGTCCGGCCTCGCCGACATCGAAGCCTGCATGGAAAATCCCACCGCTGGCATCTGCACGATGGCCGCTGTTGGCGTCACTCCCTGGGGCAAGCTCAAGCTCATTCCCAAGATCAAAAAGGGCATCGACGCCTTGGAGGCTGGCCGTGCCACCCGCCGCACCGTCGCCTGCCTGACTGGATCTGTCCACAGCTTCCCCGCTGGCACCCCAGTGCTCCTGGCTGATGGCACCAGTCGCCCCATCGAGCGGATGCGTGTCGGCGACCTAGTCACCGCCACCGATCCCACCACCGGCGAAACCGGCCCCCGGGCCGTCACGCGGACCATCCACACCCCCGACGACCGAAACTTCACGGATGTCACCCTCGCTGACGGCTCCGCACTTACCTCCACGAGCCACCACCCCTACTGGTCTGCAAACGACCAGGCGTGGAAAAACGCAGGCGACCTCAAGGTCGGCGACACGCTGCGCACCCCGCAGAACAGCACGGCTGCCATTGCCAGCACGCGCAACTGGAGTGGCCTCCAGGACGCATACGACCTAACCGTCGATGACCTCCATACCTACTACGTCTCCACCGGCACCACCAACGTCCTCGTGCACAACACCGACGATGCTGCATGTCCCGTATGGGTGGTGAATGCGTGGAAAAAGCTTCCCAAGTCGAACGGTCAGACAACTTCTGGATATGTCTTTGAGTCCGACGGCACTCAGGTTTGGGATAATGCTCTCCACAGTGGGAGGAGCGACCTCTCCGAGGATGTAAATCAGTACCTCAAGAAGTCTGGAGATTTCCCCAACTTCCCCGGATATGCAGAGGTCTCACATCACGCCGAGGTTAAGCTCGCATGGGAGATGCGCAATAAGATGGGGAAGGGTAAAGAGCTTCACATAGTCATCAATAAGAACTATGTATGCCCGAAGGTCTCCTCGCCGAACTCCATGGGGTGCAAGCAGGCCGTTCCTGCTATCCTCTATGAGGATCAGACCATGTGGGTACACTATCCGGGAATGAAAGAGCCGATCCCTCTCAAGGGTAAGGCCAAGAGGCCCACAAGCGGTTAGGTGATGGCAGAGTGATCGTTCTTGGTGCCACTCACGTCGGGGAAATTTATGCCCGGTCCGACCGGGAGGTTGATTCCTTTATTGACCACGTAATGAACGATCTAATCCAAAAGGGAGAAACCCCCGACGGGTTTGAGATCGTCCCAGAGAGGGCTGTGGTCAGCATCGTAAAAGGAAGGTACCCAGAAGAGACCGATGAACGATGGGCTACCAACTATCTGTACGTTTCGGTGAATAATCGAAGCGGGTACGGTGCGCTGAAGTGGTGGACCAGTGAGGTTCCCGCTGTTGCGGCCGACGATGATATCTCTCGATTCATCTGGACATCTGGAAATCCGAATCCGCCCTCGTTCGATCCTGAAGTTATAGCGGACCCAGGAAACCCTACCTACTACCCTCGCGAGGCCGCCATTCCAACCGCCCAAGTACGCGAGGCTCTCGAGGAGTTCTGTCGGACAAGAACAGGGCAGAGGCCGGAGTCGGTACCGTGGCTCCTCCTTGACCAAACCGTGTGAAAGTCTGAAATAGGAGCCGCCGTGCCCTCGATTCATGGGGTTGCGGCGGCTCCGATTTTTGGCGTTCCCGTGTTTCGTGATCTTAGCAAAGGGGATTCTTCGCGGAACTCGCGCGGAGACTAAACTCGCCACGCTTCTCTGAAATCAACGGCAGCGGAACTTCGAAGCGAAGGTGCTCGCACCGGCCCGGACCATCCCGGCGGTCGCCAGGAGCAGACTTGCTGACCTTCCTTCTGAAGCTAGAGGGGTGTCTCAGGGGCACCCCTCCACCTATCTCTGGCCGCGTATCCGAAGCGTTGGTGTCTGACTGGCTGAAACATGGGGGGTGTCACAGCAGTCACGGTGTCACAGGGCACGTGAGCTGGAGAAACAGGCAGAAGCCGCTATGGTCCCCATGTTTCAGCCATGCGGCGACCCGGCTACCTCGGGACACGGCATCCACTCCTAAGATCCTTCAGACATCTAGATGAGTGCCATGTCTGGGGGACGCATGGGAGCCGCAGAGCAGTGGGTCACGATCGCCGCGGTCTTGCTGGGTGCGCTCACGACGCATCTCACGACGTACGCCATGGAGCGGCAGCGTAAGAAGCACGAGCTGGTTACCCGCTGGGACAGCAAGAAACTTGAAGCTTACGAGGGCTACGTGGACAGCGTCCGGGCCTGCATCTTCCTGGCGGTCCACCTCTACGAGTGCCGGGAGGGCATCCGCGAGCGGGACAAGCCTGACTCCGAGATGCTCGCGGAGATGTCGGAGGCCAGCCGCTTCCGTGGCCGGGCGTTTGAACGGATCATGCTCCTCGCCGGTGACGACGTGGTGGAGGCGGCGCACGAGCTGAATGCCGTCGCCCTCCAGGTCGACTGGCAGGCCAACGGGAAGGTGGACGGGAGCCTGGAGGACTGGCGCGAGCGGAATCGCGCCGTCTTCCGAGCGATCAACGAGTTCCACGAGGCGGCACGCGTGGACCTCGGCGTGGACGGCAGCCTCTCCGGCGAGAGGCATCCCGAGCGGGACCTCCTGCTGCCTTCCCCGCAGCGCGAGGACGGCGCTCAGACGTCCTGAGCGTGAGCTCGTCCGGGCGCCGTGGGAGACTCGCAGCGAGGTTGCTGCCGTGGTCGGCGCGCTGCCTGTGGTCAACCTGTGGTCAGGCTTCTGTACCCGAGGTGTCCAGCCGGTAGGCTGTAGCCCGCTCCGCAGCAGGTGTGCGGGGGCGTGGGTGGGTTGCCCGAGCGGCCTAAGGGAACGGTCTTGAAAACCGTCGTGGCAGCGATGTCACCGTGGGTTCAAATCCCACACCCACCGCAGGTGAACGGCTCCTGACCAGGTAACTCGGTCAGGAGCCGTTCACGTGGGCGTTGTCCGCCTGCGACCGTGCTCCCCGCTGTTTCCCGACCGAACGGGCACGGCAGGGGTACGAGCAGATCACTCCCATGCGCTTTTCAGAGTCCCTGTGCCGTAGCTCTGACCGCTGTCCGGACGCTTTTCGGGGAGCGGGTCACGAACTGACTGGGTGAATCGAGGGTCACAAGCTCCGACGATCGAAAGGTCTCCCGAGCCTTGCTCAAGCTCAGCGAACCGTTCGGGCCACCTCGGACCTCATCGGCATCGTGCTCGTCTTGACCGTCGTCCTCCCAGAAACAGACGTGGCAGATCTCGAAGCCCCTCGTTGCCCCAGGGTGAGGTAGCCGCAACAGGGGCACCGATACGGCCCGTCTTCGAGTCCGCCAACAACGTTCATGAAGGTTCCAGCATGGCGGGCATCGTCCTCCTCGCCTCGCAGGGCGCCAAACCACGACACGTTGGATCGATGACAAGCTGAGCCCGCACCCGGGACGTGGACACAGCCTCCGGGTGTGAACCCGCCGGGCCCCAGTGGGGAACAGAGGGTGTGACCACACATGTCAGAGACGGAGACCCCGTGAGCGGCCCACCGGACGTCGGGCGCGACGACCACGAGCACCACCACGACGACTCGTCCGTCATCGCCCAGTCCCTGCGGCGGCCCGAGATCTTCGCCGAGCTGTACAACCGGTACGCCGCCGATATCCACCGCTACGTCATGCGGCGGCTCGGCGATGCGGCCGCCGACGACCTTACGGCCGACACCTTCCTCGCGGCGTTCCGGGCCCGCTCGCGCTACGACCTGACCCGCACGAACGCCCGGCCCTGGCTCTACGGCATCGCCGCCAACCTGATCGGCAAGCAGCGCCGCACCGAGGAGCGCGCCCTGAGGGCGCTCGCCCGCACCGGCCACGACCCCGTCACCGAGTCGTGGGTCGACCACGCAGACGACCGGGTCACCGCGCAGGCCGCCCACCGCCCCCTCGCTGGCGCGCTTGCCTCGCTGTCCGGCGGCGACCGGCACGTACTGCTCCTCGTCGCATGGGCCGACCTCAGTTACCAGGAGGTCGCCGAGGCGCTCACCATCCCGGTCGGCACCGTCCGCTCCCGACTCAACCGGGCGCGCAGGAAGGTGCGCTCCGCGCTGGGCGACGACCCCACCCTCGTACAGGATTTCACCCCGGAGGTCGGCCATGGATGAGATGACGACGCTGAAGGACTTCCGGCCGGACGCGCCCGCCCCGGACCGGGCCCGGCTGGCGCCCGGGCGGCAGCGGCTGCTGGACGCAACCGCCAGACAGGGGCAGAGCCGCCGCATTTGGCCACGGGCCGGCTGGAAGCTCGCCGCAGTGGGAGCTGCTGCCGGGGTGGTGGTGGCGGCGGTGCTGGTGGCGCAGGTCCTGCCGACGACCGACGCTCCCCGGGTGAAGGCCGAGTACGCCACGTCCCCCGAACCCACCGACGGTCAGTGGCTCTACCAGAAGACTCTGACGCGGCAGTCGACGCTCAACTTCCGTGACGACCTCAATCCCGTTCCCGAGAAGGGCGCCCCGGCATACGGGGAGTTCACGCAGGAGACCTGGACGCAGTACGGCAGCGGCAAGATGCGCCGCATGCTGCCGCACGGCGTCCTGGATTCGGTGATCGGCGAGGCGAACGACGGATCGCCGAAGAAACTGCGTCAGAGGGTGGCGAAACTGCCGAGCGAGCCGCAGCAGCTGCTGCGATCTCTCTCCGAGGTGATCCGCCTCGGGGGCGATTACCAGCGGATCCAGTACACGTTCTCCAGCGCGGACACCATCCCGCCCGATGTCCGCCTGTCGCTCTTCCGCGCGCTCAAAACGATCCCCGGCGTGGTGGTCCGTGCGCAGCTCGTCGAGGACGCGATGGGCAGGCCTGCTCTGGCCGTTCACCCCTCGGACGACAACCCGTTCACCAAGGAGACCCACCGCCGGGACGAGCTGCTCCTCGATCCAGAGACCTACGAGTACCGGGGTGAGCGCACGATGTTGCTCGTCGGAGGGATGATCGACTCCAAGGTCACGACGGAGGAAACCCTGATCAGGGTCTCAGCCGTGCAGAGGTTCGCCGCTGCCGTCAACAAGCCGGGCGTGCGTCCCTGAGCTTTGTCTTCGATGACTCGGTGTCGAGCACAGCTCGAACCACGGTCTATAGGTTCCCCGTGCCACAACCGCGCCAGATCCGGCGGGGGCTCACGGGGAACCGCGGAGGTCAGCAGGGCCCGGGTACGACAAGCGCTCGCTCCGTGGGCCATGTGTGGGCCAGAGCGCTGGATCCGCCTGACAGACGGCAGTCCTGCGCAGGTCAGAGTGCATGCACCACGCGGCACCGCGGCGCTCTTGGAAACCGTCGTGGCAGCGATGTCACCGGGTTCAAATCCCACACCCACCGCAGCAGGTCAGAAGCTTGCAGGTCAGAAGGGGTGCCACTCTCCGGCGCGGCGCCCCTTCTGCATGCGGCCTGTCTCACCCGATCCGGTGGTATACCACCCCTGACCAGGGCGTGCGGCCCACCTGCGTCCAGCAATCCGGCCGTTACGCATCGTCCTCGTGCTCGGCCAGCCCCTGCTCGATGAGCGCGTTCATCTTCGCTTCCTCGCCATCCGGCACCTTGGAGTAGTAGCGCCGTCGTCCGTCCAGGCGGATCCCATCCTGCGGGCGGGCGGGCGCCGGCGAGCAGGAGCCGTCCCCAACCCTCGGCGCAGGATCGGCAAAAGGTGCGGCTCTCCAGGGAGCTCCTGGAGAGCCGCACCTCAGCACGGCACCCGCATCACACGGCGACGCGCTTCCAGCCAGACTGATTCAGAACGCCAATCTCCAAGGGCCCACAGGGGCCTTCGCACCTGGCAGCGTAGAAACTGATCATGTCGGGCTCCTCCAGATCAAGGTTGCACTTCACCGTGGTGTTCACGCCCCTGGTGTTCTCGCACCATCCGTAACTTCCGCGGTCCGTGGCGTAGTAGCCGCCCGCTCGGTGGCCATCGGCCTTGGTGTCGGTGATGTACACGTCATCACCTGTGGACTGCCAGCACATCTTGGCGCCGGTGGTGCTAAGGCAGGTCTGTGCAGCGCTTGCCTGCGGAACCAGCACCACTCCAACCAGTGCGATCACTGTGGAACCCATGGCAGCCGTGCGCCCGAGAATACGCCGCATTCCACATCCCGAGCACGTGATCGAACGCCCACCACACCCCGCCGTCGGCACCTTCATTTCGAACGCTTCGGTGCTCAGTCGAGCCAGGCCACAACCGCCAGCCCACGCTGGCTGGCAACCCGATAGAAGCTCTGCAGCAGTGCGAAATGCTCGACGAGGTACGTGCGTGGGTGCCCGTTGAACCCTCGGAAGTCGCACGCTTCGGCCGCCGCGAAGCTGTCTGTCGGCAGGTGGCTGAGCATGTCATCTATGTCCAAAGAGGCGAGGTCGCGGACCACTTCTGCCACGGCTGCCGGAGCGAGGAGAGCGGGAGCGGCGTCAAAGCCGTCGTAGACCTCGGGATGATCCAGGAACTCGACATCGTCACCCGAATCCCCCGAGATGCTCCGTTGAAGGTTCCGGATGCACTGCTCCTCGATCTGCATGCGCTGGCAGAACCAGATCAGGCCCCAGATCGCCCAGTCGAGGTCCACGGTGTCTTCCTCAGGCGGATCCCAATCCGGGTTGCCGTCTGAGGACATCGCCGCGGCTGCACGGCACTGAGCCAGATACCGCGGTGTCACCCGAGCAAACTGCTGTGTCAGTGCCATGGGCCGAGTGTCGCGGACTTGCGAGCGCAGGGCGATCTGTTTCCCGCCCAGCGAGGTGACGCCTGCCCGGCATAATCCGGGCTGTGGACCTGAGACCGGAGTTGCTGCCCCCGCCTGTGAGCCAGCAGCGGCTCGATGAGTTGAGCACTGAGATCGACCGGGTCGCTGACCTCGTGGCTGACCGTTCCGAGGATGCTGAGGAGGCGATCCGGGCTTTCAATGCGATGACCGGTCACGAATACGTGGCATACGACTTCGCCGAGTACTACGGGCGCCGGAGTGCGGCGGAGTTCGCCAGGGAGGCGGCCCGACCACCTTGCCCCGGGGTCGAAGACATCACGAGGGGCGAGCTCGTGGAAATCGTCGGCCGGGTCATTGCGGGTGACCTGGAGAGCGACTACTACCTGCGACTCCTTGAAGCGAATGTGACGCATCCCCGAGTCAGCGACCTGGTCTTCCAGGCCTCGGCCGGCAGCGTATCGGCAGCGGAGATCGTCGAGGAGGCCTTGCAGTACCAGCCGATCGCGCTCTGAGCCACGATCGAGAGCAGGCAGGCTGCCGCCGGTCCTCGGGTTCTCTCGCCTGGCCGCGACCAGCCCAGCGCATGCCGAAAGGGGCGAGCCCCAGAAGGTGGCCCGCATGGTCGCTGCGCTTCCGCGCGAACCGGCTACAGGGCCTCCTACGAGGCAGCCGTCCATGTGCGGCCGGGCTCGTGGAGCACAATCGCGCTGCCAAGGGCATAACCCATCGAAGGCCCGGAACCGGAACCCGAAGGGTGTCCGAGCTGCGGAGGAGGTTGCCGCCGGGTCTGGTCGCCGTTCAGCCCCGTCCGGATGAGCGCGTTCATGCGGGGCTGCTGGACTTCCTGGCGGACCGTTTCACGGGTTTCCGGCTGGGGACGGCGGGGGCGCTCTTTCGCCTGACAGCGGGCTTCTCCGTGGCCGCCGCCGCTTTTGAAGGCGCTGCTTGGGCGGCCGGAGCGGTAGGCCACTTGAATTCGATCTCCAGTTCGATGCCGTCGCTGCTGACCTCGACCTCTATCTCGCTGCGAAGGTCGTCGGGGATCCGCAGGCTCAGCTTCCCGGGGCCGAGTTCCAGCTCGGCGTCCTCACCTTGCCGGAGGGCGGCCGCCAGCGACTCGAGTTGATCGGCCGCCTCGTGGCGTGACAGCGAGCGCTTCTGCTCAAACTTGAGGTCCTTCATCGTGTCTCCGATGCAGCCTGGACAGCCGGTACTGCCATCTTCCCGCTAGGTGCCGCATCGGACATCTCGATGGCCGGTGCCGGTCACGGCGCGGCTGAGCGGGGCTGGGTCGCCGGGATCCTCGAGGTGAAGAACAGCGCGAGGACGGAGGCGAGCGCGAGGATGGCGAGTGCGGCACGCAGGCCGTCGAGCCTTGCCTCGGCGTTCGCGTCCAGCGCCGCCGTGGCCATGTCCTCGCTCAGGCCCGCTGTGTCGAGAGCGGTCTGTAGCTGGGCGTCGGACATGAAGGTCACACCGCTTTGGAGTTCGACCGCCGCCTGGCTCTTGACCTCGGCCGGGACCGCCGGATTCTGCTCGACGCTGGTCAGGAAGGACGATGTGAGCGCGGCGATCAGGATCGAGCCGGCGAGCGCCGTACCGATCGAAGCACCGAGGTTGGTGACGGCGTTCTGGATTCCGCCCACTTCCGCGCTGCGCTCGTCCGGCACCGCGGACACCGTGACCGACCCGAGCTGGGACGCCAGCGCGCCCATGCCGAGCCCGATCAGCAGGAGGGGGATCGTGACGATCTCCGCCCCCGCGTCCACGTCCAGCGCCGCCATCAGGACGACCGCGCCCGCGAGCAGCGCGAGGATCCCGAGCCGCACCACCCGCCGCGGTGAGACGTCGGGGAGGAAACGCGGGATCAGAGTTGCGGCCGCCAGCAACGACAGGGAGAGCGGCAGGAGCCGGGCGCCGGTCGCGAGCGCGGACAGGCCGAGGGCGACCGACAGATAGAGCGGTACGACGAAGAACACGCCCATCTGCACGAGGTACTGGAAGAAGAACATGGTCAGGCCGCCGGTGAGCTGTCTGTTTTCCAGCATGGCCGGGTCGATGAGCGGCTCCTTGCGCTGCTTCGTGAGGCGAGCCTCCCAGCGGAGGAAGAGCCAGACGAGAAGCAGACCAGCCAGCATCAGCCATACGACCAGCGAGACTCCGAGCCACGCAGGTGCGCCGGGCTTCGGCCTGAACCAGCCCCATTCGTCCGATCGGAGCACGCCGTAGACGAAGGCGCCGAGCCCGAGGGCGGACAGTACGGTGCCGACGAGGTCGATGCGCGGGCGTTCGCCGCTCGGGACGTCGGCGATGCGGCGGGCGAGCACCAGGATGCCGAGCACCACGAGCACCTCACCCGCGAACACCCAGCGCCAGGAGAAGTACGTCGTCGCCACACCTCCGATGAGTGGCCCGAGCGCGATCGCCACGGCACCCGCGGCCGCGACGAGTCCATAGGCGGCAGGCCGGCGTTCCGTCTCGAAGTTGGCGGCCACGAGCGCCACGATCGCGGGCAGGATGAGAGCCGCCCCGATGCCTTCCAGGAGCGCCCAGCCGAGCAGCAGCACGGGCAGGTTCGGTGCGAGCGCCGTGGTGAGGGAGCCGCAGCCGTAGATGCAGCAGCCGGTCATGAACGCGCGTCTGCGCCCGATCAGCGCCCCGACCTTTCCCCCGGGGATCATGAACATCGCCATGACGAGTGTGTAGGCCGTGATGGCGCCCTGGATGCCGGTCACCGTCGTCCCCACGTCGACGGCCACCGTCGCGATGGAGACGTTCATGACAGAGCTGTCGAGTGCCATCAGGAACTGGCCTGCCGCGAGCGTCAGCAGGACCAGTCGTGCCCTCGCAGGACCCGCGGCGGTACCTGCCTTGGTTGTCATGGGCGAATCGTCCCAGTCACGCGGGAGACGGGTCCCCGACCCGCCACAGAGGTCAATCACTTGGCGGGCACGTGTTCGGTGGCCGCGCGCGGCGGCCACGCGAGCTCTACGTCCGGGGTTGCTCCTGTGACTGGTAGAGGCGGTCCCTGTCCGGGTAGTCCGAGTCCTCGTGAGCCACCGGGAGGGGCCGGTGGCCCTCGGACCAGTGGTTGACCCAGCCGCAGACGGGACACGCGTAGCGGCCGTCGATGCCGAACACCTCAGTGCCACAGCGCTTGCAGTCGGTGCGGGTGATCTCTGGTCCGGTCCCGTCGATGTCGAGGGCGGGGCCTGGCAGCCGTCCGGTCATGCGCGTGACTGTACCCGTGCGGGGGCGGGTCGTAGGTGCCCGTCACTGTTCGGCGGTGAGTGCCCAGCGGACCGTGCTCGGAGCCGTGATCTGGATGGTCGCCGCCTCGGCGCGGGCCCGCTTCAGATGGATCTGGTCGTAGATGCTGTTCACCTCGTTCCCGCAGGTGAGGGGGAAGCTGAGGCCGATGGGCGAGATGGCCACCGTGAGAGTGCCCTTTCCCTGGCAGTTGACCTGGACGGCCAGCTTGCCGGTGCCGATCGGCTTCAGGGGCAGGGTGGCGTTGCCTGTGCGCGAGGCCGCCTGGACCACGGCCTTGCCGTCGAGGGGCGTGGGTGCCCGGCCGACGGTCTCGCCGTCCGTGTGTTCCGCGTGCTCGGCCCGGTGGCTCTTCGGGGACGGGGCGGCGCCTGCCGACGGCCCTGCGCCATCGGCGGTGCAGCCGCTGACGCCTCCCAGAAGAGCGGCCATCAGCAGGCCCGTGGCGCCGAGGCGCGAACGTTCCTTGGCGGTGGTTCCCATGTGAGTCCCCCCAGCGGCCCGAGCCGGACGCTCCTTGGTAGTTCTGAAGTGTGCGGTCTGATCAGCGGGAGCGGGCGATGCGGAAGCCGACGTCGTCGACCCGGTAGTCCGGGTGGCTGCGGCGTCGGGCGGAGGCCCGGCAGCTCCAGTGCTCGTCGAACCAGCCGCCGCCGCGCAGGACCCGGTAGTCGCCGTAGACCTCGGCGTCGTAGATGTCCCAGCACCAGTCCCATACGTTGCCGAGCATGTCGTGGAAGCCCCAGGGGTTGGGCCGCTTGCCGCCCACCGCGTGGAGGCGTTCCCGGGAGTTCGCGCGGTACCAGGCGATGTCGTCCAGTGGTCCGTAGTGGGGCCCGGTGGTGCCCGCGCGGCAGGCGTGCTCCCACTCGGCCTCGGTCGGCAGCCGGTAGCCGTCGGCGGAGTCGTCCCACTCGATGCCGTCGCCGTGGAGGTGGTAGGCGGCGGTGAGTCCTTCGTGCGCGGACAGGGCGTTGCAGAAACGGACCGCGTCCCACCAGGACACTCCCTCTACGGGCAGTTCGTCTCCCTGGGAGGCACTCGGCCGCAGGCCGGTGACCCGTGCGTACTGCTCCTGGGTGACCGGGTGCGCCGAGAGCTCGTACGGCGCGAGTTCGACCGGCCAACTGCGCTGTGTACGGCGGTCCGACAGCGTGATCCGCCCTGGCGGGACGGCGATCATGTTCCCCGTGGTCGTGTCCATGCCTACATGATCGCTTGATCGGTCGCTCAGGAGTAGGTCATCGGGCAGCCATGACTCAGCGCGTGCCGAGCGGCCTGCCGGTACACCGCCACATAGAACGCCGTGTCCAGGTCCTCGCTCCAGGGCCCGGGGCGGGCGGCGGCCAGTGTCTCCGCCGAGCCGTCCATACGCCACGCCGTCAGGGCCAGGGTGGTGCCCGGTGTCGGGATTTCCGGTGGCAGGGCCAGGACCGCCGCCAGCCGTTCCATGCACCCGAGTATCTGAGGCGCTCCGACGATCACGGTCTCGTCGTCCATGTCGTTCGCGATCGGCAGCACGATCCCGGTGTCGAGGGAGAGCGGTACCAGCACCGTCCAGCTGCCGACCGCTTGGCTCTCGCGCGGTGACAGGTGCTCATCGCACAGTGCGCTGAATCCGGCCATGGGCCGGGCCAGCTTCTCCTCGAAGGCGGGGCCCTGCCCGGGCGCGGGCTCGTACCGCGGCAGCCCGCGCCGCGCCAGTTCGTGGTTCAGCGCCGAGGCGACCTCGGCCCATCCGCCTTCCTGGTCACCGGACCAGCACTCCGCACCGAGGTCGTACAGATAGATGCCCATGGCCGCAATGTAGGGCGCGCCTCTGACACCAGGGATACGCGTGCCGACCGCCGCCGTACGGGCGAGGCGGCTTCAGGATCCGTCGCCGTGTGCCGATGACAGGGACGGACAGGCAGCGTGTCCTGGCAAACGGGTGAAGCGAAACCGCACGTCAGAGCGGTGATCGTGATGTGTGTGCGACTCCGTGAGGCCGACGGCTGTTACAGAAATCCGGGCTGTCCGAGCGCGATGCCCATTAGGCCGTTTGCGGCGCTTTGGGGCGGTTGGTAACCGCTTGTTGTTGATTGCTCAACGGGTCGATGTAACGCGCAGCGAACCCCTGGTAAGGGGTTGGCGGCGATCGATGTCAGATACAGGTGAGAGTTACGGAGATGTCCGGTTTTTGTCATCAGAGTCGATTTGGTGGCGGATGTCGGCGCACGCCCGTCAGAGTTTGGGTCCTCGGCACCGGCCGGGAACCTGATCTCCCCTCAACGACCCTGAACGGGGCTTTGCGGGCACGCTTTTGAGAGGGCACTTCATGTCTGCTTCTCGCCTTACCCGTCGTATCGTCGCCACCGTCCTCGCATCCGGCGCGCTCGTCGCCGCGGCAGCACTGCCCGCGGCGGCCGACGGTCACAACCGCGTCGGCCGCGGCGGTGGCCTCAGCCACCTTGCCGAGCTTGCCCGGCACCACGACGGTGGCCTCGGGCGTCACCACGACCGCGGCCGGGACCACGAGCGCCGCTCCCCGATCGTCATCGGCGACGTCCGGCACGACGGCATCGGCCGTGACAACCGTTCCAACCGCGCCCTGAACTCCGAGTGGGTCGAGGTGAAGAACGTCGGCCGGCAGCCGGTGAACCTGCGCGGCTACACCCTCTCCGACCGGGACGGGAACACCTACCGCTTCCGCAACCTGCGGCTGGACGGGCGTTCGAGCGTCAAGGTCCACACCGGGCGTGGCTTCGACAACCGGCACGACGTCTACCAGGACCGTCGCCGGCAGGTCTGGGACGAGCGTGACACCGCCACGCTGCGCAACGACAACGGCCGTGTCCTCGACCAGACGTCCTGGGGCCGTGGCCGCGACCACCGCTGAACCGCTGGACTGCCGAACACTGATCCGACTCCGCTGATCTGATCCGCTGAACCGACGGTCATGTCGGCCACGGCAAGGGGCGCCCCGCACGGGCGCCCCTTTTCCGTCTTTCCGTGCTTTCCGCGCGTCAGCCCCTGGCCTGCCTGCGTCGGCGGGACACGAGGATCGCACCGCCGCCGAGTACGACGGCCCCGCCCGCCGCGGCTGCCAACTCCGGCAGTGCCGAGGACGAACCGGTCGATGCGAGGGCACCGGAGCCGGAGTCCACCGTGGTGGTCGAGGTCGTGCCCTGGGCCTCGGTGCCGGAGTTCCGCGCCGGCGTCCCGTTCCCCGTGGTCCCGGCGCCGTCGGTTCCGGTGCCGCCGGTCGTGGCAGCAGCCGTGCCCGTCGTCCCTGTCGCGGTGGTCGTCTCCGTCGTGCTGGGCTTGCTGCCGGCCACGAGGAGCTCGAAGGGGTACAGGGTGACGGCATTGCCTCCGCAGGAACCGTCGCCGTTCTCGTAGTCACCCTCGACGAAAACATCGCCCTTGTCCGCGGGCGCCTTGACGTCGATCGTCAGCCGTAGCTTGAGGTCCAACCGGCCACCCGGCTTCAGCGCGCCGATCGAGCCGGTGTACTCGCCGTTCCTGACGGCCCGCCACTTCGGGGAAGCCGCCGTGGACCACTGCAGGTCGAAGTGGCTGTCGATGATCTTGTAGCCGGTCTTCTCCATGGAGTGGAAGGAGACGCGCGGCAGGACCTCGTCCAGCGCCTTCGTCCTGCTGCCGTTGGTCACGACCACCGAGAAGTCGGTGGTCGTACCGGCGACCAGCTGGGCCGGCATCCCCTTCAGGACCGTGGTCAGCTGCCCCTCGAAGTCGCACTGCTTCTCCAGGGCCGCCCTGGCTTCGGCTAGTGCCTTGTCTGCGGCGAGCATCGCCTTGACGGCCTCGGCCAGGGCCTGCTTCGCCGCGGCGGCCTTCTCGTCAGCGGCGCGGCGGAATCCCGCAAGGGCCTGAACGGCCTGCTCCGCCTCCTTGTCGGCGGCGGTTTTGTCGGCGGCGGCGGCCTGAGCGGTCGCCTCCGCGTCGGCGAGGGCCTTCTCCGCTGTGGCCTTCTCCTCCGGGGTGGCGGTCCCGGGCAGCGCGGTGACCACGTCCTCGGCGAGTTCGACCGCCTTGTCGGCCTGCTTCTTGGCGGCGCCGGCGTCGGCGGCCGCCTTCGCGGCAGCCCTGGCCGTGCCGGCGAGCGGTGTGTCGTCGGAGTGGGCGGCCTGCGCGGCAGCCGACGCGCTCCGCTCGGCGACCAGAGCCGCGAGGTGCGCCTGGTGCGACCGCCAGGCGGCCTCCTCGAGTTCCCCGATGTCGGGCCCGTCCGTCGGCTGCGCCGCTGCCGCTGACGGGGCGTCGGCGAGCGCGGGAGCGGCGGCCAGGAGAACGACGGGAGCGGTCACGGCGGCGACGACGGCCGTTGCCAGCATGCTGCGGTTCTTCAACGATTTCCTCTGTGGTCCGGCGGCCAGGGGCGGGGAAGTGCGGAGTGCGGGAAGTGCGGGAGGTCCTGTGCGGCCACGGCGGAAACACTCACGCGGGCACGCTGCCGGGTGATCGTATGACCGAAAATGGGGATACAGGAAGCGAGTTATCCCGATCAGATCAAAGGCGCCATGTGTACTCGCCGTGGGCATAAATGATCAAAAGGCGCAGTTGCGTTCCACGGTCGCGGCACTTCTGTGATCCTTGTCATGCGAGGCCCCCGGCGCGCAGCCGCGCCGCCGATGCGATCGTCGCGCGGGCTTCACGCTCGCTGAGGCCGGCGTGGACCGCCGCGCCGGCGAGGGCGTCCGCGAGGCTGTCGCCGATGCCGTTCTCGTACGCGCGGCAAGCCGCCCAGAACAGCCGGGTGTTGCGCTGGCCCTCGTCGGCCGCGCCGACGAACCGGACCAGTCCCTCGCCTCTCGGCGCCCGGTCGCCGGGCGGCATCCGGCCGTGCGGGTGGCGCGCCGGTGGCATGAGCAGCCGCAGCAGCGCCCGAGGGCAGGGCGCGGGCGGCGGTGTGGCTGTGCCGGGAGCGAATCGGTAGGCGCCGTGGGCGGACACCGAGCCCGGTCCGACGAGATAGCCGCCGCTGCCCCGGACGTCGATCCCGGGCGCGAGCCGCCCTGCCGAATTCGGTACGACGACGCCGGGCGGCCCGGTCAGCCACAGATGGCGGCCCCCGCTGGGCGTGAGCACGGTGATCGTCTCCGGGATCGTGAACAGGTGCTGGAGGGCCAGGTGCCGCAGCGCGCCGAGCGAGTCCACGGCGCCGCCCGCGTCGGGACCGCCGCCCATCGCCGCGCTCTTGGTGTCGAGGTCGATCCCGATGAGGTGGTACGGCGGCCGGCCGCAGGCGATTCCGTAGCCCGTGGCCCAGGGGGCGGCGGCGAAGAGCGCCCGTACGGCGGCGGGGTCGGTCGTGGCGTCGTGCACGCCGTGCCCCGGGCGGCCGCACTCGCCGTGGCATGTGGCCGGGGCCGGGGCCGGAGCCGGGGCTGTGGTCGTGGCAGCGGCCGGGACAGGGGCCGGAATCGGGTTCGGGATCGGTTCCCGGGTGTGGCGGTGGGGCGAGGGGATCGCCGGGAGCTTGGTGGGAGACAGGGGGATCACGGGGAACCCGCGCTCGGCGGCGCAGAGCGCGTGGGCGAGGGCCAGGCTGACAGCGCGGCGGGCAGTGGTGGCCATGCCTTCCATGTTCGTACTGGTATTCGAATAAGGGAAGGGTGAGTGCGCGGCGCTGAGGGTTGGCCGAAGGGTGCTGGAACGCTTCTTCATCTAAAGGGGGTTTATCGACTTGTCCTCACGCTTGAGGGGGAATCGGGTGCTCCGGGGTGGTTCGCCGGGGATTCGCTGGGCAACTCTGGACTCGCGACGTCGTGCACCACAGCGAACGCGACCGAATCACGACCGTGGTGGTCGGCCAACTGCCCAGGTCTCGGCCGCACTTGGATCTTCCGACTTACGACTTCCGTCTTCTGTCTCTGTAATTCCCGTCCTGGAGGAAATGACATGGCAAGCACCCGTACCGCTCGTACCGTCCGCGCCGCCCGTGCCGTCGCCGTTGTCGCCGCCCTGCCCCTCGCCGCCGCCCTGTTCACCGGCGTGGCCCACGCGGACAACGGTGCCTTCGCGAACAACGGGTCGAACGCGGCGGTGGCCGGGGTGGTGGGCAGCGGTGTCGGTGGCGACAACCACGGGAACTCGACGACCACCCAGCAGGTGGCCACGGGGGCGGGCGCGTCCAACCAGAACCACACCGCGAGTGTCAACGGATCGGGCTTCACCGCCATCGACCAGTCCACGGACAACATCGCGGTGTTCTTCAGCAGGCTCTGGTAGGCCGGCCCGAGGGGGGGTCGGCTGGGGGTTGGAGGGATGAGGGGGTCCGGCTGGGGGGTTCTGTCGGGGGGCGCGCTGGGGGATTCCGGATGAGGGGGCTCGAGGTATGAGGGGGTTTGACTGACGGGAACCGACTGAAGGGTGACGACGGCCTGTGCGGCGGTGCGGTGGCACCGCCGCACAGGCCGTCTGCCGTTCCCTTGACAGTCCCAGTAGATCTGACGGACAGTCAGAAACTGGGAAACACATTCAGGGAACCGCCCCCGCCCCATCCCCTTCGGGAGGATGCCGTCGTGCACCTTGCACCGACCCCGCGCCAACAGCGGCTGCGCGCCGAACTCCGCGCGTACTTCCGCGAGCTGATGCCCGACGGGCCACCGCCTCCGGACGACGCATCCGAACAGCGCCGTCTACTACGGCGGATCGGCGCCGACGGGATGCTCGGACTCGGCTGGCCCGTCGCCTACGGGGGCCAGGGGCGCGGTCCCGACGAGCAGTTCGTGTTCTTCGACGAGGCGTATCGCGCCGGTGCTCCGGTCTCGATGGTCACGCTGAACACCGTCGGCCCCACCCTGATGAGATACGGCACCGAAGAACAGAAGGCCTCTTTCCTCCCCCGGATCCTGAGCGGGGAGGTGGTGTTCGCGATCGGCTACAGCGAGCCCGGCGCGGGTACCGACCTCGCCGCCCTGAGCACCCGGGCCGTGCGGGCCGCCGCCGACGGCCACTGGCTGATCGACGGACAGAAGGTCTTCACCTCCAACGCCCAGAACGCCGACTGGATCTGGCTGGCCTGCCGTACGGACCCCGAGGCTCCCAAGCACCAGGGGATCTCGATCATCCTGGTGCCGACGGACGCGCCCGGCTTCTCCTGGACCCCGATCCGGACGGTCGGCGGTCTGACCACGACGGCCACCTACTACGACGGGATACGGGTCCCCGCGACGTGTCTCGTCGGCGAGGAGAACCACGGCTGGGAGCTCATCACCAACCAGCTCAACCATGAGCGTGTGGCCCTCGCCGCCGTCGGTATGCAGGCGGAGGACTTCGCCGCCGCGGCCCTCGACCACGCCCGGCGTCCCGATCCGCTGACCGGTGAACGCCCGTTGGACCAGCCGTGGGTGCGCTCCAGGATCGCCGAGGTGCATGCCAGGCTCGCGGCGACCCGCCTGCTCAACTGGCGCCTGGTCGCGGACGTGGGAGCGGGTCGGCTGGCCCCGGGCGATGCCAGCGGCGTGAAGTTCGCCGGTACGGAGTCGGCCGTCGAGGTGTACCGGATGTGCCAGGAGATCGCGGGGGACGCCGCACTGGTGAGGGCCGGTTCGCCGGGTGTCCTCGGTGACGGCGGGGAGCTGGAGCGGATGAACAGGGCCGCGCAGATCAACACCTTCGGGGGCGGGGTGAGCGAGGTGCAGCGGGAGATCGTGGCCACGATGCGGCTCGGTATGAGGAGGGGGAAGCGTTGAGCGGGGAAGCGACGAAGGACGAGGAGCTGTACACGCGTCTGAAGTCCTATGAAGGGCGCCCCACAGCCGCCCCCGGCACCGGAAAGGACCTGGTCAACGAGCCGATGATCAGGCACTGGTGCGAGGCGATGGGTGATACGAACCCGGCGTACACCGGAGCGGACGCGATCGCCCCGCCCACGATGCTCCAGGCCTGGACGATGGGCGGGCTCTCCGGGTACGCCGAGCGCTCGGGGGCGTACGACGAACTGTCCGCGCTGCTGGACGCCGCTGGTTACACCTCGATCGTCGCGACCGACTGCGAGCAGGAGTACCTGCGCCCGCTGCGCCCCGGCGACCGGATCACCTTCGACTCGGTCATCGAGTCGGTGTCGCGGCGCAAGACGACCAAGCTGGGCGCGGGCCACTTCATCACCACGCGGATGGACATCCGGGCGGCCGGCGAGCCCGCGGGCACGCACCGCTTCCGGGTGCTCAAGTACGCACCGGCCGGTGGGGGCGGGGCGGCGGCGACGCGGCAGCGGCCGCGCGAGGCACACCGCCCCGCGCCGGTGGTCAACCGCGACAACGCCGGATTCTGGGAGGGCGTCGCCGGGCACCGGCTGCTGATCCAGCGCTGCGCGGACTGCGACACACTCCGCTTTCCCTGGCTGCCGGGATGCGGCGGCTGCGGCTCGGCGCGCTGGGACACCGTCGAGGCGAGTGGCGAGGGGACCGTCTACTCGTATGTGGTCATGCACCACCCGCCGTTCCCCGCCTTCGACCCCCCGTACGCCGTCGGGCTGATCGAGCTGGCCGAGGGGGTCCGGATGGTGAGCAGCGTGGTGGGTGTCTCCTACGACGAGGTCCGCATCGGGCTTCCCGTACGGCTGGAGTTC
Organism: Streptomyces sp. NPDC019396; assembly: GCF_040632375.1. Lineage (NCBI taxonomy): Bacteria > Bacillati > Actinomycetota > Actinomycetes > Kitasatosporales > Streptomycetaceae > Streptomyces > Streptomyces sp. NPDC019396. The sequence continues at coordinate 122,585 of NZ_JBEYBS010000007.1, read as the reverse complement.
ATGAAGGTGGACGGGGAGGGGGGTGCTGAGGCACGGGAACTGCCCGTGTTCCGCCCGATCGCCGAGTCAGGGGCAGGGGCAGGGGCAGGGGCACGGTCAGCAGGTCGGGCTGGGGACGGTGCGGTCTGACATGGACTTCACGCCCACCGAGGAGCAGGAGGCGGCCCGTGAGCTGGCCGCCCGGATCTTCGCCGACCTGTCCACGCACGAACGGCTGACCGCGGCCGGGACCGGCACGGACGCCGAGCTGTGGAAGGCGCTGTGCGCGGCCGGGCTGCCCGGCGCCGTGGACGAGATCGGGCTGCTAGGGCTCGTACTGCTGCTGGAGGAGCAGGGCCGTACGACCGCGCAGGTGCCACTGGCGGCGAGCTGTGTCCACGGGGTGCTCGCGGTGTCACGGCACGGCACGCCCGAGCAGCGCGCACGTCTGCTGCCTGCGCTGCGGGCCGGGAGCGCGGTCGCCACCGGCGCCTTCCCGGAGCGCGGAACGGTACGGGCCGAGGGAGACGGGCGGCTGACCGGCACGGTGGCCTGGGTGCCCTGGCTGAGGGACGCCACCCATGTGCTCGTCCCGGACGCGGCGCGGTCGCTGTGGCTGGTACGGGCAGCGGACGCGGAGATCACCGCGGTGGAGACCACGGCCCCCTGGGCGGCGGCCAGGCTCACCCTGGACGGCACACCGGGCGAGCGGCTCGGCGCCGGCGGTCCGGGTACGGAGGCGTACGAGGACGTGCTCGCCGTGGCCCGCGTCGCCTTCGCCGGGCTCCAGGCGGGAGTCTGTGCGGGCTCTCTCGCCCGGGCCGTCGAGTACACCTCGGTACGGGAGCAGTTCGGCCGCCCACTCGCCACGAAGCAGGCCGTCCAACTCCGTGCCGCGGATGCGTACATGGACACCGAGGCGATCCGGGTCACCGCATACGAGGCGGCCTGGAGGTGGGACGAGCGGCTGCCGTGCGGAGAGCAGGCGCTGATCGCGGGCTGGTGGGCGTCCGAGGCGGGCAGGCGCGTCGTGCACACGGGCCAGCATCTGCACGGCGGCCTCGGCGCGGACACCGATCATCCGGTCCACCGGCACTTCCTGTGGGGGCGCCAGCTGGACGCGTATCTGGGCTGCGGCGCACAACTCCTCCAGGAGCTTGGACTGTTGCTGGCGAAGGAGAAGGTCCGATGAGCGTCCCACCCGTGGGCAGCGAGCTGGCTCCGCTGACGATCCCCCTCACCCGCACCCTGATCGTCGCCGGAGCGATCGCGTCCCGCGACTACCAGGATGTGCACCATGACGCGGAGCTCGCCAGGGGGAAGGGCTCGCCGGACATCTTCATGAACATCCTGACGACCAACGGGCTCGTCGGCAGGTACATCACCGACCACTTCGGGCCTACGGCCGTGCTCCGCAAGGTGGAGATCCGGCTCGGTGCCCCCAACTACCCTGGCGACACCATGACGTTGACCGGCACGGTCGCCGAGTCCGACCCGGAGTCGGGCACCGTGCGGGTGCGGGTCGTCGGGGCGAACGGCATCGGGCACCACGTCACGGGCACGGTCACGGTCCAGTTGCCGGCATCCACGACGGAGGTGGGATCGTGAGTGTGCGCAGGGTCGATTCCCTCGGCGGGCGCGCGGCGGTGGCCGGCATCGGAGCCACCGAGTTCTCGAAGGACTCCGGCCGCAGTGAGCTCACCCTCGCCGTCGAGGCCGTACGGGCCGCACTCGACGACGCCGGACTCTCCCCCGCAGACGTCGACGGCATGGTCACCTTCACCATGGACACCAGCCCCGAGATCACCGTCGCCCAGGCGGCGGGCATCGGTGAGCTCTCGTTCTTCTCGCGTGTCCACTACGGCGGCGGCGCGGCCTGCGCCACCGTCCAGCAGGCAGCCCTCGCCGTGGCCGCCGGTGTCGCCGAAGTCGTGGTCTGCTACCGGGCGTTCAACGAGCGCTCCGGCCGCAGATTCGGCTCCGGTGTGCAGCGTCGTGAGCCGTCGGCGGAGGGCGCGGCGCTGGGCTGGTACCTCCCGTTCGGGCTGCTCACCCCCGCCTCGTGGGTGGCCATGACCGCGCAGCGCTATCTGTACGCGTACGGGCTCACGCCCGAGGCGTTCGGCCATGTCGCCGTGGCCGGCCGCCGCCACGCGGCCCGCAATCCCGCCGCGTACTTCCACGGCAAACCGATCACACTCTCGGACCACGCCGCGTCCCGGTGGATCGTCGAGCCCCTGCGTCTCCTCGACTGCTGCCAGGAGACGGACGGCGGCCAAGCGATCGTGGTGACCTCGCTGGAGCGGGCCAGGGATCTGCGGCGGCCACCGGCCGTCATCGTCGCGGCGGCACAGGGGGCGGGCCGTGCGCAGGAGCAGATGACCAGCTACTACCGGGACGAACTCACCGGCCTGCCGGAGATGGGCGTCGTGGCCCGTCAGCTCTGGAGGACCGCCGGACTCGGCCCCGGCGACATCGACGTCGGTATCCTCTATGACCACTTCACCCCCTTTGTCCTGATGCAGTTGGAGGAGTTCGGCTTCTGCAAGCCGGGCGAGGCGGCCGACTTCGTCGCTGCGGACACGCTGCCCCTGAACACGCACGGAGGGCAGCTGGGGGAGGCGTATCTGCATGGGATGAACGGCATCGCGGAGGCGGCCCGCCAGATCCGGGGCACCTCGGTGAACCAGGTGGCAGGTGCCGGGACCGCCCTGGTCACAGCGGGGACGGGGGTGCCGACCTCCGGTCTCATACTGGGGTCTGACGGCTGAAACAGCCTGCTCAGCGCAGACGCGGAGGGTGATCCGGGCCGCTGGCGCGGAGGCGGGGGCTCGTCGACCCCCTACCCGTGGGGCTGACGCCCTCCACCTTGGGGAGGTTGAGCTTACGGCGCCCCTACAACTTGAGGGGGACCCGCTTTCGGCACCTTGGGTCGATCCGTTGGCGCACAGCCCGCTCATAGCGTGGAGCCATGACCACGCCAGTCTGCGCGACCGCTTCCAGGGCGGCGACGTATCCGTCGTTCTCGTCGTACGTACGGGCGCGGGGACCCGTACTGCTGCGAACCGCCCGCTCTCTCACGGCCAATCCCTGCGATGCCGAGGACCTCCTCCAGACCGCACTCACCAAGACGTTCGTCGCCTGGGACCGCATAGAGGACCACCGGGCACTCGACGGCTACGTCCGCCGCGCGCTACTCAACACGCGTACCTCGCAGTGGCGCAAGCGCAAGGTCGACGAATTCGCCTGCGACGAGCTCCCCGAACCTCCGAGCATCCCCGAGCCGGACCCCGCCGAGCGCCAGGCCCTCAACGACGCGATGTGGCGCGCGGTCATGCGACTCCCGGACCGCCAGCGCGCGATGGTCGTCCTGCGGTACTACGAGGACCTCAGCGAGGCCCAGACCGCGGAGGTGCTCGGAGTCTCCGTCGGCACGGTCAAGAGCGCGGTCTCCCGTGCCCTCGGCAAGCTGCGCGACGACCCGGAGCTCGTACCGGTGCGTTGACCGCGTCGACCCGCGTCGACCCGCGTCGACCCGCGTCGACCCGCGCTGACCTGTGGTGGGCCCGGCTCGCTGGTACGGGCTGTGGCCGCAGCAGGAAAAGGGCTACCCGGAGGTAGTGACATACCGATCGGTATGTGCGCAGAATCTGCACACCCCTACTTACTCCAGGGTGTCCGGGGGCGATGTCCCCCGGCCGTGAGCCGAGAGCTGTGCGCCCACCGGGAGGACGCCGTGCTGAGCACCATGCAGGACGTACCACTGACCGTGACCCGCATCCTGAAGCACGGGATGACGATCCACGGAACCTCGCAGGTCACCACGTGGACAGGGGAGAGCGAGCCGCACCGGCGCAGTTACCGGGAACTCGGTGAGCGGGCCGCTCAGCTGGCGCACGCCCTACGGGACGACCTCGGGGTCGAGGGGGATGAACGTGTCGCCACTCTGATGTGGAACAACGCAGAGCATGTCGAGGCGTACTTCGCCGTGCCCTGCATGGGCGCCGTCCTGCACACCCTCAATCTGCGGCTGCCCGTCGAGCAGCTGGTGTTCATCGTCAACCACGCGGCCGACCGGGTGGTGATCGTCAACGGCTCCCTGCTGCCGCTGCTCGCCCCGCTGCTGCCGCACCTTCCGACGGTCGAGCACGTCGTGGTGTCGGGCCCCGGCGACCGGGCGCTGCTGGACGGGGCGAACGCCCAGGTGCACGAGTACGAGGAGCTGATCGCCGGGAAGCCGGTCTCCTACGACTGGCCCGAGCTGGACGAGCGGTCCGCCGCGGCCATGTGCTACACCTCGGGCACCACCGGTGATCCCAAGGGCGTCGTCTACTCGCACCGCTCCATCTATCTGCACTCGATGCAGGTCAACATGGCCCAGTCGATGGGCCTGACGGACGACGACACCAGCCTGGTGGTGGTGCCGCAGTTCCACGTCAACGCCTGGGGCCTGCCGCACGCCGTGCTGATGTCGGGCGTGAACATGCTGATGCCGGACCGCTTCCTCCAGCCCGGCCCGCTCGCCGAGATGATCGAGTCCGAGCGGCCGACCCATGCCGCCGCCGTCCCCACCATCTGGCAGGGTCTCCTCGCCGAACTCACCGCCAAGCCCCGCGATGTGAGCTGCCTCGGCCAGGTCACCATCGGCGGCTCCGCCTGCCCGCCGTCGCTCATGGAGGCGTTCGACAAGCTGGGTATGCGCGTCTGCCACGCCTGGGGCATGACGGAGACCTCCCCGCTCGGCACGATCGCCCGACCGCCCGCCGACGCCGTCGGTACGGACGCGGAGTTCGGCTACCGGCTCACGCAAGGCCGCTTCCCGGCCGGCGTGGAGGCCCGGCTGCGCGGCCCCGGCGGCGGGTTCCTGCCCTGGGACGGCGAGTCGGCGGGAGAGCTGGAGGTGCGCGGGCCGTGGATCGCGGGCGCGTACTACGGCGGTGCGCAGGGTGAACCGCACAAGCCCGAGGACAAGTTCAGCCAGGACGGCTGGCTGCGGACCGGGGACGTCGGCGTCATCTGCCCCCGGGGCTTCCTCACCCTCACCGACCGGGCCAAGGACGTCATCAAGTCCGGCGGTGAATGGATCTCCTCCGTCGAACTCGAGAACGCCCTGATGGCCCACCCCGAGATCGCGGAGGCGGCGGTCGTCGCCGTCCCGGACGAGAAGTGGGGCGAACGCCCGCTGGCCACCGTCGTGCTCAAGGCCGGCTCGACGGCCGACTACACGTCGCTCCGGGAGTTCCTCGCGGGGCGGATCGCGAAGTGGCAGCTGCCCGAGCGCTGGGCGATCATCGCGGAGGTGCCCAAGACGAGCGTCGGGAAGTTCGACAAGAAGGTCATCCGCAGGCAGTACGCGGAAGGCGAGCTGGACGTCACGCGGGTCGACTGACCCCCTGTCGCCCGTAAGGAGAGCCCCTGGCGTGCTGCCGGGGCTCTCTGCCGTCCGGCCACCCGGGGGTGGCATGCTCGGAGGTCCGGAGCGGACGAAGCGCACCACGTCGCCTGGCTCTGCCGGAGCCTCCTGTGTGAGGCGGCTCGGTCCGTGCCGACGCTCAGCTGTGTGAGGCGCTCAGTTCGTGCCGATCTTCGCGAGCAGATCCACGATCCGGCCCTGGACCTCGGTGCTCGTCGAGCGCTCCGCGAGGAACAGCACCGTCTCGCCCGACGACAGCTTCGGGAGTTCGGCCCGGTCGAGTCCCGCCGAGGTGTAGACCACGAGCGGGGTGCGGTTCAACTGGCCGTTCGCGCGAAGCCAGTCGATGACCCCGGCGCGGCGGCGGCGTACCTGCATCAGGTCCATCACCACCAGGTTCGGGCGCATCTGCTGGGCCAGGGTGACGGCGTCGGTGTCGCCCTGGGCGCGGGCCACCTGCATGCCGCGGCGTTCGAGGGTTGCCGCCAGCGCGGTCGCGATGTCGTCGTTCTCCTCGATGAGCAGCACACGGGACGGGTGCTGCTCACTGTCGCGCGGGGCCAGGGCCTTGAGCAGCACGGCGGGGTCGGCACCGTACGCCGCCTCGCGCGACGCCTGGCCCAGACCGGCCGCGAGGAGCACCGGGACTTCTGCCGCCACCGCCGCCTGGCGCAGCGACTGGAGGGCGGTGCGGGTGATCGGCCCGGTCAGGGGGTCGACGAAGAGGGCCGCGGGGAACGCGGCGATCTGCGCGTCCACCTCCTCGCGCGAGTGCACGATCACCGGGCGGTAGCCGCGGTCCGTCAGTGCCTGCTGGGTGGCGACGTCCGGTGCGGGCCAGACCAGCAGCCTGCGCGGATTGTCCAGCGGCTCCGGTGGCAGCTCGTCGTCCACGGGGAGGGGCACGGGCTGGTTCGCGACCTCGATGGCTCCGCCGGGGCCGTCGAGCAGCTCGGGGCCCTCGGCGCCGTCGTCCGGTGCGCCGATCGCGTAGGCACGGCCCTCGGGGGGAGTGGCAGTGCCGAGCCGCTGCTGGGGGTGCGGGCGGGCACCCGTCTCCGGCGTCTCGTCGTCGGGCCGGGTGGCCAGCTTGCGGCGGCGCGCGGAAGTGGGCGACTGGGTCTGGGCCAGCGGCTGGTTGGCGCCGAGCGAGCGGCCCTGGGTCTGGGTCAGTGGCTGGTTGGCGCCGAGCGAGTGGCCCTGGGTCTGGGTCAGTGGCTGGTTGGCGCCGAGCGAGTGGCCCTGGGGCTGGGCCTGCGCCGCCTGCTGGGCGAACGGCACGCCCTGGCCCAGCGTGCGCACGCTGAACGACCTGCCCTGCGAGGCATCGGCGGGCAGTGGGGTCTCCGCGGGCAGCGGCTGAGCCGCTCGCTGAGGCGGTGTCTTCACGGGAGGCATCGGAGCGGGCAGAGGCAGGGAGCCGGGACTCGCCCCGCCCTGCGTCGGCGTCGTCGGCGGCGTTGCCGGTGCCTCGGCGCTCACGGGGTGCGGCTGCGGCGGGGTGTGATCGGCGTCCACACCCTCGACGGCTTCGTGGCGGCCCCGGTGGCCTTCTTCGTCCGTGTCCTGGGCGGGCGCGTGCGCCACCCGGTCCGCCTCGGCGGGGGGCAGGGCGAAAGCACTCCGGGATTCGCCGGCGGCCTGCGCCACGCCCAGCGCCCGGCGCGCACGCCGACCTGCGGGCTGGGCCACCGCGCCGGCGGGCTCCAGCGCCGCCGCACCTGTGGGCTCCAGCGCCTCCGCGCCGATCGCGGTGCCGGAGTCCTCACCGGACGGCCCTGAGGACGCCGCCGGCAGCGCGGGCAACGCCGCCTGGGTCGCGGCCCGGCGTGCCCTGCGGCCCGTGGGCTGGGGTGCGGCGAGGGCATCGGGGCCGAGGCCCTGGGGGGGGACCGTCGCGCCGAGTGCCGGTCGGCCGGTATCGCCTTCCGCGGCGGCCTCGGCGGGGCTGGGACGTCCGCGACGACGCCCGGTGCCGGCGGTGACCACGGCGACGGCGGCGCCAGGATCAACCGAGGGTTCGGGCGCATCGGGCCCCTCGGCTGCCACGGGGCTTTCGAGGAACGCGTCCGTGCTCGACCGGCGTGCGCGTGCGCGCCGGCGGCCGCCGCCCGACGTCACCGTCTCGGCCGGTGCGATCTCAGCCGGAGCCCCGGCGGCCTCGGGGGCCTCGGGGGCCTCGGGAACGATCCCCGCGCCCTCGCCGAGCGGCATTTCGAGTACGTACGCACTCCCGCTCATCCCCGGCACCTCGTGCGTCTGGAGCAGACCGCCGTGGGCCGTCACGATTCCGCGGACGATCGGCTCGTGCACCGGGTCGCCCCCGGGGTACGGGCCGCGTACCTCGATCCGTACGACATCGCCCCGCTGGGCCGTCGCGACCACGATCGTGGAGTCGACGTAACCACCGCCCGCGGATGCCACGACCCGCGTGCGACCGGTCGAGTCGACCCCGGCGACGTCGGCGATCAGGTGGGCCAGGGCGGTCGCCAGCCGGGTGGCGTCCACCTCGGCCTCGATCCGCGGGGCGTGCACGGCGAACTGCGCCCGCCCCGGGCCGATCAGCTCCACGGCGCCTTCGACGCCGGCCGCGACCACCCCGTCGAGCAGCGCCTTGGTCCGCTGGAGCGGTTCAGCGCCCGAATCCAGACGCTGGAATCCCAGCACGTTGTCCACCAGCGTGGTCATCCGGGCATAGCCCGCCGCCAGGTGGTGCAGTATCTGGTTGGCCTCGGGCCAGAGCTGTCCGGCCGGGTCCGCGGCCAGCTTGCCGAGCTCACCGCGCAGCTCCTCCAGCGGTGCGCGCAGCGACTCGCCGAGCACCGCGGTGAGCTGGCTCAGCCGGGCGCTCGCCGCGGCCTCCCGCTCGGCGAGCTCCTCGGCCTCCGCCGCGTACCGCTCGGTCCGGTCCGCGAGCTCGGCCGTGTGCTTCTCGGTCAGCGCGTCCAGCTCGGCCGTGTGCTTCTCGGTCAGCGCCGTGACCTCTGTGGTGTGCCGCTCCTCCCGCTCGGCGGCCTCCGCGGTGTGCTGCGCGAGCAGCTCCTCGTACGGCCGCCGGTCGGTGAACGTCATCACCGCGCCGACCAGCTGCTCCCCGTCCCGCACCGGGGCCGTCGTCAGATCGACGGGGACCTGCTCGCCGCTCTTGGCGTACAGCACCTGCCCGCGCACCCGGTGCTTGCGACCCGACTTGAGAGTGTCGGCGAGCGGCGAGTCCTCGTACGGGAACGGCTCGCCGTCCGGCCGCGAGTGCAGGATCAGCGGGTGCAGCTCCCTGCCGCCGAGGTCGCTGGCGCGGAAGCCGAGGATCTGCGCGGCGGCCGGGTTCACCAGGACCACGCGGCCTTCGGTGTCCGTGCCGACGACGCCTTCGGCCGCGGCCCGCAGGATCATCTCGGTCTGGCGCTGGGAGCGGGCCAGTTCGGCCTCGGTGTCGAGGGTGCCGGAGAGATCGCGGACGACGAGCATGAGCAGCTCGTCGCCGGTGTAGCTACCCGCACCGCCCACGCCGCCGGCGAGGCCGCCGCCGTTGACCGCCGCGTATGCCTGTCGGCCGTCTTCCAGGCTGGCGCTGGTCACCTCGACGGGGAACTCGCCGCCGTCCGTGCGCCGCGCGATCATCCGGGTCGGCTTGGTCCTGCCCCGCTCGTCGGCGGATTCGGGCCGCCGCATCGAGCCGGGGATCAGAGTGGAGTCGAAGGACGGAAGGAGATCGAGCAGCCCTCGCCCCACCAGTGCCGTACCCGGTGTCTCGAACATCTCCAAGGCGATGGTGTTCGCGTTGACCACCGTGCCGTTGCAGTTGACGAGTACGAGCCCGTCCGGAAGGGCGTCGAGTATGGCTGCGAGGCGAGCAGCGCCTCGGGATGGCCTGCTGCTCACGACGACGCTTCCTCCCTGACCTACTGCATCTTGCGGACGGCCGGCCCCATCTTCCCTCTCGGGCCGCGGCCTGTCACTGGAGTGAGTCTAAAGGCAGGGGGTGGTCATACGGCGGTGGATGAGGGGGAGCTCTCACTGAGGTTCTGTGTGCGGACGGGAACGGACGGCGCACGGGGGCCCGCCGCGCCGGCCGGGCGCCTCCCCGGCGCCCTGACCCGGCCCGGCCCGGCCGCTACGACCTGGCGGTCGGCAGGACCGGCTCCATCGTCCGCCACCGCCCGATCTCGCAGCCGTTGCGACGGGTGAAGGTGGTGTCGACCGGCTTGCCCCGCCACGTCCCCTTGATGTGGGCGGTGGCCGGGCCGCCGTACTGCTGGGGGCACATCCGGTCCTCGCCCATCGGCGCGAAGGGGTCCTTCCCGCCCTCGCCGAGTCGCTCCAGCCGGTCACAGGCCGCCTCCGCCGCGGGATGCGAGCCGCCGACCGGGCCGCAGGTCAGCTCGTAGGTGCCGTCGGCCCTCGGGTTGCCGGTCCGCGAGGTGATCACGGTGAGCCGGTCGGACGACTCGCCCGGCTCGAGCAGCGGGAGCGGGAGTGCCTGTTCCGAGGACGGGGGTGCGGGCGCGGGTGCGGACGGGTCCGCGGACGCGGACGCACCGGGAACGACGGCGAGGAGAGTGGCCACGGATGCCGTGGCGGTCAGGGCGAGACGGCGCAGCATGGATGCTCCTGGATGGTCACGTGTGAGGGGCGGCCGACCGCCCCGGCATCTCTAACGCTCCGCGCGCCCGTGCGTTGCGCAATCCGGACTGACCCGAGTGGGCGTCTCACCTGCACGGCACCCGTGTGCCGCACCCGCACCGCGCCCGACCGGTGCGCCCACCGGCACGCGCGGGGAATGTTCTTTGCTCCGGGGCCCGAGCGCCTAGTACCGTGGGGAGCGATTGGTGACGAGCCGCCCGGCTGTGTCATCATCTTGCACGCACCACCCGCGCTCGCGCGGGTGTGCTGGAGGCGTCGCCTAGTCCGGTCTATGGCGCCGCACTGCTAATGCGGTTTGGGTCTTAAAGCCCATCGAGGGTTCAAATCCCTCCGCCTCCGCACCAACACCGAAGCCCCGGCCCGACGGCCGGGGCTTCGGTCGTTCCGGGTGCGTGTCTCCGGGGGTGCTCCGAGCTGGGGATCCGGGTCGCGAGCGATGGGGGCGCGGAGGCGCTCGTCCGGCCATTTATGCAGGTCAGATGGTGTGCACCTAATGGATTTCGTCTGGCGGCGCAGGTCATGTAATGTTGTTCCCGCAACGCAGACCGGGCAGAAAAGCCCGGGAAGCCAAGCACTCGTAGCTTAACGGATAGAGCATCTGACTACGGATCAGAAGGTTGCAGGTTCGAATCCTGCCGAGTGCACACAGGTCAAAGCCCCCTCGGGATCATCCCGGAGGGGGCTTTGTCGTGCCGTACAGCAGCGAAGTGCAGCAACCGCACTGATCGTCGTCAGCCGGTACACCCCATCGCGCCGGACAGCTCGCCCCATGCCGTACGCCGCGCGGCCCCGGCCCGAGGCCCGGCCGGGTCTCGAAGATCGGGGGTCCATCGGGCTGTTGCGGCGGGTGCGGAGCACTGCGTCGACCCAGGGGGAGTGCGGCATGAGCAGAAGACGGTACGTGGCGAGAGGCGTCCCGGGTGGCTATCGCATCTGGGACAACAGGGGCCGGCGCTGGTGGGGCGACCACTATGAACTGTGCCCTGACGATCTGCTGGTGGAGCTGAACGGCGCAGGTGACCAGGAGAAGATCACCGCGCTTCTCAAGAGGTACAGAGCCCAGAGGCGTTAGGTGCGTGTGCTGCCGGCGGTCGATCCGGTGGATGCGGCCTGCGGGTCCGCCGGCTGCGGGTGCTCGAAGAGCTGGAGCACACCGCCGATGGAGAAGCACAGTGCGCCGGTGAGGGTTCCCCAGTTGGCGATGCCCGCGTTCACCAGGCTGCCGGTGCTGGGGAGGGTGAAGTCGGCCAGGGCGGAGATCATGAAGAGCACGGAGCCCGCCTGGTTGACCGCCACGATCCACCAGCCGAGTTCCTGCGGCCGGAGGCCGGGGTGGCCGTGGCACACCTCTTCCAGGGCGAGGTGTCCGGAGATGAGGAAGAGCAGGCAGCCCACCATGTCGGGGGCCCAGATCAGCCGGTTGGTCTGCTGGGCGGAGAGTCCGTGGAGGAACGAGTCCAGCAGGTTGAGGCCGAACACCAGGGTCCCGGCGAACAGGACGAAGGTGCTGAGCCAGTCGATCCGCATGGGCTCGTAGCTCCACCAGCGCCAGCCGTGTGTTTCCAGCGTGTCCGCGGTCGGGCCCAGGGTGGGGGCGTTGATCGTCTGGAGCAGGGAGGCGTAGCCGCCCGCGTTGAAGAACAGACCGCCCGCGAAGTAGACCAGAGCGCTCGTCCTCGCGGTGCCGCCGGCGAGGGCGATCGCCGCGCCGAGGGCGAAGAGCGCTCCGCCGATCGTGAAGGTCACCGACGCCGCGGTGTTGAGGATCCTGAGCCTGCCGACGGCCACCGCGTCGGCGGGCTGCGGTGCCTCCTCCGCGTCCGCGGCGGCCTTGACCGTCAGCGTGCCGCGTTTGCGTGCCGCACGGGACTCCCACACCGCGAGGCCGCCCTCGGCCGGGCGCCAGGTCAGCCTGGTGGTGAACGGCCCCGCCCCTTCGGCCCGTTTCTCGATGTGACCCACGCCGTCAGCGTAGGAGCCGGGGCGGTGCGGGGCGGTGAGCGGGCATCCCGACACGCGTGGGTGTCGACGAGGGGCGGGGCCGGGCGTCAGGCGTCCGGGTTCTTGCCCGACGCGGCGATCTTGGCGCGGTCGATCTGGAGCTTGGCGAACTTCTCCAGGTCGCTCTGCTCACCGTCACGCACACCGACGTAGGCCACGACGGTGCCGATGCGCAGAATGGCCTTGTGGGAGTCCTCCGTGGTGAACGCCTCGGTCTCGTCGGCACCTGCGTCGAGGGTCAGTGCCTTGGGGCTGCCCTCGCCGTCCTTCTCGTCGGCGAGCACCTCCTTCATGCCCACCTTGGCGTTGTCGACGGTGTCGTAGGCGATCAGGGCGAAGCGCACGCTGGCGCTGTCCGCCGACTCCGACGCGCTGACCGCGCTGTACCGTGTCGTGCCCACCGCGGCCACCCCGGAGCACGTCAGCTCTCCCTGGTCCCTGCACTGCTCAAGGGCCCGGCTGCCTTCGACGACCTCCGGCTGGCGGGCCTTCCACCCGTCCGGAGCCGCGAGCTTGCTGGGCAGTGCCTGGCTTACCTGGGTGGCGGTGAACGTCACGGGCGCGGCGTCGGTCCCCGCGTCGCTGGCGCCCCCGCAGGCCGTCATCGCCAGCGTGAGCAAGGCGCCCATGGTGGCGTTGCGTGTCCCCCGATGCATCTGGTGCTCCTTGATTTTCGATTGTGGTTGTTCGACCAGTGGTTTGACCGGTGCGCCGACGCACTTGATCACACTGTCGTGTACACCTAAACACGGCCGCGGGAAGCGACGCCAACTGCCCGTAGCGTGGGCTTCATGGGTGGTGACACAGGCCGGTGGCGGTTCCGCGGGATGGGGTGGGGTCGGGAGGCCGTGCCCGTTCTGCGGTGGGGCCGGGGCGGGGAGCGGCGGAGCAGCAGGCTCGCGTACGGCAGGTGGTTCGGCTTCCAGGCCGTCGGGGCGCGGGGATGCCTGGGAGCCCGGGGGAACGTCTGTCCGCTCGGGGCCGTGGTGCCGGGGCGCAGCACGGGAGGGCTGTGTCCCGAGTGCGCGCGGCTTGACCGGGCGCACTCGGTGGCTGCCGACACCGTCGCCGACGACCCGCGGCCGTATCGCGTGTATCTGGCCTGGTTCGGGCCCGGCCTGGTGAAGGTGGGGATCACCGCGGAGGAGCGGGGCACGGCGCGGCTGCTCGAGCAGGGGGCCGTGGTGTTCGGCTGGCTGGGGCGGGGACCGCTGATGGCCGCGCGACGTACGGAGGAACTGCTGCGGGCGGCGCTCGGGGTGCCGGATCGGATCCCGTACGCGCACAAGCGGGCGGTGCGTGCCCTGCTGGCGCCCACGGCAGGGGAGCGAGCGGCGGAGCTCGAGGCGCTCCATGCGCGGGCCGTCGTCCTGGAGGGGCTGCCCGGGGCGCTGGAGCGCCTGCCGTTCCAGCCCGTTGACCACATGGGTGTGTTCGGGCTCGAGGGAATTCCGGCGGCCTCGGCCGTCGCACGGGAGCTGGTGGCGGGCGGGACGGTCGCGGGGCGGCTGGTGGCTGCCGCTGGACCTGATCTGCACCTGGCCGGCACCGACGGCCGTACGTTCGTCGTCGACACCCGGGTGATGTCCGGCTGGGAGCTGGTGGCGGCGGATCCGCGCGATGCCGTCACCGTCCCGCTGGAGGAGCTGCCGCGCGGGGTGCAGGACGGGCTCTTCTGACGCCCTCCACCGGAGGTTCATCAGGGGGCCTGGACACCGGGCCGGCACCCGCTGGAAGGTGGTCGGCATGAGTGATCACCTGGGGGACCTCGAAGAGGCCGCGGCCGTAAGGGCCTTCTGGGAGCGGCTCGGGCTGCCCGGGCTCGTGGACGTGCACACCCACTTCATGCCCAAGCAGGTACTGGACAAGGTGTGGGCGTACTTCGACTCCGCGGGTCCGCTGACCGGTCTCGAGTGGCCCATCACCTACCGCGAGGAGGAGGACCGCCGGGTCGCCCTGCTGGAGGGGTTCGGGGTGCGGGCCTTCACCTCGATGCTCTATCCGCACAAGCCTGGCATGGCCGAGTGGCTCAACGGCTGGGCGGCCGGGTTCGCCGCCCGCACCCCCGGCTGTCTGCACACGGCGACCCTCTACCCCGAGCCGGGCGTGGAACGCTATGTCCGCGAGGCCGTGGAGAGCGGGGCACGCGTCTTCAAGTCCCATCTGCAGGTGGGGGCGTACGACCCCAACGACCCGCTGCTCGATCCCGTGTGGGGGCTGCTCGCGGAGGCCCGGACCCCGGTGGTGATGCACTGCGGATCGGGCCCGGCGCCCGGCAAGTACACCGGGCCCGAGCCGATCGGGCGGCTCCTCGCGCGCCATCCGAGGCTGCCGCTGGTCGTGGCGCACATGGGCATGCCGGAGTACACCGACTTCCTGGAGCTGGCCGGGCGCTACGAAGAGGTGCGCCTGGACACGACGATGGCGTTCACGGACTTCAGTGAACGCTTCAGCCCGTTTCCCCCGAGTGAGGGCGGGCGGCTCGCGGATCTCGGGGACCGGGTGCTGTTCGGCACGGACTTCCCCAACATCCCGTATCCGTACGTGCACCAGCTGGAGTCGCTGGAGCGGCTGGCGGGGCGGCTGGACCTCGGTGATGACTGGCTGCGAGCGGTCTGCTACCGGAACGGCGCGCATCTGTTCCTGTGATGTCCCGAGTCCCGGTGGTGTCCCCGCTGTTCGCGGCCGGCCCCGCGCCGTGACTACGCCGCCACGTTCTCAGGGAATTCACAGGAAGCGGAAAGGTAGCTCTCACGGCGCGGGCCCAGGGTGGGACCATGACGACGACCTCCCCTCACGGGCGTACCGAAATGCGCAGGCCGGACGGTGGCCCCGTCCGGGTGCTCGTCGTGGACGACGAGACCTCGCTCACCGAGTTGCTCTCCATGGCCCTGCGCTACGAAGGGTGGGAGGTGTGCAGCGCCGGCGACGGCGCGAGTGCGATGAGCACGGCGCGCTCCTTCCGGCCCGACGCCGTGGTCCTGGACATGATGCTCCCGGACATGGACGGGCTCTCCGTGCTCGGCAGGCTGCGCCGGGAGCTGCCTGATGTGCCCGTGCTGTTCCTCACGGCGAAGGACGCCGTGGAGGACCGGATCGCGGGTCTGACCGCGGGCGGTGACGACTATGTCACCAAGCCCTTCAGCCTGGAGGAGGTCGTGGCGCGGCTGCGCGGGCTGATCCGGCGCTCCGGGGCCGCCACTGAGCGCAGCGAGTCGATGCTCGTGGTCGGCGATCTGGTCCTGGACGAGGACAGCCACGAGGTCACCAGGGGCGGCGCGAACATCCATCTCACCGCGACCGAGTTCGAGCTGCTGCGCTATCTCATGCGCAATCCGCGGCGGGTGCTCAGCAAGGCGCAGATCCTCGACCGGGTGTGGTCGTACGACTTCGGAGGCCAGGCCAACGTGGTCGAGCTCTACATCTCCTACCTCCGGCGCAAGATCGACGCCGGCCGGACGCCGATGATCCACACCCGGCGCGGCGCGGGCTATCTGATCAAGCCAGGGGAATGAGGAGCAAGCACCGCATGATCCGCATGCGCAGGCCGGGACGGTGGTCCCTGCGGACCCGCCTGGTCGTGTCCGCGCTCGCGCTGATCGCGGTCGCGACCGCGGTGATCGGCACCGTCACCACGGTCGCGCTGCGCAGCCATCTGTACGGCCAGAAGGGCAGCCAGGTGCATGACCTCGCGCTGCGCGCCGCGGGACCCCCGCCCGGCGCGCGCGTCATGCTGCCGCCGCCCCGGGACCCGCTCACGTTCGTGAAAAGCGGCGGAGCCCCGATCGGTACCGTCGGCGCACAGGTGGACGCCGGCGGCAAGGTGACCCAGGGCGTGGCCTCGCTCCAGAAGGAGACCGGCGGCAGGCCGGAGCTCTCGGGCCGCGCGCTGACGGACGCCGAGCTCTCCGCGCTGGCGGAGGTGCCCCGCGACCGCGACTCGCACTCCGTGGAGCTGCCGGGCCTCGGCGACTACCTCGTGGAGTACACGGAAGGGTCGAGCGGCACCTTCCTGGTCGGCGTCCCGCTCGCCGAGGCGCAGAGCACCGTCGGCACCCTCATCGTCGTCGAGGTCTGTGTGACCGCGGCCGGTCTGATCGCCGCCGCGCTGGCGGGCAGCTCCCTGGTCGGGATCGCGCTCAGGCCGCTGCGCCGGGTCGCCACCACCGCCACACGCGTCTCCGAAATCCCCCTGCACAAGGGGGAGGTGGCATTGCACGAGCGGGTACCTGACGCCGAGGCCGATCCGCGTACCGAGGTCGGGCAGGTCGGCGCCGCGCTCAACCGCATGCTCGACCATGTCCACTCCGCCCTCCACTCCCGCCAGGTGAGCGAGACGCGGGTACGCCAGTTCGTCGCGGACGCCAGCCATGAGCTGCGCACCCCGCTGGCCTCGATCCGCGGATACGCCGAACTCCCGCGCCGAAGCCGCGAGGAGACCGGACCCGACACCCGGCACGCGCTCGGGCGGATCGAGTCCGAGGCCGAGCGGATGACCGGTCTGGTGGAGGATCTGCTGCTGCTGGCCCGGCTGGACGCCGGACGCCCGCTCTCGTACGAGGAAACCGATCTCACCATGCTCGTCGTGGACGCGGTGAGCGACGCCCGGGCCGCGGGCCGGGACCACAACTGGCATCTCGCTCTGCCCGAAGAGCCCGTGAAGGTGTCCGGCGACGGTGCGAGGCTGCACCAGGTACTGGTCAACCTGCTGGCAAACGCGCGCACCCACACCCCACCGGGGACCACGGTCACCGCGTGCGTGCGGCCCCTCGACGGAGGCCGGGAGGTCGCCCTGGAGGTCCGGGACGACGGGCCGGGCATCCCGGCCGAGCTGCTCCCTCACGTCTTCGAGCGCTTCGCACGCGGCGACGCGTCCCGGTCGCGGGCGGCGGGCGGGGTGAGCTCCACCGGGCTGGGCCTCGCGATCGTGCAGGCCGTCGTGGCCGCGCACCGCGGCACGGTCACCGTGGAGAGCGTGCCGGGGCGCACGGTGTTCACCGTCAGGCTGCCGCAGTAGCCACCGCGGCGTGTCCTGGGCGGCCCCGCGCACGACTCACAGATGTCACACAGGCGCACCACACAGCCATGACAGGCGCCCTGGCGAGAGTCGGGGCTATGCGAACCGACATTGCACTGGGCACCCTGCCGGCACGTGAGCATCTGCCCGTCGGGGCAGCAGGAACTCCCGTACTGGACGTGGTGATTCCCGTCTACAACGAAGAGAAGGACCTGGAGCCCTGTGTGCGGCGGCTTCACGACCATCTGGCGCGCACGTTCCCGTACGGGTTCAGGATCACCGTCGCCGACAACGCGAGCACCGACCGGACCGCCGAGATCTCGGCGGCGCTCGACGCGGCGATTCCCGAAGTGCGGGCGTTCCGGCTGGAGCAGAAGGGGCGCGGACGGGCCCTGCGGACCGTCTGGGGCGCGTCCGACGCTCCCGTGCTCGCGTACATGGACGTGGATCTGTCCACCGACCTGAACGCCCTGCTGCCGCTGGTCGCACCGCTGATCTCGGGCCACTCGGACCTGGCGATCGGCTCGCGGCTGGCGCGGTCGTCGCGGGTGGTGCGGGGGCCGAAGCGGGAGTTCATCTCCCGGACCTACAACCTGATCCTGCGCGGATCGCTCCAGGCGCACTTCTCCGACGCCCAGTGCGGATTCAAGGCCATCAGGCGCGATGTGGCCGAGCGGCTGCTGCCGTTGGTCGAGGACACCGGCTGGTTCTTCGACACCGAGCTGCTCGTGCTCGCCGAGCGGGCGGGGCTGCGGATCCACGAGGTGCCGGTGGACTGGGTCGACGACCCCGACTCCACGGTGCACATCGTCAGCACGGCGGTCGAGGACCTCAAGGGTGTCTGGCGGGTGGGCCGGGCGCTTGCGTCCGGTGCGCTGCCGCTCGACCGGCTCGCGCGGCCGTTCGGCGACGACCCGAGGGACCGGGCGCTCAGCGGAGTGCCGCGCGGGCTCGCCCGGCAGCTCGTCGGCTTCTGTGCGGTCGGGGCACTGTCGACGTTGCTCTATCTGCTGCTGTACTCCCTCTTCCGGCTGGGCCTCGGGCCGCAACTTGCGAACGCCGCCGCCCTGCTGGTCTCCGCCGTCGCCAACACGGCGGCCAACCGCAGGCTCACCTTCGGAGTGCGCGGCAGGGACCGCGCGCTGCGGCACCAGGCCCAGGGACTCGTGGTCTTCGGTATCGGCCTCGCCCTGACGAGCGGCTCGCTCGCCCTCCTCGACGCGGTCGCGGGCGAGGCCGCCCATGGTACGGAGCTGGCGGTCCTGGTCATCGCCAACCTCGCGGCGACGGTGGTGCGGTTCGTGCTGCTGAGGGCGTGGGTGTTCCCGGACCACGGCGAGGGCGCGCCCGCGGTCGGGTCCGCACATGAACGGGAGCCCGAGCCCGTACCGGCCATGCGTTCGTACGGCCACCACGGCGAGTACAGCGAATACGGCCGGGACGACCAGAACAACGGGTACGGCCGGTACGGCGAGTACGGCGGCCCCACGACGAGCACGAGGAACCACGGATGACCACCGCACAGGGCAACGACAGTCCGCCCGAGCAGAACACGCCCGGTATCGACGCGCCACTGCCTCCGGGCTGGGCCTTCCGGCGGCCGTCCGCCACTGCCACGACGGCGTCCGGCGGGCCCGGGGCCCCGTCCCCGCCCCCAGCCACGGCCCAGTCCCCGGCTCCGGAGCCCTCGACGTCCGGTGCCGCCGCGGGCGGCCTCGGCCGCGTCTGGCGTGGCCGAGCCGATGACGCCCCCTGGGTGCGGCCCGCGCTGCTCGGGCTGCTGCTGTTCACCGCCGTGCTCTACCTGTACGACCTCAGTGCCTCCGGCTACGCCAACTCCTTCTACTCCGCGGCCGCCCAGGCGGGCAGCGAGAGCTGGAAGGCGTTCTTCTTCGGGTCGTCCGACGCCGGTAACTCCATCACCGTCGACAAGCCTCCGGCCGCGCTCTGGCCGATGGCCCTGTCCGTACGGCTGTTCGGGCTGGGGTCCTGGCAGATCCTGGTGCCCGAGGTGCTCATGGGCGTGGCGACGGTCGGAGTCCTGTACGCCGCCGTGCGCAGGCGGTTCAGCGCCCCGGCCGCACTGATCGCGGGGGCCGTGCTGGCCCTCACCCCGGTCGCCGCGCTGATGTTCCGCTTCAACAACCCCGACGCGCTGCTCGCCCTGCTGATGACGGCGGCGGTCTACTGCGTCCTGCGCGCCCTTGAGGACGCCCGGACGAAGTGGCTGCTCTGGGCGGGTGTCGCGGTGGGCTTCGCCTTTCTCACCAAGTCCCTTCAGGCTTTCCTCATCCTCCCGGCGCTCACGCTGGTGTACGGGGTGTGCGCACCCACGACGCTGCGCCGGCGGCTGGCCCAGCTCGCCCTCGCGGGCGGGGCGCTGATCGTGTCGGGCGGCTGGTGGGTCGCCATCGTCGAGCTGTGGCCGGCGTCCTCGCGCCCGTACATCGGCGGCTCCCAGACCAACAGCTTCCTGGAGCTCACCTTCAGCTACAACGGCCTCGGCCGGATCAGCGGTGACGAGCCCGGGAGCGTCGGCGGCGGTATGCGCGGTGGCGGTGGTGGCGGCATGTGGGGCGAGACCGGCATCGGGCGGATGTTCGGTGACGGAAGCGGCGGCCAGATCTCCTGGCTGCTGCCCGCCGCGCTGATCCTGCTGGTCGCCGGGCTCGTGCTCACCTGGCGCGGCCGTGAGCACCGGACGGACACCGCGCCGGCCGCGTTCCTGCTCTGGGGCGGCTGCCTGCTGACGACCGTGGTGGTCTTCAGCCTGATGGCGGGGATCTACCACGATTACTACACGGTCGCGCTCGCTCCGTACATCGCCGCACTCGTCGCCATGGGGGCGACGATGCTGTGGGAGGAGCGAAGCCGTTTCGAGGCACGGGCCACGCTGGCGGGTACGACGGTGGTCACCGCGGTGTGGGCGTATGTCCTGCTGGACCGGACGCCCGACTTCGCTCCCTGGCTGGGCGTGCTGGTGCTGATCGGCGGGCTCGCCGCGGCGGCCGGGCTGCTGTTCGCCGGGACGGCCGGGCGCCGGCTCACGCTGGGAGCGGCGGGGCTCGCCCTGGCGACCGCGCTCGCCGGGCCGTCTGCGTACACCCTCTCCACTCTGGACTCGGGGCACCAGGGCTCGATCGTGACGGCAGGCCCGGCGTCCGCGCAGCGCGGGCCCGGCGGTGGGGGCGGCCGGGGGCCTGGCGGGCAGACGGGCGGTGCCGGTGGGCCCGATGGCGGCGGAACGATGCCGCCGGGCATGCAGGGCGGCCAGGGGCAGGTCGGTCAAGGCGCCCAGGGGCAGGGCGTGATGCCGGGCCAGGGCCAGGGCGGTATGCCCGGTGGCGGTATGGGGCAGCCCCCGACAGGTGGTCAGGGCCAGGGCGGCCAGGGCCGGATGCCCGGCATGGGACAAGGCGGTCAGGGTGGTCAAGCCCAGGGCGGGCAGGGCCAAGGGGGTCAAGGCGGCGGAGGCCGCGGGGGCATGGGCGGTCTCCTCAACGGCGCCCAGGTGGACGCCGCCACCACCGCCAAGCTGAAGGAGAACGCCTCCGCGTACACGTGGGTCGCCGCCACCGTCGGCGCCCAGAACGCGGCCAGCTACCAGCTCGCAGCCGAGGAGTCGGTCATGCCGATCGGTGGCTTCAACGGCACCGACCCGTCACCGACCCTCGCGCAGTTCAAGCAGTACGTCGCGGCCGGGAAGATCCACTACTTCATCGCGGGCGGCACGGGAGCGGGGAGCCGGAGCGGAAGCGGCAGCAGCGAGATCTCCACCTGGGTCCAGGAGAACTTCTCCCAGGTCACGGTGGGTGACACCACCCTCTATGACCTGACCACAGGAAAATAGCGCTATACGGCGTATGGGAGATGCCTATACGGTGTACGGGATCAATTCCCGTACACCGTATAGGAGCATGCAATGACGGCGACGGCCGCCGAACCCGGGAACCACTCGGCCACACCCCCGACCACCACCACCGGCCCACGCCATCCGCAGCGCTGGCTGATCCTCGGTGTCATCTGCCTCGCCCAGCTCACCGTGCTGCTCGACAACACCGTCCTCAGCGTCGCGATCCCCTCGCTCACCACCGAACTCGACGCGTCCACGGCCGACATCCAGTGGATGATCAACGCCTACTCCCTGGTCCAGTCGGGGCTGCTGCTCACCGCGGGCAGCTCGGCCGACCGCTACGGCCGCAAGAAGATGCTCACCGCCGGGCTCGTGCTCTTCGGGCTGGGCTCGCTGGCGGCCGGACTCGCCCAGGACTCGGGGCAGCTGATCGCCGCACGGGCGGGCATGGGTATCGGCGGCGCGCTGCTGATGACCACCACCCTCGCCGTCGTCACCCAGGTCTTCGACGAGCAGGAGCGGGTCAAGGCCATCGCGCTCTGGGCCACCGTCGGCGCACTCGGCTTCGCCGCCGGCCCGCTGATCGGCGGCATCATCCTCGACCACTACTGGTGGGGCATGGTCTTCCTGATCAACCTCCCGGTGGCGCTGATCGGGCTGATCGCGGTCGTCAAGCTCGTACCCGAGTCGAAGAACCCGCAGGGCGACCGGCCCGACCTGCTCGGCGCGCTGCTCTCGACGGTCGGTATGTCGTCGGTCGTGTACGCGGTCATCAGCGGTCCGGTGGACGGCTGGACCTCCGCACGAGTGCTGGTCGCGGCCGTGCTCGGTCTGGTGGTGCTCGGCGCGTTCGCGCTGTGGGAGCTGCGCATCCCGCATCCGATGCTGGACATGCACTTCTTCCGCGACCAGCGGTTCACGGGCGCGGTGGCGGGTGCGCTGCTCGTGGTCTTCGGCATGGGCGGCTCGATCTTCCTGCTCACCCAGCACCTGCAGTTCGTGCTGGGCTACGAGCCCCTGGAGGCCGGCCTGCGCATGGCCCCGTTCGCCCTCACCGTCGTGCTGCTCAACCTCACCGGTCTGGGCCCCCGGGTCATGGTGAAGCTGGGCACCCCGCTGACGGTGCTGGCCGGGATGACGCTGGTGTCGGGCGGTCTCGCGGCCGTCGCGGTGCTCGGCGGGGGTACGGGCGGCAGCTACGGCGGCATGCTGCTCGGACTGGTCCTGATGGGTGCCGGTCTCGCGCTCTCGCAGCCCGCGATGGCCGCCGCGATCATGAGCGCGATCCCGGTCGAGAAGGCCGGTGTGGGTGCGGGCGTCAACGGCACCCTGGCCGAGTTCGGCAACGGCCTCGGCGTCGCGGTGCTCGGCGCCGTACTGAACTCGCGGTTCGCCTCCCTCGTCGCCGTGTCGGCGGCCTCGCTGCCCGCGGCGCTCGCCGCGGCGAGGGGACCGGCGGAGCGGGCACGTATCGCCGATGCCTTCGCCACCAGTCTCCAGACCAGCCAGCTGGTGGGTGCGGTGGCCGTGCTGGCGGGTGGCGTGGTGGCGGCGGTGCTGCTGCGCAGGGCCGAAAGGACAGGGCCCGCCGCTCGGCCGGCCGGGGACGAACCCATGTCCGCGGCATAGCATCGGGACCGTATCGAGCAGAGCAGGCAGGTTGGAGTGAACGCCATGGTGTCGGACGCCGACCGCCCGAAGCGCCCGGCCCGGATGAGTGTGTGGCTCGGGGGCAAAGCCCCCAAGAGCC
Organism: Streptomyces sp. NPDC019396; assembly: GCF_040632375.1. Taxonomy (NCBI): domain Bacteria; kingdom Bacillati; phylum Actinomycetota; class Actinomycetes; order Kitasatosporales; family Streptomycetaceae; genus Streptomyces; species Streptomyces sp. NPDC019396. Next base: position 99,928 of record NZ_JBEYBS010000007.1, on the reverse strand, counting down.
GCAAGACCGACCAGCCCTCCGGCCTCGACCGGGACAGGATCACCGAAGTGTCGGTGCGGCTGCTCGACGCCGAGGGGCTTGCGAAGTTCTCCATGCGCCGGCTCGCCGGAGAGCTGGGTGTCACGGCCATGTCGCTCTACTGGTACGTCGACACCAAGGACGACCTCCTGGAGCTCGCCCTCGACGCCGTGTTCGGGGAGCTGGACCTGCCGGAGGCGGCAGACGCTGGGGATTCAGAGGATGCAGGGGGTGCGGGGGATGAGGGCGGCGGCGCGGACTGGCGCGACGAACTGCGTCAACTGGCGGGCGGATACCGCAGCCTGCTGATCGCCCATCCCTGGCTGTCCCCGCTCATCGGCACCTATCTCAACATCGGTCCGCACTCACTGAAGTTCGTGGGGTTCGCACAGCGCATCGTGCGCAGCACGGGGCTGCCGCTGAAGTGGCAGGCGGCGGCCCTGGGCGCGGTCTTCCAGTTCGTGTACGGCCTCGGCACGGTCGAGGGGCATCTCAAGAAGCGCTGTGCGGACGCGGGGATGACCCTGGGGGACTACTACGCCGAGGCCATGGGCGCGACCCGCGAGGTGGCGGGCTTCGAGCAGGTCCTCGACCACGCGGAGGAGATCATGGCTGCCAGGGGCACGGACACCGCCGAGGAAATGCTCGAACGGGACTTCGAGATCGCTCTCGATCTGATGATCGCCGGGATCGAGACGATGACCGCTCGCCACGCGGAGGCGGATTCCGATGCCGATGCCGAGACAGACGAGAAGGCCGGGACAGACGACAAGGCCGCGGCTGACGAGAAGGCCCGGGGCCGATGAGAAAGCCGGTGCCGGCACCGGGTCGGACGGGGGCGGCCTGAGGCCCGCGGACCGGCCTGACCTCCGAGCGGTCAGGCCCCCAGGGCCGTTCCGCCGTCCTCCGCATTCCGTACGTTTCGAGTGCCCAGCCGTCCCGGGTCCTGATCTGTGCCTTCAGTCCCATGGCCTTCCCGATCTCCCGTTCTCTCCTCGAGGTGAAGCGCCCGGGGCGGCGGACCGTCCCTGTCCGCCGCCCCGGCCCCGGGGGGGGCCCCCCCCCCAGCCGCCCACCGGGGGCCCGCGCCACCCCCCGGGGGGCAGCAACCAGTCGGGGGCGGCGAGCCCCCCGCCCCGGACCCAGGGG
>NZ_JBEYBS010000007.1:0-98751 GCF_040632375.1 Streptomyces sp. NPDC019396 | reverse complement strand
ACAAACCCCCCCCCCAAACCACCCCACCCCCCCGCCTCTTCGTCGCGGGCCCCGGCCCCCCCCCCCGGCCCCGTGCGGCGCCTCCGCTCAGGCGCCGCACGGGGGTCCGTCACTCGCCCGGGTGGGCGAGCTCGATGTCGTGGCCGTCGAGCCCACGGCCGGTGACCGTGAGGGCGCCCGCCACCGGCGGGTAGCCCGTCGCGATCAGCGTGTACACGCCCGTGTCCAGGTCCGCGAAGGCATACGCCCCGTCGTCGCCGGTCGTCGCGGTGCCGACCACGTTCCCGCGGGCGTCCACGAGGGTCACCAGCGCGTCGGCCAGCGGCCTGCGGGCACCCGGCTCGCCACCGGCGCGGACCACGCCCTGGAGCAGGGCACCGGGCTGGAGGGCCGCCTCGATCCGGGTCACGCCCTGGGTGCCGACGTCCACGGGGAGGGCGAGCGGCCGGAATCCGGCCGCGTTCACGGCGAGTGTCACCGGGCCGGGGACCAGCTCCGCGAAGGTGAAGCCGCCGTCGGCCGCCGATGTGCCGGTGGCGAGGACGTCGCCCCGCACATCGGTGACGATCACCATGGCGCCTTCGACGGGCGCCCGGTCATCGGCGGTGACGACGGTGCCCGTCAGCCCGCTCGTACCGCTGAGGGCGATGTCGTTGCCGAGCGGCTCGTCACCGACGACCACGTTGGTGGCCTGCGGCTGGAAGCCGTCCGCCGATGCGATCAGCACATAGGAGCCGGGGGCCGGTGCGTCGAGTGCGTACGAGCCGCCGGTGTGGCTCACCGAGCGGCCGAGTTGCCGCCCGCTCAGCGAGATCAGGGTGACGGCGGCGCCGGTGAGCGGGGCGCCGTCCCCGCTGCGTACGACTCCGTGCACGGTGATTCCGATGCCGGTGGTCCCGGCCGCGTCGCTTGCCTGTGCCGGTATCACGACCGGAGCGGCAGCGGCTGCCGCGGCAGTCTCGTCCAGCAGGCTCTCGCCGGCCTCGGCGTCGGGCGCCACCGCGGAGGACTTCAGCGCCACCTCCTTGATGAACAGCGTCACCAGGAAAGCCAGCAGCGCGAAGGGAGCCGCCCACAGGAAGACATCGGCGACCCCGTGTCCGTACGCGTCCTCGACGATGGTGCGGACCGGCGCCGGGAGGGTGTCCAGGTCGGGGATGCCCCCGCCGCCGGTACCGCCGTGGCCGAGTGCGGCGCCGCGCGGGCCGAGTGAGGCGAAGCCCTCCTCCACATAGTGGGTGACCCGGTTGGCGAGCACCGCGCCGAGCGCCGAGACACCGACCGCACCGCCCAGCGAGCGGAAGAAGGTGACCACGGACGAGGCGGAGCCGAGGTCCTGCGGGGCCACCTGGTTCTGGGTGGCGAGCACGAGGTTCTGCATCATCATGCCGAGACCGAGGCCCATGACGGCCATGAAGACGCCGATCCGCCAGTACTCGGTGTCGTACCGGATCATGCCCAGCAGACCGAGGCCGCCCGTCACCAGCACGCCACCGCTGACCAGCCAGGCCTTCCAGCGGCCGGTCCTGGTGATGACCATTCCGCTGACGGTGGACGAGATGAAGAGGCCGCCGATCATCGGGATCGTCATGACACCGGACATCGTCGGCGACTCGCCCCGGGCCAGCTGGAAGTACTGGCTGAAGAAGACGGTGCCCACGAACATCGCCACACCGACGAACAGCGAGGCCAGCGATGCGAGGGTGATGGTCCGGTTACGGAACAGCCTCAGCGGGATGATCGGGTCGCTCGCCTTGGCCTCGACCACCAGGAAGATCACGCCCAGCGCCACGGCACCGCCCGTCATGGCGTAGGTCTGCCAGGACACCCAGTCGTACTTGTCGCCCGCGAAGGTCACCCAGATCAGCAGCAGCGAGACCGCGGCGCTGATGAAGAGGGCACCCGCCCAGTCCACCTTGACCTCGCGCTTCACGACGGGGAGCTTCAGGGTCTTCTGGAGCACGATCAGCGCGATCAGCGCGAAGGGCACACCGACGTAGAAGCACCAGCGCCAGCCGAGCCACTCGGTGTCGGTGATCACACCGCCGAGCAGCGGGCCGCCGACCGTTGCGACAGCGAAGGTCGCACCGAGGTAGCCGCTGTAGCGTCCGCGCTCACGCGGGGCGATCATCGCGGCCATGATGACCTGGGCGAGAGCGGTCAGACCGCCGACGCCGATGCCCTGGACGATCCGGCAGGCGATCAGCATGCCGGTGTTCTGGGACAGTCCGGCCACGACCGAGCCCGCCACGTAGATCACCAGGGCTATCTGCACCAGCAGCTTCTTGGAGAAGAGGTCGGCGAGCTTGCCCCAGAGCGGGGTCGTGGCGGTCATCGACAGCAGGGCGGCGGTGACCACCCAGGTGTAGGCGGACTGGCCGCCGTCGAGGTCGTTGATGATCTGCGGCAGGGCGTTGGAGACGATCGTCGAGGACAGGATCGCGACGAACATGCCGAGCAGCAGCCCGGACAGCGCCTCCATGATCTGCCGGTGCGTCATCGGCGCGCCGGTGTCCTCCTGGGCCCTGGCGTGGCCGCCCCGCACACCGGTGGGTGTGGTCGTAGCCATGAACTTCCTTAGCTTTCTCGTCCGTGACGTGGGTCGTACGTCGTGCGGTGGGTGTGGTGTACGGGTCGTGTGTTCGGCTCAGTTACGCGCCGGCTGGACGGTCCGGCAGTCTCCGAAGGAGTCACGGAGCCGGGCCAGCAGCGCGTTGAGCCGTCCGACGTCTTCGTCGGACCAGTCCCTGAGGGAGTGGGCGAACAGGTCCGTGGTCCGGCGGCCGAGCTCGTCGAGCATGTCCCTGCCCTCGGGAGTCAGCCGCAGGATGCGGGAGCGCCGGTCGTCCGGATCCGGTGCCCGTTCGATCCAGCCGCGGTCGGCGACATGGGCCACATGACGGCTGGTGACCGACATGTTCACGGCGAGCAGCTCGGCGAGCCGGCTCATCCGCATTTCGCCGTTTCTGTCGAGGAGGGCCAGTACGGCCGCCGAGCCACCAGGGCATTCGGCGGGCAGATGACGTGCGAGTCCGCGCTTCACGGCGCCTATGGCGCTGATCTGCCGTGCCAGCTCCTCGTACTGGCTGCGGTCGGCCATGGCTGCCATCCCCTCCAGATCTTGTTGCTTAGGGCAACCATAAAAGCCGTTGGTTGCCGCAGGCAAACGAAAACGGGGCTCCAGGGGTAAAGGAACGCCAAAGGATTTGCAAATGCGAGATCTGCCGAGAGTCACCGAGACCGCTGGGCGTCGCCTGAGGGCGCAGTGGGCGGTGAGATCAGCTTCGGGCCTGGGCTTGGGTGGGTCCGACCGGTTCGCTAGGGTCCTGCACCATGGCACACAACCCCCAAGCCCCCCAGGGTCCCGAGGGCAACTACGACCCGGCGGGCAGCACCCAGATGTTCCGCGCCTTCGTCGACGAGGGTGTACAGCCGCGTGGCGGCGCCCGCTCGGCGGGACCCGCGTCCGGCACGTCCACCGGGTCCGGCCCGCGTGTCGGGCTGATCGTCGGCGTCGTGGCGGTCGTCGTGATACTCGGCGCCGTGGCCTGGCTCGCGCTGGGCTGAGACGGGCCTCCGGGCTGAGCCTGCGGGCTCACCCCCGGGCGCGTTGACGGTTCTCACCATCGAGGCGCACGTCCCGTGTCTCGATGTGCATACCGAGCGGCACCCGCCAGGAATCCACGCACACGGTGTAGGTCTGCGACCTGGCGCTCTTCGCCGCGATCGGAACGGGTACGGGATGGGCGGACTCGATGGTCGCCCAGTCGATGCCGAGCCCGCCGATGACGTGCGTCCCGAGGGTGACGGTTCCCGAGCGCACGGCTGAGCCCCCGGTGTTCCGGAACTTCAGCGTCACCTTCTCGCACCACCGCTGGTCCGTGCTGTCCCGCGCGGGGGAGCCGACGCTCAGCACGGCTGGTCCCGGCGATGGTGGCGGTGGAACGGGAGCGGAGCTGCCGGGCGTGGAGGGCTCGGGCCGACTGGACTGCGGCGCTCCGGGTGTGCCAGGCCGTGGAGCGGCTGTGCTTCCGGTGCCGGTGGTGGCTCGGGCGCCACGGCTCGCGGAAGGGGCCGGGGTATCGGCTTCGGCCGCATCGGCCCCCGCGGGGTCCGCGCCATCCGCGCTGGGAGAGGGCGTCGTCCCGTCCAGCGGTACGAGCGCGACGCTTCCGGACGGCGGCACTGCCCCGCGCGGCCCGGTATCGGGCCCGGTGCCCGCGGCCCCGACGGCTGCGTAGCCCTCGCCCTGTCCACCGCCCCCGCAGGCGACCAGCGCTCCACCGAGGCAGAGCGCGAGCCCCGCGAGCCCGTATCCGACCGGTCGGCCGTGCCGCCGCTGTCGCCGTCGCATCGCGCCAGTGTGTCTGACGGACCGTCAATGAGGAACCCCTTGGAGGTCCCCCCGGCCGAAGGCAGGGGGGACCGGGCCCTCGGAAATCAGTCGCTGATGAGGCCTTCACGGAGCTGGGCCAGGGTGCGCGTCAGCAGTCGCGACACATGCATCTGCGAGATGCCGACCTCCTCGCCGATCTGGGACTGCGTCATGTTCGCGAAGAAGCGCAGCATGATGATCTGGCGCTCGCGCGGCGGGAGTTTGGCCAGCAGGGGCTTGAGGGACTCGCGGTACTCGACGCCTTCCAGCGCGCTGTCCTCGTAGCCCAGCCGGTCCGCCAGGGAGCCCTCGCCGCCGTCGTCCTCGGGGGACGGGGAGTCCAGCGAGGAGGCGGTGTACGCGTTTCCGACGGCGAGGCCGTCGACGACGTCCTCCTCCGAGACTCCCAGCACCGCGGCGAGTTCGGGCACGGTCGGGGAGCGGTCCAGCTTCTGGGAGAGCTCGTCGCTGGCCTTGGTCAGCGCGAGCCGCAGCTCCTGGAGCCGGCGCGGCACCCGCACCGACCAACTGGTGTCCCGGAAGAAGCGCTTGATCTCACCGACCACGGTGGGCATCGCGAACGTGGGGAACTCCACGCCGCGTTCGCAGTCGAAGCGGTCGATGGCCTTGATCAGGCCGATGGTGCCGACCTGGACGATGTCCTCCATCGGCTCGTTGCGGCTGCGGAAGCGCGCCGCCGCGTACCGCACCAGCGGCAGATTGAGCTCGATGAGGGTGTCACGCACATACGTACGCTCCGGGCTGTCCGCGTCGAGGGTGGCCAGCCGCAGGAAGAGGGAACGGGAGAGAGTGCGGGTGTCGAGTGCTTCCGGGGCCGCCGTCGCCTGCGGCGCCTCCGGGGACACCGGAGCCACCGGGGCCACGGGAGCCACCTGAGCCACCGAGGGCTCCGGAACGGCCGGAGCCACCGGGGCTGCCGGGGCGGGCACTGGAAGCACGTCGGGCGAGGGAGCGCTCAACGCGCGGGTGAGCACCTTCGAGCTGCCCTGTTCTACGGACATGCCACCCCCTGGAGGTCGCGGACGGTCGCGTCGGCCGCGACCATCGGTGGAACGCAGCCTCCACCTGAATACCGGAGGCGGGGCCGCGGCAAACGCGGTTTCCGCAGAATGTCACATGTCGGCAACACGCTGTAGTGACTTGTCGACAACGAGCCATCAAATCCGTGCAGGAAAAAGGGGGTCTGCGGCTTTTGCGCCCCTCAAAGTGGGCTGAAAGGGTTCTACCCGTTTCGGTTACGCTTCGATCCTGTTTGCGGATCTCAAACGGGCGAAACTTCGGGCGAGCAGTCGGGACACATGCATCTGCGAAACCCCGAGCTCCGCGCTGATCTGCGACTGCGTCAGATTGCTGTAGTAGCGCAGCAGAAGGATCCGCTGTTCACGCTCGGGCAGCTGTACGAGCAGATGCCGTACGAGGTCGCGGTGCTCCACGCCCGCCAGTGCCGGGTCCTCGTATCCGAGCCGGTCCAGCAGGCCCGGCAGCCCGTCGCCTTCCTGCGCGGCCTCCAGTGAGGTCGCGTGGTACGAACGCCCCGCCTCGATGCAGGCGAGCACCTCGTCCTCGGAGATTTTCAGCCGCTCGGCGATTTCGGCGGTGGTGGGAGAGCGGCCGTGAGCCGTCGTCAGGTCCTCGGTGGCGCCGTTGACCTGCACCCACAGCTCGTGGAGCCGGCGCGGCACATGGACGGTCCGTACGTTGTCCCGGAAGTACCGCTTGATCTCGCCGACCACCGTCGGCATGGCGAAGGTGGGGAACTGGACCCCGCGGTCGGGATCGAACCGGTCGATGGCGTTGATCAGGCCGATGGTGCCGACCTGGACCACGTCCTCCATCGGCTCGTTGCGGCTGCGGAAGCGGGCCGCCGCGTACCGCACCAGCGGCAGGTTCGCCTCGATCAGGGCCGCACGCACCCGTGAGTGCTCGGCGCAGCCCGGCTCCAGATCCTTGAGCTGGCCGAACAGCACCTGAGTGAGGGCTCTGGTGTCGGCTCCCCTGCTCTGGGGTCTGCCAGGTCTGGAGGCGCCGTTCTCGCGCTCGGTGCTCTCGGCGTGCTCGGTGCCGGGGCTGCCGGCACTGACCGCACTGTTCACGCCGACGGGTTGGCTCGCGCTGCTCGCGTTGTTGTCGCTGGTCTCGCTCTGGGGCGGCACTTGAGGCGCAGTATTGGCCGACACGGTCTCGCCACCCCTTCATCTTTCGAACAGCGGATCGATCTCGGTCAACTCATCCGTCAAAAGCGGTCATAGCATCACAAGACATGTCCACTGTGTGCAAGCACCGCATTACTCCGTGTTGTCGGGCAAGTTGGACATCGGATTGCGCTGGGCGGGGGCGTGGGCGCAAAAGAGCCCCTCACCGCAGCGGTGAGGGGCCCGGAGCCGTGGTGCCGGACGGCGGCTCAGAACTCGTAGTCGGCGATCACCCAAGTGGCGAACTCACGCCACTGCCCCGCCGCCGCCTGATGTGCCGGGTGCTCGACATAGCGCTTCAGGGCGTCGCGGTCGACGACCGCCGAGTTGATCGCGAAGTCATAGGCGATCGGCCGGTCGGAGATGTTCCAGGCGCACTCCCAGAACTCCAGCTCCGGGACGAGACCGCCGAGCTCCTGGAAGGCCCGCGCACCGGCCACCACGCGGGGCTCCCCGCGGTCGACGCCTTCGTTGAGCTTGAACAGGACCAGATGGCGGATCATGGGAGCGCTCCTCCGGGCGGGCTGGGCGGGCGGTCGACGGGCTAGTTGACGAGCTCCGTCATGAATTCGCCGACGCCTTGAGCGGCGCTCGAAATTCCTTCGAACCCTACCTGGACGAGGTCCGCGGCGCGCTCGGGGGAGTTGATGATCGTGTACAGGACGAAGACGACGACTATATAGAGCGCGATCTTCTTCGTTTGCACCATCGATCCCTGCCTCCCCTGCGGGCCCTGTGAAGTCGCGTGAGTCTAACCGAGGCCTTTTATGGACGAAGGTCCCGGAGATCCGGGTCCTTCGCCGGGCCCGGTATGCCCCCCGCAGGCGCACCATGGGAGATGTGCCCATGGGTCCGGCGGGATCCGAGGGTAAGGAGCCGACCCCCACAGCGGGGTCCCGCGCCGCGAGCTTCCCCCGAGAGCGGCCCGGGACCGGGACGGCCGGTTCTCATCGGGGGGAGCGGGCAGTCCCCCGAGAGTCCGCTCCCTCCGGCCTCCTCTTCTCTCCCCTCCCCGGAAGTGCAGAGGCGGGCGAACGGCAACTGATAGTGAGGAAGGGCCCGGTCCATCGGACCGGGCCCTTCGTCTTGAAGCGGTAGCGGAGGGATTTGAACCCTCGGTGACTTGCGCCACACTCGCTTTCGAGGCGAGCTCCTTCGGCCGCTCGGACACGCTACCGGGAGAGAGCTTAGCCCAAGGTGGGCCGTGCTCTGAAATCGATATCGATCAGCGGCACACCGGCGGTCTCCCGGCAACCCGTCGGTGGCCGCCCGGTCTCCTTCAGCGAACCCCGGGAGCGCTTCCCAAGCCGTTCCTGAAGAACGCCGAGAGCTGCTCCGAGCACTCGTCCGCGAGCACACCGAGGATCACTTCAGGGCGGTGGTTGAGCCGCCGGTCCCGTACGAGATCCCATACGGAGCCCGCCGCGCCCGCCTTGTCGTCCCGCGCGCCGTAGACCACCCGGTCGACCCGGGACAGCACCAACGCTCCCGCGCACATCGTGCAGGGCTCCAGGGTCACGACGAGCGTGCAGCCCGTCAGCCGCCACTCCCCGAGCCTGGCCGCTGCCCTGCGCAGGGCGAGCACCTCCGCGTGCGCGGTCGGATCGCCGGTCAGCTCACGCTCGTTGTGGGCGGTCGAGAGCACCGCGCCGCCGGGTCCCAGCACGACCGCGCCGACCGGTACGTCGCCGCCCTGCGCCGCGCGCGCCGCCTCCGCCAGGGCGAGACGCATATACGTCTCCCACGGAGCGCGTACGGGGTCGGGCACGGGCTCCGTACCGGGCAGGGGATCGGGCAGCTCGGGCAGTACGGGATCAGGTGCGCCGCCACTCACTAGCGCACGGTCTCCAGCACCTCGGCGGCGCCCAGCGCGTCCGCGATCTCGCCCAGGGCGTCCGATTCCAGGGCGAGCAGCTCCCGCACCGGCATCCCCAGATCCGCGAGGATCTCGCGGTCCCCGGCCGGTCCGGGCGGCACGGACTCCGCGGAGACCGAGTGTTCCTCCTCCTCGTCGTCGTCCGCCGAGGCCGGCTCGCCCTCCTCCGTGCCGTCGAGGTCCAGCGAGTCCAGGTCGTCGGCATCGTCGTCCGACTCCCCGCCCAGAAGCTCCTTGGTGAGGATCTCCCCGTACGAGGAACGGGCGGCGGCGGACGCGTCCGAGACGAAGATGCGGGGGTCGTCCTCGCCCTCCACGCGGACGAGGCCGAACCACGCGTCCTCCTGTTCGATGAAGACGAGCACCGTGTCCTCGTCCACCGAGGCTTCGTGAGCCAAGTCGGTCAGATCCGACAAGGTCTCTACATCGTCGAGCTCTGTGTCGCTCGCTTCCCACCCGTCTTCGGTGCGCGCGAGCAGTGCGGCGAAGTACACCGTGACTCTCCCACTGATCAGAGTTGTGACGACCGGCGGTGCGCTTGACGGCCCCGCCCTTCGGAATCGTGACAGAAACAGCGGCCTGGCGAGAGGTCTTCCGGCCTTGCGTCGTGCACGCGTTCAATCAAAAAGTCCGTTAAAGACTCCACTCGGGGTGTGCGGGGGACCCATCGCGCTCACCATGTGATCGCTCCGCGGTCACCCCGGACTCACCACCGGAAGCTGCGCATACGCACGGCCTGACGCATCCGGGCCGCCCGGGCGCGGCGCGGCTGGACCCGTTCCCTCAGCGCCTTGGCCTCGTTCAGTTCGCGCAGGAACTGGGCGCGTCGCCGCCTGCGTTCCGCGTCGGTCTCCTGCTCGGGCCGTTCGGGCTGTTCGGGTCGCTCCTGCTGCATCGGCCGCACCACCTCAGCGCTGGAAGGGTATGTCCCACCTTCCCTCCGGGGACCCGTTGATGCCAGGGGTTGTCGGGTCCCGGCTAGTGTTGGGTCCATGCGGACCCACGTTGTCGACCACCCCCTGGTGGCGCACAAGCTCACCACCCTGCGCGACCGGCGCACCGACTCTCCGACCTTCCGGCGCCTCGCCGACGAGCTGGTGACCCTGCTCGCCTACGAGGCCACCCGGGATGTGCGCACCGAGCAGATCGACATCGAGACCCCGGTGTCAGCGACCACGGGCGTCAAGCTCTCCCGCCCGCGCCCCCTCGTGGTGCCGATCCTGCGGGCCGGGCTGGGCATGCTGGACGGCATGGTGCGGCTGCTGCCGACGGCCGAAGTGGGCTTCCTCGGGATGATCCGCAACGAGGAGACCCTGGAGGCGTCCACCTACGCGACCCGTATGCCGGAAGACCTCTCGGGCCGTCAGGTGTACGTGCTCGACCCGATGCTGGCGACCGGCGGCACCCTGGTCGCGGCGATCCGGGAGCTGATCAGGCGCGGTGCGGACGACGTGACCGCGGTCGTGCTGCTGGCGGCACCGGAGGGCGTCGAGATCATGGAGCGCGAGCTGGCGGGTACGCCGGTCACCGTGGTCACGGCCTCCGTGGACGAGCGGCTCAACGAGCACGGCTATATCGTCCCCGGTCTCGGCGACGCGGGTGACCGGATGTACGGCGCGGCGGAGTAGCTAGCGCGCGAAGCGGGTTCGGCGGCGGTCCGTCAACCGCCGCCACTCAGCTGCCTGCCGCTCAGCACTGCCCGGCGGGCTTCAGCGGTGCGGCCAGGGCGGCCAGGGCCTTGTCCGACGCGGTCTTGGCGGTGAGCGCCTTGAAGCCCGTGCCGATGATCAGATCGACGTCCGGGGTCTTGCGGGCATCCACGCGGAGCTCCGCACCCGTGAGCTGGGTGGCCAGCACCCGCAGTGCTCCCTCGTGCGCCGTGGCGGCGCCGAGCAGCATCCCGGTGCCGGGGACCTTCTTGTCGTAGGCGGCCGGGGCGTTGCCCACGTTGCCGACGACGAAGCCGCGCTTCCGCAGCTCGTCGGCAGTGGTCTTGGCGAGTCCTGAGCGCGGGGTGGCGTTGTAGACGTTCACCTTGACCTGGGCCGGCTTCGGGAGCAGAGGTGCCCCCGCCGGGGATGCCTGGGCAGCGCAGGCGGCGGCCTGTGTGCGGGGCGCGGGCTTCTTGCCCCCGCCGCTGAACACGTCGATGAGCTGCATGGTGCCCCAGCCACCGACGCCGATGACGGTGACCGCGGCGAGCGCGCCCAGCACGTACCTGCGGCGGCGGGGGCGGCGCATACGCGGATAGGCGTTGCCCGTGATGCGGTACTTTCCACCCATGCCTGGGGGCGTGAGCATGCTCATGAGCGCAGCGTAGTGCGGTCCAGGGACATGAGCTACTAAACGATCATCCGACGCCGCCCGTATGGGTTCGAAACTGCGTCCATACGGGTCGGAGGGGCTCGTCCGGCTCAGTCCAGCTCGAGCACGCGGGCGTGTAGTACCTGCCGCTGCTGAAGGGCCGCGCGCACGGCGCGGTGCAGTCCGTCCTCGAGATACAGATCGCCCTGCCACTTCACGACATGGGCGAAGAGATCGCCGTAGAACGTGGAGTCCTCCGCGAGCAGCGTTTCCAGATCCAGCTGCCCCTTGGTGGTCACGAGCTGATCGAGGCGGACCGGACGCGGCGCGACATCCGCCCACTGCCGGGTGCTTTCCCGGCCATGGTCGGGATACGGCCGCCCGTTACCGATGCGCTTGAAGATCACACGGAAAGCCTACCGGGCAAGCGGCCGTCAGCGCAGCCACGCGACGCCGGTGCGGTGGCGTCCGGGGAGTCAAAAGGCCAATAGGGGCGAAAAAAGGTGAACGAGCGGGAATCCGGGACGGAGAACCTGTCCGGAGGGCTCCGAACGGTGTACGACGCGGGCCGCTCCGGGAGGTGATTCCCGGAGCGGCCCGTGTTCATGCGAGGCGGAGTGTCTCAGGGGCCGGTTACTGCGTCACCCCGTGACCGTCGTGCAGACCGCCGCCGCTGCCCGTGCCACCCTGGGTCGGGACGGTGGTGACCGGCTTGCGCAGCGAGCTCAGGTCGATCGCGTAGGTGCCGACCGCGTTGGCGATGACGTCGATGTTGGCGTCGAACGCCTTCATGTTGATGTTCTTGATGTCGTCGCATTTGGCGTGGTAGCAGGCGTCGTACGCCACGCCCGCCGTGCCGCCGAACTTCGCCGCCTGAGCCTCGGTCTTGATGCCCTCGGCGCCGGTGAAGGTGCCACCGGAGGCGATGCCCGCCTCGACGAACGGCCCGTAGTCGGAGCGGCCGGTGAAGTCCGTGCCCTCGCGCGGCAGGCCCTGCTTGTCCATGAACTCGTTGATGTCGCGCTCCAGCTGCGCGGAGCCCGCCGGGCCCGCGGGGGAGCCGACGCCGTCGGAGTCGTCGCCGTCGTAGACGAAGAGCCCGTAGTTCGGCGAGGCGATCATGTCGAAGTTCAGGTAGAGCTTGATTTCCTTCTTGCCGAGGTCGCTGAGGTTCGCGACGTAGTGCTCGGAGCCCAGCAGCCCGAACTCCTCGGCGGACCACCAGGCGAAGCGCACCTTGTTGGCGGGCCGCTTGTGGCTCTTGGCGAGCTCCAGGGCGGCCTCCAGGAGACCCGCGGAGCCGGAGCCGTTGTCGTTGATGCCCGGGCCGTCCGTCACGCTGTCGAGGTGGGAGCCCAGCATCACCGTGTTGGCGGCGTTGCCGTGCTTGGTCTCGGCGATGACGTTGTTGGTGGTGCGCTTCTGCTGGAGCTGGCGGATCTCGAAGTCGATCGACACCGGGCCCGCGGCGAGGTCGGTGGCGAGCTTCTCGCCCTCGGCGAGCGTGATGCCGCCGGTCGGTATCTTGCCGGCCTCCGGTGCGCCCAGGGTGCCGGAGAGGGCGCCCTCGGTGTTGTTGTAGATCACGGCGCCGATCGCGCCCGCCGCGGCGGCGTTCTCCTGCTTTGCGGCGAAGGTGCAGCCGCCGCGCTTGATCAGGGCGACCTTGCCGGTGAAGGTCCCGGAGGCGAAGTCCGAGGCCTCACAGCCGTTGGTGCCGTCGGCGTCGACAGGCGCGGCGGCGAGCTCCGCCTTCACCCCGCCGACCGGGGTCGACTTGGTGTACGACATCGCGTGTATCGCGACGTCGCGCGGGGTGGGCGAGACCACGGAGAGCCGCTCGGCCTGGGTCTCGGTGTAGGTGAACTCGAAGGGCTGGTACTCGACGTCGTACCCGGCCTTCTTCAGCAGCTGGTAGACGTACGCGGCAGAGGCGTCGTGGCCCAGTGTGCCCGCGGCCCGGCTGCCAGCGCTGTCGGATATCTGCTGGAACTTCCGCAGGTGCGCAGCGGCGTCCTTGGCCGACGACTCACGGACCAGCTTCCTGGAGAGCTGTGCGGCTTCCTTCGCCGCCGCCTTGGCAGGGTCATGCCGCTCGGCGGATGCGGGGGAGGCGGATGCCAGCAGGAGCGGGGTCGCGAGTGCGGCTGCGGCCACGGCGGCCACTGCTCTGCGATGAGATGAGTTCACAGAGGTCCTTCCCGGTAAGAACGAGGTTGAGGGGAAGTTAGCGATCTCTGAGTGCCCTGTGAACAGTTGTGCCGCAACTCACGTCATATTTAGCAATGTTGACATCATCTTGTACGTCTAAGGGCGTACTGGTGCGTCATTCGGCCATCTTCGCGGCGCGTTTCTTCTCCTGTTTGTACGATCTGACTTTGGCCAGTGTCTCGGGGTCGGTGATGTCGGCGGCGGACCGGTACGACCCCTCGTCGCCGTACGGCCCCGCCGCCTCACGCCAGCCCTTCGGCTGTACGCCGCACTGCTTGCCCAGCAGCGCCAGGAAGATCTGCGACTTCTGCTTCCCGAACCCGGGCAGCGCCTCCAGCCCCGTGAGCAGCTCCCGCCCCGTCCCGGCCTCCCGCCACAGTGCGGCAGGGTCCCCGCCGTACTCGTCCACGAGGTACTGGCAGAGCTGCTGGATCCGCTTGGCCATGGAGCCCGGATACCGGTGCACCGCCGGCTTCTCGGACAGCAGTGCGCCGAAGGCCTCCGGGTCATGGGCGGCGATCTCGTGCGCGTCCAGATCGTCCCGCCCGAGGCGCTGGGCGATCGTGTACGGGCCCGAGAAGGCCCACTCCATGGGCACCTGCTGGTCGAGCAGCATCCCGACCAGCAGGGCGAGCGGGCTGCGCGAGAGCAGCTCGTCCGCCTCCGGCTGCTGGGCCAGATGGATCACGGGGCGGGCGGGGCGAGTGGGGCTCATTCCCCGATGATCCCTCCGGCCGGTGGGCCCTGCACTTTCGGGCGTCTCCAGGCGGCGTCTGCCGCACCCGGCGGCCGCGGTGGCCGAGCCGGCGTCCCGTGCGCTATCGGTTGGCCGCGGGGCCCGTCCAGCCGGAGGGGACGTGGCCCAGGCGCACCCGCTGCGGATGGTCGCCCACGGGCACCGACGCCACTTTGCGGCCGGTGGCGAAGTCGATCGCCGTGACGGCGTCCGCACCGCTCTCGGAGACCACGCAGGACTTCCCGTCGCCGCTGACCGTCGCCCAGTACGGCTTCGACGCCGTGACGAGCGGCCCCTCCTGGAGGGTCTCGCGGTCGACGACCGTCGCGTAGTCGTCCATGGTGCCGGCGACACAGAGCTTGTCGCCCTCCGGGCTCATCGAGATGCCGTGGTGGCGGGAGTCGTTGACCCAGGTGGTGCGGTCCTCGCTGGTGGCCGGGTTCTTGGGGAGGACCTTCTGGCGGAGGATCCGGTCGGCGGCCACGTCGTACTCGAGGAACCCGTTGAAGAACGACACCTGGAAGTACAGCTTCGACTCGTCGGGGGTGAAGGCCACCGGCCGCACCGCGTCCGAGAGGTCCTTGCGGCCGAAGGCGTCGAGCCGCTCCCGCATGTCGATGACCTTCACCGTCCTGTACGTGTCCGCGTCCACGACGGTGAGCTTGCGGTCGCCCTTGGTCCAGTCGAGGGCCGGGGCGTCCAGCGCGGTGTTGACGTCGCCGATCGCCGAGTTCCAGATCTGCTTGCCGTTCGCCGTGAACACGTTCTCGTGCGGTTTGTCGCCGGTCCTGAACGAGCCCGTCTGGCGGCCGGTCACGATGTCCAGGACGTGCACCGTGCCGGACGTGGACGCGGACACGGCGACGCGCCGGCCGTCCGGGGAGACGGCCATGTGGTCGGAGCGGAAGCCGGACACGGGAAAGCGCCAGTTGACCTTGCCGGTCGCGACGTCGATCGAGACGACGTCGGCGAAGCTCGGACGGGACACGACGACGGCCGAGCCGTCCGGGGTGGAGTACATGTCGTCCACGAGCTGGTCGTGGCCCTCGCCCACCGACAGCCGTATCGCGAGGAAGTACGCCAGCTTCACGGGGTTGAGATAGATCTCCAGCATCCGCTCGTCCTTGTCGGGGACGACGTTGATGCGCCCGATCTTCGTCAAGGTCCCGGAGGGCTCGAGGACATCCGCCGTCCCCTCCCAGTTGTTGCCGACGAGCAGGACCTCGCGGAGCCCTTCCCCGGGCGCCGTGGTCGTGGTCGTCCGGGTCGCCGCCGACGGACTCGCGGCAGCCGGGGGCGCGATGGTGGCGCCTGCCACGAGCGATGCGGCCAGGACGGCGAGGGCGGGGGGAAGTGCTGTCTTCACAGGGACTCCTGGGGCGTGGTGCAGGAGGAGACGAGCGTTACCGTCGGTAAGGTACTGGTGGGGCGGGACATATGACCAGACGTCGCGCCGGAGTTCCTCACGCCCTACGGCCCCAGCCGTGCCGCCCGCATCTGGAGGTAGCGGGTCTCGGGGAGGCTGAGGGTCTGCCGGGCGGCCCGCTGGTACGCGGCCCTCGCGCCCTCCCGGTCGCCCGCCCGCTCCAGCAGATGGGCCCGCACCGCGTCCAGACGGTGACGGCCCGATGGCCCCTCCGCCAGCCGTTCCTCAAGGCGGGACACCTCGGCGAGTCCGGCCTCCGGCCCGTCGACCATCGCGAGGGCCACCGCGCGGCCCAGCTCCGCCATGGGGTCGGGGGCACGGGACACGAGGACGTCGTACAGCGCGAGGATCTGCGGCCAGTCGGTGTCCCCGGACCGTGCCGCCTCGTCGTGCAGGGCGGCGATGGCAGCCTGTAGCTGGTAGGGGCCCGCGGGGCCTTCGGTGAGCGCCTCCTCGACCAGCGATGTGCCCTCGGCGATCGCCGCGCGGTCCCACCGGGTGCGGTCCTGTTCGTCGAGCGGGATCAGCTCCCCGTGCGGGCCGGTGCGGGCCGCACTCCGGGCCTGGGTCAGCAGCATGAGCGCCAGCAGCCCGGTGACCGCGGCTTCGCGGGGCAGCAGGGCGCGTACCGCCCGGGTGAGCCGGATGGCCTCGTGGGCGAGGTCCGTGCGCTGGAGCGAGGGCCCGGAGGTGGCCGTATAACCCTCGTTGAAGATGAGATAGAGCACCTGGAGCACCGCCGCCAGCCGCCCGGCGGTCGGAAGGGCACGTGCTTGATCCTCGCTTTGGCCCGGCTGATCCGTTGCGCCGCCGTCGCCTCGGGCAGCAACAGCGCACGGGCGGTCTCGGCCGTCGTCAGACCTCCGACCGCCCGCAGGGTGAGCGCGATCTGCGCGGGCGGAGTCAGTGCGGGATGGCAGCACAGGAACAGCAGCGTCAGCGTGTCGTCGTCGGAGGGGGCCCGGCTCTCACCCGGCGGCGGCGAGATGAGCCCGTCCCTCGGGGCCAGCCGCGCGGCGGCCTCCTCCCGCCGCCGCCGTGCCTCCTCACTGCGCAGCTGGTCGGCAAGCCGGCGCGAGGCCACCTTGATCAGCCAGCCGCGCGGATTGTCCGGCACCCCGGCCGAAGGCCACTGACGTGCGGCGGCGAGCAGCGCCTCCTGCACGGAGTCCTCCGCCTCGCCGAAGTGCCCGTACCGGCGCACCAGCGCGCCGAGGACCTGCGGCGCCTGCGACCGCAGCAGGTCCTCGACACCCGAACCCTGCCCCGGCCCGCTCACGGGCACAGATCGCCGCCGCTCTCCTGGATCGCACGGATGACCACCGGATAGTCGGGCGAACCCGCCGGCACCGGGCACTGCGCGACGCGCGCCGCGATCTCCGTGACCCGCTCCAGGCTCTCGCAGTCCAGCACCCAGTACCCGGCGAGCAGCTCCTTCGTCTCGCCATAGGGCCCGTCCGAGATCACCGGCCGCCCGTCCTCTCCCGCCCGGACGAACCGGGTCTGCGCGGGCTCGACAAGACCCTGGGCGTCCACCAGCTCACCGGACTCGGCGAGGTCGTCGTTGACGGCCTGCATGAAGGAGAACATCGTCTGGAGCTCCTTCTCGCTCCAGACCGGGCTGTGCTCCGAGCCGTTCCCGCGCATCGCGTCGTAGTCCGCCTGCGTGCCCTGCACCATCACCAGGTACTTCATGATCGCGCTCCCTCAGGTGCGTGCCACCCCTTGTGGGCAACTCTCACAGGGGACGTCGGAGCCGTCGACGGTTCCTCGACACCCGTCCGGGTCTTTTCCTGGGGCTTTTTCGCGCACCGCCTCCGCCGGAAGGGCTGACGCGCCCTCCCGGCGGAGGCGGTGCTCAGTGCGCCACCGCGTCGAGCACCGGGATCAGGTGCTCTTCCTCGTACCGGAAGTGCTCCTCGATCGCCGCCGTGAGCCGCTCCACCTCGGCGCGCACCCGCACCTGCCCGGCGCCGTCGGCCGTGACGGCCGCGCGCAGCTCTTCGAGCAGGTCCGCCAGCTTGAGATGCTCCTCAGCCAGGCGTTCCAGTACCGGCGCCAGCTCCGGGTGGCGCTCGGCGAGGAACGGGAACAGCCCGGCGTCCTCGCCGGTGTGGTGGTTGTGCAGCCCCTGGCAGGCCGTCAGGCAGTTCACCCGGAGCTGGGCGCCCAACGAGGCGCCCCCATTCCGGGAGAGCTCCTGGCGTATCAGCGCCAGCTCCCTGCGGAACCCGTCGTGCACCGCCTTCACGGCGGCACCGAACGACGGCGCCACGATGTCCGGCGGGCCCGGGATCTCCTGGAGCGCGACGACCGGGATGACCCGGTCCGCCCTGGCCTGGTAGTCGGCCCACCCGGGGTCGCTCCCGACCGCGCGGGCGAAGGCGCGGTCCCGTTCACCGCCCGCGAGGACCACGGCGTCCGCCTCGTACCGGAACACACCGGCCTCGACCGATACGCGTGGACGGGTGACCAGATTGCGGAACCAGTCCGGGTCGCGCGGGGCACCGCCCGCCGACGCTATGACCAGGACCCGGCCGTCACCGTCGGGCAGATAGCCGAGCGGGGTGGTGTGACGGGCACCTGAACGGGCTCCGGTGGTGGTGAGCAGGAGCAGCCGGCTGCCTTCGAAGGGGCCGCCGACCACCCCGCCGTTCGCCCTGAACTCCTCGATGACCTGCTGGTTGAAGTCGTTTGGCATGTGTGGACGGGCTCTCTTTCTTCTCACGGATGAAGCGGATGGAGGAGAAGAAGGAGCACGGCGGGCCTCTCGACGGCCCCGGAATCACGCCAGGGCCGGGCGCCCCACTCGCTCATGGCCCAAGGCCGACCCGGCAGTCACGAAGAAGAACCTAAGGGGAGGAAAACGCCGGAGCAATGCCTTTTCAGGTCAGTGCGGCCGGCTCCGCTGAGAGAGAAGGAGGTCACAGAGGGGAAGGTCACATACGCCGCCTCTGCTGCTCATCCGCACGCCTGACCTAGCATCCGAGCATGACCCTTGTTCCCGATGACGGGCTTTCGCTCGCCGCCGAATTCCCGGACGCCACCCATGAGCAGTGGCAGCGCCTCGTGGAGGGTGTGCTGCGCAAATCGGGCAAGGACGTATCAGGCGCGGCGGCCGAGGACGCACTCTCGACGGCGCTGGAAGACGGGCTTGTCGCCCGTCCCCTCTACACGGCGGACACCGCCGGCACAGAGCAGAGCCTCGCCGGTTACCCGGGCTTCGCCCCGTACGTGCGCGGCGGCCGGCCGGCAGGTGGCTGGGACGTACGCCAGCGGCACGGGCTTTCCGACCCCGCC
The DNA here is from genome assembly GCF_040632375.1 of Streptomyces sp. NPDC019396. NCBI lineage: Bacteria > Bacillati > Actinomycetota > Actinomycetes > Kitasatosporales > Streptomycetaceae > Streptomyces > Streptomyces sp. NPDC019396. Next base: position 80,310 of record NZ_JBEYBS010000007.1, on the reverse strand, counting down.
CGGGCCAACGAGGCGATCCTCGCCGACCTGGAGAACGGCGTCACCTCGCTGTGGCTGACCATCGGCGACTCCGGGCTGCCCGTCAGCGGGCTCGCCCAGGCACTGGACGGGGTGTACCTCGATCTCGCTCCGGTCGTGCTCGACGCCGGAATCGAAACCGGCGCCGCCGCACGCCAGTTGATTCGGCTGTACAGGGAGAAGGGCGTCGCCCGCGAGGCGGTGCGCGGCAGTCTCGGTGCCGACCCGCTCGGGCACGAGGCCCGCACCGGGCAGGTCGGTGACGACTCCGCCGCCGTGGGGCTGGCGCGGCTCTGCCTCCGGGACTTCCCAGGGCTGCGGGCGCTGACCGTGGACGCCCTGCCGTACCACGAGGCCGGGGCGTCGGCCGCGCAGGAGCTCGGGGCCTCGCTGGCGACCGGTGTGGCGTATCTACGGCTGCTGACCGAGGCGGGACTCACCGCGGACGATGCGTGCCGCCAGATGGAGTTCCGCTACGCGGCGACCGCCGACCAGTTCCTGACCGTCGCCAAGCTGCGCGCCGCCCGCCTCCTGTGGGCCCGGGTGGCCGAGGTGTGCGGGGTCAGCGCCGTGGGCGACGCGGGGGCGCAGCGCCAGCACGCCGTCACCTCGCCGGTGATGATGACCCGGCGCGACCCGTACGTGAACATGCTGCGCACCACGATCGCCGCCCTCGGCGCCGGTGTCGGCGGGGCGGACGCCGTGACCGTGCTGCCCTTCGACCACGAACTCGGCCTGCCGGACGCGTTCGCCCGCCGTATCGCCCGCAACACCTCGTCGATCCTGCTCGAGGAGTCGCACCTGGGCCGGGTCGCCGACCCCGCCGGCGGTTCCTGGTACGTGGAGCGGCTCACCGGCGAACTCGCCACCGCGGCCTGGACGTTCTTCCAGGAGCTGGAGCGCGCCGGTGGCATGGAGGCGGCGCTGCGCTCGGGCCTGCTCGGCGAGCGGCTCGCGGCCACCTGGCAGGAGCGCAAGAAGAAGCTGGCCCGCCGCCGCGAACCCATCACGGGCGTCAGCGAGTTCCCGCATCTGGCGGAGAAGCCCGTCGAGCGCGAGCCGGCACCGGGACCGGCACAGACCGGGGGCCTGCCGAAGGTCCGCCGCGACGAGGACTACGAGGCGCTGCGTGCCCGTTCCGACGCACATCTCGCCGCCGTGGGCACCCGTCCGAAGGTCTTCATCGCCGCGCTCGGCACGGCCGCGGCACACACCGCCAGGGCCACGTTCGCCTCGAACCTCTTCCAGGCGGGCGGCGTCGAGCCGGTGCACGACCCGATGACCGTCGACGCGACCACGGTGGCGGATGCCTTCGCCCGCAGCGGTGCGGCCGTCGCCTGCCTCTGCTCCAGTGACGCGCTGTACGAGGAGCAGGCGGCTGAGGTCGCCAAGGCCCTCAAGTCGGCGGGCGCGGAGCGGGTGTTCCTCGCGGGCAAGCCGGGTGAGCACACCGATGTCGACGACTACATCTTCGCGGGCTGCGACGCGGTGAGCGTCCTGTCCTCCGTACTCGACCGCATGGGAGTCGCGGCGTAATGCAGATCCCTGACTTCACCGAGATCGGTCTCGGCTCCGGTGCGTCACCGGCGGCCGTCACCGAGGAGCAGTGGCGCGCGGCCGTGAAGGAGTCGACCGGCAGCAGCCCCGACGACCTGCTGTGGGAGACCCCGGAGGGCATCGGCGTCAAGCCGCTGTACACCGGCCGCGACCTGGAGGGCCTGGACTTCCTCGGCACGTACCCGGGCGTGGCGCCGTATCTGCGCGGCCCGTACCCGACGATGTACGTCAACCAGCCGTGGACGGTCCGGCAGTACGCGGGCTTCTCCACGGCCGAGGAGTCCAACGCCTTCTACCGGCGCAACCTCGCGGCCGGACAGAAGGGCCTGTCGGTCGCCTTCGACCTGCCCACGCACCGCGGATACGACAGCGACCACCCGCGGGTGACCGGTGACGTCGGCATGGCGGGTGTGGCCATCGACTCCATCTACGACATGCGGCAGCTCTTCGACGGCATCCCGCTGGACAAGATGACCGTGTCGATGACGATGAACGGCGCCGTGCTGCCGGTGCTCGCGCTCTACATCGTGGCGGCCGAGGAGCAGGGCGTACCGCCCGAGAAACTGGCCGGGACCATCCAGAACGACATCCTCAAGGAGTTCATGGTCCGCAACACGTACATCTATCCGCCCCGGCCCTCGATGCGGATCATCTCGGACATCTTCGCGTACACCTCGCAGAAGATGCCGCGCTACAACTCCATCTCCATCTCCGGCTACCACATCCAGGAGGCCGGTGCGACGGCCGACCTGGAGCTGGCGTACACGCTCGCCGACGGTGTGGAGTACCTGCGGGCGGGGCGTGACGCGGGTCTGGACGTCGACGCGTTCGCGCCGAGGCTCTCGTTCTTCTGGGCGATCGGCATGAACTTCTTCATGGAGATCGCGAAGATGCGGGCGGCCCGGCTGCTGTGGGCCAGGCTGGTCAAGCAGTTCGACCCGAAGAACGCCAAGTCGCTCTCGCTGCGCACCCATTCGCAGACCTCCGGCTGGTCGCTCACCGCGCAGGACGTGTTCAACAACGTCACACGGACGTGTGTGGAGGCCATGGCCGCCACACAGGGCCACACCCAGTCGCTGCACACCAACGCCCTCGACGAGGCGCTGGCGCTGCCCACCGACTTCTCCGCCCGGATCGCCCGCAACACCCAGCTGGTGCTCCAGCAGGAGTCGGGCACCTGCCGGGTGATCGACCCGTGGGGCGGCAGCGCGTACGTCGAGAAGCTGACGTACGACCTGGCGCGCAAGGCATGGCAGCACATCCAGGAGGTCGAGGCGGCCGGCGGCATGGCGCAGGCCATCGACGCCGGCATCCCGAAGCTGCGCGTCGAGGAGGCCGCGGCCCGCACCCAGGCGCGGATCGACTCGGGCCGCCAGCCGGTGATCGGCGTCAACAAGTACCGGGTCGAGAACGACGAGGCGATCGATGTCCTCAAGGTGGACAACTCCTCGGTGCGCGCCCAGCAGATCGCCAAGCTGCGGCGGCTGCGCGAGGAGCGCGACGAGGCCGTCTGCCAGGACGCGCTGCGGGCGCTGACGGAGGCCGCGGGACGGGGCTCCGGGCCCGGTCTCGAGGGCAACCTCCTGGAGCTGGCGGTGAACGCGGCCCGGGCGAAGGCCACCGTAGGTGAGATCTCGGACGCCCTCGAGACGGTGTACGGGCGGCACGCGAGCCAGATCCGTACGATCTCCGGTGTGTACCGCAACGAGGCAGGGGAGTCCCCGTCGGTGGACCGCACACGCGCTCTGGTCGACCGGTTCGAGGAAGCCGAGGGCCGCCGCCCGCGCATACTCGTCGCCAAGATGGGGCAGGACGGTCACGACCGCGGCCAGAAGGTGATCGCGACCGCCTTCGCCGACCTGGGCTTCGACGTGGACGTCGGCCCGCTGTTCCAGACCCCCGCCGAGGTGGCCCGGCAGGCGGTCGAGGCGGACGTGCACGTGGTGGGCGTTTCGTCGCTGGCCGCAGGCCATCTGACCCTCGTCCCCGCGCTGCGCGAGCAGCTCGCGGAGGAGGGCCGTGAGGACATCATGATCGTCGTGGGTGGGGTGATCCCGCCGCAGGACGTGCCCGCGCTGCTGGAGATGGGCGCGACGGCGGTGTTCCCGCCCGGCACGGTGATCCCGGACGCGGCCTACGACCTGGTGCGGCGGCTCGGCGCGGCACTGGGCCACCCCGAGCTGTAGCGGCAGCCGGCGTATGCCCATCGACATCGACAGCTATGTGAAGGGTGTACTCGACGGGAAGCGGGCGTGGATCGCCCGCGCGATCACTCTCGTCGAGTCCACCCGGCCCGATCACCGCGCACTCGCCCAGCGGCTGCTGACCGAGCTGCTGCCGCACACCGGCGAGGCACGGCGGATCGGCATCAGCGGAGTGCCCGGGGTCGGCAAGTCCACCTTCATCGATGCCTTCGGCACGATGCTCACCGGCTTCGGCCACCGTGTCGCGGTGCTGGCCGTCGACCCCTCGTCCACCCGTACCGGCGGCTCGATCCTCGGCGACAAGACCCGCATGGAACGCCTCGCGGTGGATCCTGCGGCCTTCGTCCGTCCCTCCCCCAGCGCGGGCACGCTCGGTGGGGTCGCCAAGGCGACCCGGGAGTCCATGGTCGTGATGGAGGCGGCGGGCTACGACGTGGTGCTGGTGGAGACCGTGGGCGTCGGACAGTCAGAGACCACGGTCGCGGGCATGGTCGACTCCTTCCTGCTGCTCAGCCTCGCCCGCACCGGCGACCAGCTCCAGGGCATCAAGAAGGGCGTCCTGGAACTGGCCGACGTCATCGCGGTCAACAAGGCCGACGGCCCCCACGAACGCGATGCCCGCGCCGCCGCCCGCGAACTCGCCGGCGCACTGCGCCTGATGCACCCGGCGGACGCCGCCTGGACCCCTCCGGTGCTGAGCTGCAGTGCCCGCGAGTCCACCGGCCTCGACACCGTCTGGGACCGCCTCGAACAGCACCGCGCACTCCTGGACGCGGGCGGCAGACTCGCCGCCAAGCGCCGTGACCAGCAGGTGGAGTGGGCCTGGAGCATGGTCCAGGACGAACTGCTCGGCCGTCTGCGCTCCCACCCGCTCGTACGCTCCCTCGCGCCCGGTCTGGAGCGGCAGGTGCGTGACGGCGAGCTGACGGCCACTCTGGCGGCGGAGCGGATCCTGGAGGCGTTCGGCGGTACGAAGGACCAGGCAGCGGGCGGCTGAGCCGTATGCACGGCGAAGGCCCCGGCCGTCAGCAGCCGGAGCCTTGCGCACGGAGGTCACACGGTCAGCGGGCCGTGCCGAAGTCCTGGGTCCAGTAGTCGTTCGGCTGGGCGAGGCCCACGCCGATCTCCTTGAACTCGCAGTTGAGGATGTTGGCCTTGTGGCCGGGGCTGTCCATCCAGCCCGCCATGACGCTCTCGGGGGAGTCGTATCCGTAGGCGACGTTCTCGCCGTAGGTGCTCCAGTCGTAACCTGCGCGCGTGATCCGGGCGCCCGGGTCCGAGCCGTCGGAGCCGGTGTGGGACATGTTCTTGTGGGAGGCCATGTCCTCGCTGTGGGCCTGGGCGGCCTTGCTCAGCGTCGCGTTCAGCTTCACCGGGGAGCAGCCGGCCTTGCTGCGTTCGGCGTTGACGAGGGCCACGATGCGGGCGGCGTCACCGGTAGCCGGGGCGGCCGGCTTGGAGGCGGTGGTCGCCGGCTTCGGGGCGGCCGGCTTCGTGGTGGTCGGCTTTGCGGCGGGCTTGGCGGCCGCGGGCTTCTCGGCGGGCTTCGAGGCGGGCTTCGAAGCGGTGGGCTTCGGCGTGCTCGCCGCCTCGGAGGCCTCGGCCGACGGGGTGGCCGGCTCCTGGCTCTTCTGGTCGTCCCACCACTTCTTGTGGGAGCCGTCCCAGTTCCACCGCTGGTCGGAAGCGGTGTTCTGCCAGTCACCGCGGTGGCCCTGCCACCGGCCTTCCTGGCCCTGCTGCTGGTTGTCCTGCTGCTCCATGCACGCCATGGCGGCTGAGGGCACACCTACCGCCGCCACTGCGACGGCCGCGATCGTTATCTTCCGGTAGTACGTCTTCCTGCGGTGCTTGCTCATGTGTGACCTCACTCGTGTGCGCGGAGCGTCCCTGTGAGCGGTCAGCCCGGGCACGGAACCTGTGCCTGAGCTGCGGGGACGCCTTTGCGGTCGCCATTGTTAGAAGCGCCGCCAGCGCAGGGCAACGAGTGCTTGTACTACCCCGGCTCGTAGGGTTCGACGGCTCTTGCCAGGGGCGTACGGGCGTGCTGGCCCGCGGGGGGAGGCTTCCGCGAGAACCTGTCGCGCCGTCAGAATCACCCGTGCGACCGCTAAACGGGCGAAAGCGCCGAGTGTGCCGATTGCGATCGAAGACGGTGCGAGACGGGTGCGGGTCAAGACGGACAAATGTCCTTATGTCAGCCCTACGTCATCTACTACCGGTCGTCCTAGTGCGGTGGGTCTGCGTGAGTGATGTCACGCGGCAGGCCGGAAGTGAGGCGGGTGGGGCGGGAACCGGACCAGGCGCGGCGGCGTCAGGGTCTGCTCCGGTGGCGTTGCTCGTGCGAAGTGCGGCTGTGGTGCGGCTGTGGTGCGACTCTGGGCGGGGTGTAAAGAATCCTTGACTTGATGTCGGCTTCCTCTTACATTCCAGATGTCAGGTTTCTTTGACACCGGGTCCATGGGAGGGCACAGGAAATGGCCATCGAGGAGAGACGCGCCTGGATCCTGGGGGTGGTCGCGATCGCCGCGTACTCCGTCTACCTCGCCGTGGTCCTCGGGCGCGCGGAGCAGACACCTCTCGCCGATGTGGAATACGTGCCGGCACTGCTGTGGACCGTCGGCGGCTCGATCGTCGCCTCGATCGCGCTCAGCATCGGGGCGGCGCTCGTCTCGCCCCGGGAGGCCCGTACGAAGGACCAGCGTGACCGGGAGATCCACCGGTTCGGCGAGTACACCGGACAGTCGTTCCTGGCGCTCGGGGCCGTCGCGGCGCTCATCCTGGCGATGGCCGAGGTGGACCAGTTCTGGATCGCGAACACGATCTACCTGGCCTTCGTGCTGTCGGCGGTGCTCGGTTCCATGGCGAAGATCGCCGCCTACCGACGGGGCTTCCAGCCGTGGTGAAACCGACACGTGTCACCAACTCGATCCGTGCCCTGCGCTTCGCCCACGGCGAGATGACGCAGGTGGAGCTCGCCGAACGGATCGGTGTGACCCGACAGACCGTCATCGCGATCGAGAAGGGACGCTACTCGCCCTCGCTCGAGCTGGCGTTCCAGATCGCCCGGGTGTTCGGCGTGCCGCTCGACGAGGTGTTCCAGTACCCCGACAGTGCAGGAGAGGCACCATGAAAGCCATCGTTCAGGACGTGTACGGCTCCTGCGACGTGCTGGAGCTCAGAGACATCGAAAAACCCGCCGCACCGTCGGCCGGCGAAAGAGACGTGCTCATACGGGTACGTGCCGCCGCAGTCGACGCGGGCGTCTGGCATCTGATGCGGGGACGGCCCTATCTGGTGCGCCTCATGGGCTACGGCCTGCGTGCACCCAAGGAGCGGGTCAGGGGCAGGGAGGTCGCGGGCCTGGTCGAGGCCGTGGGCGGCGAGGTGACCCGGTTCCGTCCCGGCGACGAGGTGTTCGGCTTCTGCGAGGGTTCCTTCGCCGAGTACGCGCGGGGGCCCGAGGACCGGTTCGTGGCGAAGCCCGCGAACCTCGGGATCGAGGAGTCGGCGGCCATCCCCATCTCCGGGGTCACCGCACTCCAGGCCGTACGCGACGTGGGTCGGGTGCGGCCGGGGCAGCAGGTGCTGGTGATCGGCGCGGCGGGTGGTGTGGGGACGTACGCGGTGCAGATCGCGAAGGCGTACGGGGCTGTCGTCACCGGTGTGTGCAGCACCGGCAAGACGGAACTGGTGCGGTCGATCGGTGCGGACGAGGTCATCGACTACACCCGGGAGGACTTCGCCGGCGGGCGCCGCTACGACCTGATCGTGGACACCGCGGGCCACCGGTCGCTGACCCGGCTGCGCCGCGCCCTCGCCTCCCGCGGGACTCTCGTCATCGTCGGCAGCGAGGGCGGCGGCCGCTGGCTCGGCGGTACGGACCGCGCGCTGCGGGCGGTACTGCTGTCGCCCTTCACCGGCCGGCGGCTGCGCGGGCTTGTCGCGGTCGAGCGGCTGGAGGACCTGGAGGCCCTGCGCGACCTCGTCGAGGCGGGAAAGGTGCGTCCGGTCGTCGACCGGACACACCCGCTGAGCGAGGTCCCCGAGGTGATCCGCTCCCTGGAGCAGGGCAGTGCACGAGGCAAAGCCGTGATCACCGTGTGAGCCGTGATACCGCGTGCGGTGTCAGCCGGAGATGCGGTAGCCGAAGTTGCCGCCGACGGCCGGACCGCCGAGGACGGCCAGGTCGAAGCTGGTGGCACCGGCGCCGGTGACGCCGGCACCGGTCTGGAGCTTCCAGACCCGGCCCTTGAAGCCGTCCTCGCCGTTACCGCCCACGTACAGCTCGGCGCTGCCGTTCTTGTCGGTGTCGGTCAGGGCCAGCGCGGCACCGAAGTAGTCGTTGTTCTCCGACGTGCTGGGGATGCCCGCGGCGTTCTGGGTGAACGAGGCGGCGCCGCTGGTGGTGAGCCCGGACGCGCTGCCGCGCAGCACGGTGATCGCGCCCGACTTCGCGGTGGTGGCCGGGTCGGAGCCGGTCTCGTAGGACGCACCGATGACGACGTCGTCGTAGCCGTCGTTGTCGGTGTCGCCGACGGCCACCGCCGAGCCGAACTGGTCGCCCGCCTCGTCGATACCCGGGACGCCACTGCTGGCCTGGGTGTAGGAACGGCCGTTGGCGAGGCCGTCGGCGCTGCCGTAGGCCACATAGACCTTGTTCCGGTCGGGGTAGGCGGTGACCAGGTCCTGGCGGCCGTCCTTGTTCAGGTCCCCGAAGGCGTGGCGGGGCTCCGCACCGAAGAGTTCGTACGGTCCGTTGAACGCCGAGCCCTTGACCAGGCCCTTGGTGGAGCCCTTGAGCACGACACCGCTCGTCCTGCCGTTCCCGAGCGGCACCCCGCCGCTGACCACTATGTCGTCGATGCCGTCGCCCGTCGTGTCCCCGACATAGAGGTCGGAGGTGCCGACCTTGTCCAGCTCGTCGGTGTCCCGGGTCCACACACCCGCCGGCTTGCCCGTCGTCCGGTTGATCGGGCCGAGCAGCACGCTGGGGCCGTACCCCAGGCCGAAGTTGCTGCGGCTGACGAAGTCGTCGACACCGTCGCCGTTGACGTCGCCCACCCCGAAGCCGAGACCGAGCAGTTTCGGGTCGGTGGCGGTGTAGCTGCCCCCGGGCATGGCGGTCGCCGCGCCGGTGATGCCGTCCTCGCCGCCCCAGAGCACCATGTTCTTCTCGAACCAGCGGACGACCAGGTCGTCGTATCCGTCGCCGTCCAGGTCGCCGTGGCCCCTTACCTCGCGCCACCGCTCGTCCTCGACGGGGTCACCGGGGACCCCGTCGGTGGCCTTGCTGATCACCGAGGCGGTCTCGTACCGCAGACCGGTAGGGGAACCGTAGGCGACGGTGACGACGCCGGCGCGCTTGACCGCGCCCGCGGGCGCGGTGTGCGCGCCGATGGCGAGGTCCGGGTAGCCGTCGCCGTTGAAGTCGGCCGTGCCGCCCGCCGCGGCTGCGGCCGTGTCGCCGACCGGGGCCGCGGGCTCGGCTGTGGCCTTCGGCGGGGAGCCTGCCGCGGTGGCGGCGGGTGCCAGGGCGGTGACGCCGAGGACGGTTGCCGCGCAGGCGGCGGCAGCGGTGAGCGCCTTGTAGCGCATCTGATCCCCCAGTTGAGGTGGTGCGTCGTGCGGTTCAGAGGTGGTGTGTCGTGCGTGTGACTGTGGTGGGGGGAAACGGCTCAGCCGTTCATGTACGCCCCGTACCACGCGCGGCCCTTGGGCATGCCGAACGCGGTGCCGTTGAAGCTCACCGAGCCGCTGCCCGTGACTCCTGCGGGGCTGCCCGGCAGGATCCAGGCCCGGCCGGTGAACCCGTCCTCGCCGCGTCCCCCGGCCACCAGCTCGGACCTGCCGTCGCCGTTGGTGTCGACCAGGCGGATGGCACTGCCGAAGTGGTCGTTGTTCTCCGAGGCACTGGGCACGCCCGCGGTGTTCTGGGTGATCACCTCGGCGCCCTCGGTGGTCACCCCGCTCGCGCTGCCGCGCAGGATCGTCACGGCGCCGGCGAGGGAGGTCCTGGCGGGGTCGGTTCCGGTCTCGTTGAGCGCGGTCACGGCGAGGTCGCCGAAGCCGTCCCCGTCGGTGTCGCCTATGGACACGTCGTAGCCCCACCAGTCGTTCTTCTCCGCGATACCCGGCACACCCGCGGTCGCCTGACTGTACTTCCTGGGCTTGAGCGTGGTGCTCAGCCCCTTCGGGCCGCCGTAGGTCACGTTGATCCAGCCACCGGTACGCGACTCCGTGTAGCCGTCCTTGTGCATGTTGGCGACGACGTCCTGGTAGCCGTCGCCGTTGAGGTCGCCGAGGGTCTGCTCGTACCCCCACGTGACCTCGCTGGACTTGGCGAGCCCACCGGAGTCGCCGGTCGTGCTGGACGTGCCCAGATAGACGAACGACCTGTACGGACCGGGCGAGGGGTTGCTCATGTCCTGGCCCGACCCGATGAGGTCCGTCCTGCCGTCGTGGTTGACGTCACCGGCGGACACGTCCTGCGTCCTGAACTTGTCCTTGCCCCAGGTGCTGCGGAAGGAGGTCGAGGCGAAGGTGCCCTTGGCGCGGTTGAACGGGCCGTACATGATCGCGATGCCGCCGCTGGTGTGGAACTGGTGCGCGGGGACGGCGATGTCGGTGTGGCCGTCCCCGTTGAAGTCGCCGGTGTCACCGCTGGCGGTCCAGAGGACGAGGTTGCCGAGGTCACTCACCCTCGTGCCGCTGGTCAGACCTGCCGCACTGCCCCACAGCACCGTGAACCCGGCGTCGGAGCCGGAGGCCATGATCAGATCGGCGTAGCCGTCCGAGTCGATGTCCCCGCTGGTGAGGATCCCCCGGCCGAAGCGCTCGTCGGCGACGGGCTCCCCTGGGATGTTCTCGCCCGCCCTGCTGATCACGGTGCCCTTCGCGGGGTCCAGGCCGCTTTCCGAGCCGTACACCGCGGTGATGAAGCCCGCCCGCTCGGCGCCGTTGACCGTGGCCTCGGGGGCGCTGATCACGACATCCGGGCGGCCGTCGCCGTTGAAGTCGTCCTTCGACGTGGAAGTGGTGCGCGGGGCGGTGACGCCGCCCGGGGCCGCTGCGGCCGGAGCCATGCCGACGGTGGAGATGACCGTCGCGGCGCACAGGACAGTGGCTGCGGTGGAGCGCAGATGCACGGAGTAGCCCCTCGTTGACACGGAGAAGGCGCCGGGAAGGCGACCGGTGATCCAGACTCGGGCGGGGTGCGAAGGGTTGTATGAAGATCGGACTCCTTGTCGGTCGAGGCCTGTCAAGCCCCGAGATGCCGGGGAGTGACTCGGCTCTGGAGCAGGCGCTTAATGGAAGGGAGACCCCGGGATCACCGGGAAAGGGAGAGAGCCATGAGTTCCCAGCCGCCCCCATCGGAACGCCCCACCGGACCGCCGTCAGGGCCCCTGTCCGGCTGGTCGGCGAGCGAACCGGGAAAGCAGGTTCCGGAGCCGAACCGCGAGTCCGCGCCGGGTGCGTCGCCTTCGTCGGGCGTGCCGGTCCCGTCGCCTCCGTCGGCCCCGTCGGCCCCGTCGGCCCCGTCGGCCCCGTCGGGCGCGTCGGCCTCGCCCGCCCAGCGGCTCCGCTTCCGGGGCCGCAGCGCCCTGGTGAGCCTGGGCGCCGTGCTGGCCCTGGTGGCGGCGGTGATCGTCTCCTTCGCTCTGCAAGGCGGTGGCGGCAGTGGCGGCGGCACCGGGGGCAAGTCCAAGGGAGAGATCTTCCTTGAGACGACCTCCGCGTCCGGGACGGATCCCTTCACCCCGTCGACGGCGTCCCACCCCGGAAAGGCCGATGAGGCTGTGGAGCCCGTGGCCCCGCCCGCCAACACCGCCAGTGTGGTCAACGGTGCGCACCCGGGCCTGTACGGAGGCACGAAGAACGCCGCGAGCTGCGACGTCGAGAAGCAGATCACGTATCTCACGCGTGAACCGGACAGGGGGAAGGCGTTCGCCGGCGTGCTGGGCATCCGCCAGCCCGAGATCCCCTCCTACCTGCGGTCGCTGACCCCGGTCCGGCTGGGCTGGGACACCCGGGTCACCAACCACGGCTTCACGAACAAGGCCGCCTCCAGCTACCAGGCCACTCTCCAGGCCGGTACGGCCGTCCTGATCGACAACCGCGGTGTACCCCGCGTCCGCTGTGCCAGCGGCAATCCGCTCACACCTCCGGTGACCGTCAAGGGCACGAAGACGTACACCGGACAGAAGTGGGCCTCTTTCCGGCCGGCCGCTCTGGTCGTGGTCAAGCCTGCCGAGAAGCCGATGAAGACCGTCACGCTCTTCGACCACGAGCGCAGGGAATGGCTCGCGCGGCCGAGCGGTGACCAGTCGGCCGGTGAGGACCGTGAGATACCCACCCCGAAGGGCCAGCCTCCGGGGGAGTCGCCGCCCGTCCTGAAGGACGAGCAGTCCCCGGAGGAGCAGCACGAGGAGCAGCCCGGCAAGACGCCTGAGACATCTGAGACGCCTGATACCCCCGGGACCGACGAGCCCCCCAAGACCCCCGAGCAGAAGCCCGAAGAGGAGCCCAAGGACAACCCCGAGGTGAACCCCGAGCAGAAGAAAGAGCCGCAGTCGCCCGAGCAGCAGAAGGAACCGCGGTCGCCGGAGCCCCAGTCGCCCGAGCCGCAGTCCCCTGAACCGAAGTCCCCCGAAGAGCAGCAGGAGCAGCCGCAGGAGCCGCAGCAGCAACCGCAGCAACCCAAGTACGAGGACCAGCTGCCGCAGCTTCCGCAACTGCCCCGGCTCCCTTACCACCCGCCCGGGTCATCGGAGCAGCCGCAGTCGCTTCCGTTCTGAACCATTCGCTGCGCATCGGGACGCGAGATGGCACGATCGCACAGGTGACCAGTAGACCCACTCCCGCGCAGCAGCGGCTGAAGGACCTCGCGCTGCTGCGCCGGGTCCGCGACCGGATGGACCGGGAGTACGCGCAGCCGCTGGACGTCGAGGCGCTGGCGCGCGGGGTGAACATGTCGGCCGGGCACCTCAGCCGCCAGTTCCGGCTCGCGTACGGCGAGTCGCCGTACGGCTACCTCATGACACGGCGCATCGAGCGGGCGATGGCGCTGCTGCGCCGCGGGGACCTCAGTGTGACCGAGGTCTGCTTCGCGGTCGGCTGTTCCTCGCTCGGCACCTTCAGCAGCCGCTTCACCGAGCTGGTCGGCGTGCCGCCCAGCGTCTACCGGCGCCAGGCGGCGCTCGCGACGGCTGGAGTGGCGGGGATTCCGTCCTGCGTGGCGAAACAGGTGACGAGACCGGTCAGGAATCGAGAAGCGCCCTCCCCTGCCCCGCGCCTAGCGTGAGCTCCATGGACATCACCATTCACGCGAGCTTCCTTCCCCACGACGACGCGGACGCCGCTCTGGGCTTCTACCGCGACATCCTCGGCTTCGAGGTCCGCAAGGACGTCGGATTCGGCGGAATGCGCTGGATCACCGTCGGCCCCGCCGACCAGCCCGGCACCTCCATCGTCCTGACGCCCCCGGCCGCCGACCCCGGCGTCACCGACGAGGAGCGCCGTACCGTTGTCGAGATGATGGCCAAGGGCACCTACGCGGGCATCCTCCTGGCCACCCCCGACCTCGACGGCACGTTCGCACGGCTTGCGGCCAGTGACGCCGAGGTCGTACAGGAGCCGACCGATCAGCCGTACGGCATCCGGGACTGCGCCGTGCGCGACCCCGCGGGCAACATGGTCCGCATCCAGGAACTGCGCTGAGCCGGACCGCCGGGCAGCCGCCCGGCGGAAGACCGGCCTCCGGACAACCGCACCGCCGACGACCGGGCCGCTGAACCGGATCGCCGGACACCGGGCCGCCGGACAACCGAACCGCTGAACCGGATCGCCGGACAAATGGAGAGACAGAGACGATGAGCAAGGCCCCCAAGGCGGACGCCCTGCACGCGGCCGACAGCCACGACATGATCCGTGTGCACGGCGCACGCGAGAACAACCTCAAGGACGTCAGCATCGAGATCCCGAAGCGCCGTCTGACGGTGTTCACCGGGGTCTCCGGTTCGGGCAAGAGCTCGCTGGTGTTCGACACGATCGCCGCGGAGTCGCAGCGGCTGATCAACGAGACGTACAGCGCCTTCGTCCAGGGCTTCATGCCGACGCTGGCGCGCCCCGAGGTGGACGTACTCGACGGGCTGACGACCGCGATCACCGTCGACCAGCAGCGGCTGGGCGCCGACCCGCGTTCCACGGTCGGCACCGTCACCGACGCCAACGCGATGCTGCGCATCCTCTTCAGCAGGCTGGGCCGGCCGCATATCGGCCCGCCCAGCGCCTACTCCTTCAACGTCGCCTCGGTCCGGGCGACCGGGGCGATCACCGTGGAGCGCGGCGCGAAGACCAAGGCGGAGAAGGCGACGTTCAACCGCACGGGTGGGATGTGCACGCGCTGCGAAGGCCGGGGCAAGGTCTCCGACATCGACCTCACCCAGCTCTACGACGACTCCAAGTCGATCGCCGACGGCGCGTTCACGATCCCCGGCTGGAAGTCGGACAACGTGTGGACGGTCGGGATCTACGCCGAATCGGGGTTCCTCGACCCGAACAAGCCAATCCGCAGCTACACCAAGAGGGAGATGCACGACTTCCTCTACCGTGAGCCGACCAAGGTGAAGGTCAACGGGGTCAACCTCACGTACGAGGGGCTAATCCCGAAGATCCAGAAGTCGTTCCTGTCCAAGGACAAGGAGGCGATGCAGCCGCACATCCGGGCGTTCGTGGAGCGGGCCGTCACCTTCACCACCTGCCCCGAGTGCGAGGGCACCCGGCTCACCGAGGGCGCCCGCGCGTCGAAGGTCGCGGGCATCAGCATCGCCGACGCCTGCGCGATGGAGATCAGGGACCTGGCCGAATGGGTACGCGGCCTCACGGATCCCTCGGTCGCCCCGCTGCTCACGGCGCTGAGCGGGACCCTCGACTCGTTCGTGGAGATCGGCCTCGGCTATCTGTCGCTGGACCGGCCGTCGGGCACGCTGTCGGGCGGCGAGGCGCAGCGCGTCAAGATGATCCGCCACCTCGGATCCTCGCTCACGGACGTCACGTACGTCTTCGACGAGCCCACCACGGGCCTGCACCCGCACGACATCCAGCGGATGAACAACCTGCTGCTGCGGCTGCGGGACAAGGGCAACACGGTGCTCGTCGTGGAGCACAAGCCCGAGGTCATCGCGATCGCCGACCATGTCGTCGACCTCGGTCCCGGCGCCGGTACGGCGGGTGGCACCGTCTGCTTCGAGGGCACCGTGGCGGGGCTGCGGGCCGGCGACAGCATCACCGGCCGCCATCTCGACGACCGGGCCGCCCTCAAGGAGACGGTCCGCGAGTCCACCGCGGCGCTGGCGATCCGGGGAGCGACGGCGAACAACCTCCAGGGCGTCGACGTCGACATCCCGCTCGGGGTGCTCACCGTGATCACGGGTGTGGCGGGTTCGGGCAAGAGCTCGCTCGTGCACGGCTCGGTTCCCGCCGACGGGGGTGTGGTGTCGGTCGACCAGGCCCCGATCCGCGGTTCACGACGGAGCAACCCGGCGACGTACACCGGACTGCTGGAGCCGATCCGCAAGGCGTTCGCCAAGGCCAACGGGGTGAAGCCGGCACTGTTCAGTGCCAATTCGGAGGGTGCCTGCCCGACCTGCAACGGCGCCGGCGTCATCTACACCGATCTGGCGATGATGGCCGGGGTCGCCACGACCTGCGAGGACTGCGAGGGGAAGCGGTTCCAGCCCTCGGTGCTGGAGTACCACCTCGGCGGCCGTGACATCAGCGAGGTGCTCGCGATGTCCGTGACGGACGCCGAGCGGTTCTTCGGCGCCGGCGAGGCGCGTACCCCCGCCGCGCACAAGATCCTCGAACGGCTCGCGGACGTCGGGCTCGGCTATCTCAGCCTGGGCCAGCCGCTGACCACGCTGTCCGGCGGCGAGCGGCAGCGGCTCAAGCTGGCCACGCACATGGGGGACAAGGGCGGTGTCTACATCCTCGACGAGCCGACCACCGGACTGCACCTCGCGGATGTCGAGCAGCTGCTCGGTCTGCTCGACCGGCTGGTCGACTCGGGCAAGTCGGTGATCGTCATCGAGCACCACCAGGCGGTCATGGCCCACGCGGACTGGATCATCGACCTGGGTCCCGGCGCAGGCCACGACGGCGGCCGGATCGTGTTCGAGGGCACCCCGTCCGACCTGGTCGCGGCCCGCTCCACCCTCACGGGCGAGCACCTTGCGGACTACGTCGGCGCGTAGGTCAGGGCCCCTCGTCTCCCGCATGGCCAACCCCGGCCGCTGGACGGACTCCAGCGGCCGGGGCAGCCGGTTCTCCGGCTAAATCCAGGTGTCAGACCGCCCGTGTCTGCTGATGATGGGATGCCCATCCTGTTTGCTACTGGGGAAGTTGGATGCACATGTATGTGCCCGTGACCTCTCAGCCGGTCATGACGGAGCGGTTGGCCCTCCGCCTGTTCACGGCGGATGACATCGACGACATGTACGCGTACCAAGGGCTGCCTGGTGTGGCCAGGTATCTGTACCGGCCACCGCGTGACCGCGCGCGCTGCGCCGAGGTGATCGAACGTATCGGACAGGGCACTTACTGGAAGGAGGACGGCGACAACCTCACGCTGGCGGTCTGCCGCCGCGACGCCCCCGGGGTGATAGGCGAGGTCCAGGTCACGTTGTCGAGCGCCTCCGCCGGGCAGGCCGAGATCGGTTGGGTCTTCCATCCCGCCCACAGCGGCCGTGGTTACGCCACGGAGGCCGCGCTCGCACTGCGCGACCTGGCCTTCCGGGAGCTGTCCGTGCACCGCTTGTACGCCCGCCTCGACGCGGAGAACGCGGCGTCGGAGCGGATCTGCGAGCGGCTGTCGATGCGTCGTGAGGCGCACCTGATCGAGAACGACCGCAACGACTGGGGCTGGGGCAGCGAGTACGTCTACGCGATCCTCGCCCGGGAGGTCGGCTTCCCAGGGATGAACGTGGCCTGACGCCGCACCGGCAGTGCGGTTCAGCGGCTGCCGGGGTTCGCGGGAAGGGGCGGCCCGGAAGATCGAGAAGGCGATCCGGGGAGCCCCTGCAACAGCCTTATGGACAAAGGCCAGGGCAACGGGGGTTGGGACCATGTCGAAGGGCCCCACCGCGAACGGTGGGGCCCTTCGACTTCGTGCCCGGTGAGGCACTGGCGGAGGATACGAGATTCGAACTCGTGAGGGGTTGCCCCCAACACGCTTTCCAAGCGTGCGCCCTAGGCCTCTAGGCGAATCCTCCGTCGAGAACATTACATGACGCGAAGGAGTGCTCGCGAACTCGTTCCCGACCCCTGCCATCAGGTACTCTGTGCGGAGCCCCTCACGTGGCGCTATCTGACTGAACTCCCCCAGGGCCGGAAGGCAGCAAGGGTAGGTCGGCTCTGGCGGGTGCGTGGGGGGCGTTTGCGTGTCCGGCCACGGCGGGGTCCCCGACCACGGCGGAGTGCGCGGCGTGGGTGGCGGGCGTGCGGGTTTCGTGGGGCGGGGCCGGATGTCGGTGGGCCCCGATAACCTCATAGGTGTGTCGTCCCTTGCCTTGTACCGCCGCTACCGTCCCGAGTCCTTCGCCGAGGTCATCGGGCAGGAGCATGTCACCGACCCGTTGCAGCAGGCGCTGCGCAACAACCGGGTCAATCACGCGTACCTGTTCAGCGGGCCGCGCGGGTGCGGCAAGACGACCAGTGCCCGCATCCTCGCGCGCTGTCTGAACTGCGAGCAGGGGCCCACGCCGACCCCCTGCGGGGAGTGCCAGTCGTGCCGGGACCTCGCGCGGAACGGGCCGGGGTCCATCGATGTCATCGAGATCGACGCCGCTTCGCACGGTGGTGTGGACGACGCTCGTGAGCTGCGCGAGAAGGCTTTCTTCGGACCGGCGGCCAGCCGGTACAAGATCTACATCATCGACGAGGCCCACATGGTCACGCCGGCGGGGTTCAACGCCCTGCTGAAAGTGGTCGAGGAGCCTCCGGAGCACCTCAAGTTCATCTTCGCCACCACCGAGCCCGAGAAGGTCATCGGGACCATCCGGTCCAGGACGCACCACTATCCGTTCCGCCTCGTGCCGCCCGGGACGCTCAGGGACTATCTGGGCGAGGTCTGCGGCCGTGAGGGGATTCCCGTCGAGGACGGGGTGCTGCCCCTGGTCGTGCGGGCCGGGGCGGGGTCCGTGCGTGACTCGATGTCCGTGATGGACCAGCTCCTCGCCGGTGCCGCCGACGACGGCGTGACGTATGCCATGGCGACGGCCCTGCTCGGTTATACGGACGGGGCGCTGCTGGACTCCGTCGTGGACGCGTTCGCGGCGGGGGACGGGGCCGCGGCGTTCGAGGTGGTCGACCGGGTCATCGAGGGCGGCAACGATCCGCGTAGGTTCGTCGCCGATCTGCTGGAGCGCCTGCGCGACCTGGTGATCCTCGCGGCGGTGCCGGACGCGGCCGGAAAGGGGCTCATCGACGCGCCCGCGGACGTGGTCGAACGGATGCAGGCCCAGGCCCAGGTCTTCGGTGCCGCCGAGCTCAGCAGGGCGGCGGACCTTGTCAACACGGGGCTCACCGAGATGCGCGGAGCCACCTCGCCGAGGCTTCAGCTCGAGCTGATCTGCGCCCGGGTACTGCTTCCCGCCGCCTTCGACGACGAGCGTTCGCTCCAGGCGCGGCTCGACCGGTTGGAGCGCGGCGTCTCCTTCCCCGCGGCCGGACAGGTGCCCGCAGTCGGATACGTACCGGCCACCGACGCCCATATGCCGGCCGGCCCGCACGGTCCGTCCGGTCAGGGTGGCGGCGCGGCCGCTGCGCGTGCGGCCGCTCGCGGGCCTGTCGCGGAGCCACAGACACAGCCGCAGTCGACGCCGATGCCGTCCGTGCCGGTGGCACCCGCGCCGCCTGTCGTCCCCGACCTGCCCGAAGCGGCACAGGATCAGCCCGAGCCACCCGCGCCCGAGTCCGGCGCGCCCCGGCCGGGAGCCTGGCCGGGTGGTGGCTCCGGCCAGGCGCCCGCGGCCGCGCCCTCGTCCACGGCCGCGTCCGCGCAGCGCCCCGGTGCCTGGCCATCCGCCGCCGCGCCCGGCCAGGGGCGGTCTGCCCCGGCCGAGCCGGCCCCCGCCGATCACGCTCCCGTCGCGCCCAGCCCGGTTCCGGCGAGCTCCACCGTCTCGCCGGGAGCGGCCCAAGGCGCCGCCCAGGTGCGCAACATGTGGCCCGCCATCCTGGAGGCGGTCAAGAACCGCCGCCGCTTCACCTGGATCCTGCTCAGCCAGAACGCCCAGGTCGCGGGGTTCGACGGCGCCACGCTCCAGCTCGGCTTCATCAACGCGGGGGCCCGGGACAACTTCGCGAGCAGCGGCAGCGAGGAAGTGCTCCGCCAGGCGCTGGCCGAGCAGTTCAACGTGCAGTGGAAGATCGAGGCGATCATCGATCCGTCCGGTGGTGCGGGCCCGCCACCGGGCTCAGGTCCCGGTGGGGGCGGGGGCTACGGCGGCCGTCCCGGCCCCGGCCAGCCGTCGGCGCCGTCGGCCTCCGCGGTCTCCTATGCCGCACAGCCGCCCTCCGCTCCTGCTCCAGCGCCCGCTCCTGCTCAGCCGCGCCCGGAGCAGTCGGGGCCGTCGTCCGCCCCCGAGGCACCGCGCCCCGAGGACGCCGGGCCCGTGCGCCCGCCGGCTGTGGCGCTGGAGGACGACATCCCGGAGGAGGACGATCCGGACCTCGTGGACTCCGCGCTCTCCGGGCACGATCTGATCGTCCGAGAGCTCGGTGCCACGGTCGTGGAGGAATACACAAACGAGTAAGGGTGGCCGCTTGGGTGGCCCGCACAAGGTCGACCTCGGCCCGCGGGCTACCCTGGCTGCCGTGAAGGTCCTCGTCATCGGCGGCGGCGCCCGCGAACACGCCCTGTGCCGCTCTCTCTCTCTCGACCCCGACGTCACCGCTCTGCACTGCGCGCCCGGCAATGCCGGAATCGCCGAGGTCGCCGAGCTGCATCCGGTGGACGCCCTCGACGGCGACGCCGTGGCCGCGCTCGCGACCGGCCTCGAAGCCGACCTCGTCGTCGTCGGGCCCGAGGCCCCGCTCGTGGCCGGTGTCGCCGACGCGGTGCGCGCGGCCGGTATCGCCTGCTTCGGCCCGTCCCGGGAGGCCGCCCGGATCGAGGGCTCCAAGGCGTTCGCCAAGGAGATCATGGCCGCGGCGAACGTACCCACCGCCCGCTCGTACATCTGCACCAGCCCGGAAGAGGTGGACGAGGCGCTGGACGCCTTCGGCCCCCCGTACGTGGTCAAGGACGACGGGCTGGCGGCCGGCAAGGGCGTCGTGGTGACCGAGGACGTGGCCGAGGCGCGCGAGCACGCGCTCGCCTGCGGACGGGTGGTCATCGAGGAGTACCTCGACGGCCCCGAGGTCTCCCTCTTCGCCGTCACGGACGGCGAGACCGTGCTGCCCCTCCAGCCGGCCCAGGACTTCAAGCGGGCACTCGACGACGACCAGGGGCCGAACACCGGTGGCATGGGGGCGTACTCCCCACTGCCCTGGGCCGACCCGAAGCTGGTCGAGGACGTCATGGAGAACGTGCTCCAGCCGACGGTGGACGAGATGCACCGGCGGGGCACCCCCTTCTCCGGACTGCTGTACGCGGGTCTCGCGATCACCAGCCGGGGCGTACGGGTGATCGAGTTCAACGCCCGCTTCGGTGACCCCGAGACCCAGGTGGTCCTGGCCCGCCTCAAGACCCCGCTCGCGGGCCTCCTGCTGAGCGCGGCGCGGGGCACCCTCGAGAACGAGCCACCGCTCAAGTGGCGCGACGACGCCGCCGTCACCGTGGTCGTCGCCTCGCACAACTACCCGGGTACGCCGCGCACCGGTGACCCGATCGAGGGACTGGCGGAGGTCGCCGGGCAGGACGCCCCGCACGCCTACGTGCTGCACGCCGGCACCAGGAACGACGGCGGGACGGTCGTCAGTGCCGGTGGCCGTGTGCTGTCGGTGACCGCGACCGGCGAGGATCTCGCGCAGGCCCGGGAGCGTGCCTATGAGGCAGTCGGCCGTATCCGGCTCGACGGCTCACAGCACCGTACGGACATCGCCCGCAAGGCCGCGGGGGAGTGAACCCGCGGGGCCCGCGGGTAGCGGAAGGGGAGTGAACCCACAGCTCCTTCGGCCCGTCATTCCCTTTGCCCAAGGCCATTCCATCGAGTGATGGCTCGGCCATCCGGATGACGGCTGCCGCAGCCCCAACTAGGGTGCGGCGCAGGCGTTCCGGCACTTGGCCCACCGGCATTGCGATGTCGGTGGTGGGTGCCACAGTGGGGTCGTGACCTACACCGCCGCAGGGCTGAGGGGCAGAGGGGGTGAGTCCGGCCGTGTCCGGAACCGGTATCGGTGAGGAGGCGGGCGCGCAGGTCGCCCGTTCCCGGGCCCTTGCTGTGCTGCGCGTCCGCAGCAGGGCACTGGCCCTGGCGCTGCTGCCAGCGGCAGCCGCCGTCGTGCTGCTGGCCGGGGAGGCCACGGGCACCATCGGGGGCGGCAGCGGCTGGGATGCCGCGCGCTGGGCGGTCACGTCGGCCGCGGTCGTGGTGCTGCTGTTCGCGGCGGCCGTGGCGCTGGTGATCGCCCGGGCGAGACCGGCCGTCAGCCCCACGGTGGAGCTGTCCCAGGGGTCGGCCCCCGATCTGTACCGGCTGGTGGAGGAGCTCGCCGACCGGCTGGACGTTCCCGTGCCGTCCGCGATAGCCCTCACGCCCGACTGCGACAGCTGGCTCGAGGACCGGACCCACCCCGCGACCCGGCCGAAATCCCCGACGGCGCCGGGTCAGGGCCACGGCACGGGCGCGGGCACGTTCGTGTCGCAGGCGATATCGGGCGGCGCCCAGCGCACCTCCACCCCGCCCGTGCTGGTGATCGGCTCGCCCTTCCTGTGGTGGATGCGGGTCGCCGAGCTGAGGGCCGTGCTGGCCCCTGTTGTCGCGGGCACGGGGCCGTCCGCCCACCCCGACATAGCCGCGGCCCGCCGCTTCATCCGTGGCCTCGACGCCGCCGTCGGGGCCGCTGCCCGGCCGGGACTCGGTCTGGTCCGCGGGCCCGCGCTCGGCCTCGCGGGCCGCATCGCACGGGTTCTGCTGCGCGGCTGCCGGGTGCACGCCGCCGAGATGGAACGCGCGGTCGCCGCGGCGGCGTCCGCGCGTGCACAGACTGTGGACTACGGTCTGCGAATCGTGGCTCAGGAGCAGGTCGGCCTCGCCTACGCGGGCTGGGACCGGCTGCTGACGCGGGTGGCACTGCCCGCCTGGCGGATGGGGCGCTGGCCGTCCCGGCTCGACGCCGGGGTGGTCTCCGCGCTGACCGAGCTGTCCCGCCGCGACCGGCTGGCCGAGGGCTTCACCTCCCGGCTGGGCGAACGTCCCGCCTGCGATCTGCTGGAGGAGCCGGGCGCCGTCGACGAGGCCGCGTCCCTGCTCGCCGCGCGGCTCTTCCACGGGTGCCCGGGCGAAGGCGGAGCCGACTGGGCGCCGGTGGACTGGCAGGCGTATCCGGAAGAGGTCGTGGATCGCAAGTGGCGTACGGAAGCGGCCAGGCTCCACCGTGTCCTGGACGCCATGGGCGTACGGCCCGCCGCCGCGCCCGCGGGGCCGAACCTCGCCCGGGTGATGGACTACCTCTGCGCCGCAGGGCCGTCCACTGCGGATCCGTCCGCGGGCGGCCCGGTCGCGTCCACGGAGCCAGAGGCGGACTCCGGCCACGGCAGCGCACTCGCGGCCGGGATCAGTGCGGCAGTCGCCCGTGAGGAGGCCGCACGCGAGCGGACCGCGGGGGCCACCGGATCAGCGAGCCCGCCCGGATGCACGGCCACCGGCACCGAGGCGCTGGGCGGCGACACCCCGCACGTCTGGGTCACGGAACCCCTGCCGCTCTTCCCGCTCCAGCCGCCGCGCACCGCCCGTGAACTGCTCGCGGACCACGTCATCGCCATGGTCTGCTGCGCGGCCGTCGACACCGCCGGCGCCGCTCCTGGACTCGACTGGCTCGACGGCCCCGCCCTCCTCGTCGGCGGTGTGCGCAGCGCGGACCTGGGCGGCCGGGTGCTCAGCCTGGTCGAGGACGGTGACCCAGAGCCGCTGCGCGACTGGTTCACGAAGGTGGGGGTCCGCCCGGAGAAGCCCATCCGGCTCGTGTGACGACGCGGAGGCGGCGGTGTGGCGGTGCAGCCGGGGCCGCCGGACGGCACAGCCAGGAATGGCGCATTCCGTTCACGTAAATTCGCGACGAACGGTGACGGAGTGCGTGCGTTATGTGATGTGCTGGGGAATGGCGCCGCCTGAAGCAGTGAAGCCAGGGTGACGGCCCGTGCAATCCATCAGAACAGTGGTCGGAAGAGGGGTGTGACATGGGGGCGGAGCAGATCCGGCGCTGGGAGTCAGGCGCCCTCGCACATGCCGTCTCCGATCCCTTCGGACAGGGCCCGCTGCCCTGGCTGCGGGGCAGTGAGCAGTACTTCGACGACACCGGCCAGGTCGTCCCCTGGTACGCGGACCCCGACCCGGGCCGGGGAGGCGGCACCCGGGGCCGTCCCCGCACCGCCGATGACGTGCGCCGCCAGATCAAGGGCTTCGCTTCCAGCGGAGCGGTCGCCCCTGGTGAGGCCATCGACTTCCATGTGACCGTCAACCCGCCGCAGCAGTTCTCCGTCGACGTCTACCGCATCGGCCACTACGGCGGCGACGGCGCATCCAAGATCACCACGAGTCCGAGGCTCTCCGGCATCGTCCAGCCGGCACCGCTCACCGCCGAACGCACGGTCTCCTGCCACCACTGGTGGCTCTCCTGGCGCCTCCAGGTCCCTTCGTACTGGTCGATCGGGGCGTACGTGGCCGTGCTCACCACCGCGGACGGCTACCGCTCCCACATCCCCTTCACCGTGCGGGACGACCATCCGGCCGATCTGCTCCTGCTGCTCCCCGACGTCACCTGGCAGGCGTACAACCTCTATCCGGAAGACGGCAGGACCGGCGCCAGCCTCTACCACGCCTGGGACGAACACGGCCGGCTCCTTGGCGAGGAGGACGCCGCGACCACCGTGTCCTTCGACCGCCCCTACGCGGGCGCCGGCCTGCCCCTCCATGTCGGGCACGCCTACGACTTCATCCGCTGGGCCGAGCGCTACGGCTACCACCTGGCTTACGCCGACACCCGCGACCTGCACGCGGGCCGGGTCGATCCCGCCCGCTACCGGGGCCTGGTGTTCCCCGGCCATGACGAGTACTGGTCGGCGCCCATGCGCCGCACCGTCGAGTCCGCCCGTGACCACGGCACGTCCCTGGTGTTCCTCTCCGCCAACACCATGTACTGGCAGGTCGAGCTGGGCCCGTCCGCCTCGGGCGTCCCCGACCGCCTGCTCACCTGCCGCAAGCGTCGCGGTCCAGGCCGACCCGCCCTCTGGCGCGAGGCCGGGCGTGCGGAGCAGCAACTCCTCGGCATCCAGTACGCCGGCCGAGTCCCCGAACCGCACCCCCTGGTGGTGCGCAACGCGGAGCACTGGCTGTGGGAGGCCACCGGAGCGGGCGAAGGCGACGAGATCACCGGTCTGGTCGCGGGCGAGGCCGACCGCTACTTCCCCCGCACCGCGCTCCCCGAGCACCAGGGCCGCATGCTGCTGGCCCACTCCCCCTACCAGGACGGGGAGGGTGTCATCAGGCACCAGGAGACCTCCCTCTACCGCGCCCCTTCCGGAGCCTGGGTCTTCGCCTCGGGGACCTTCGCCTGGTCCCCGGCGCTCGACCGGCCAGGGCATGTGGATTCCCGGGTCCAGCGCGCGACCGCCAACCTGCTCGACCGGATCTGCAAGCGGGACTGACGCACCACCACGCCGGAACCCGCGGTCCCGACGCCGGAATCCGAGGCAAGGCCAGGTCGCGTGACCGGGAGGCGTTCATCGGGTTCCGCGGTGGGGGCCCCTCGCGAGCCGGATCGAGCACACCGCGGCGGTGCGGCGCTGACCTGCGTGCCCTGGCTGCACCCGGCCGGGCCGGGTGGGAGACAATCGGGAGGCCTTGGATATAACCACGCGGAGGAACCGTGTCCGGATTCGTAGAAAAGCCCGAGCCGCTTCAGGTCCCGGGGCTGACGCACCTCCACACGGGCAAGGTGCGTGATCTGTACCGCACCGAGGGCGGTGAGCTCGTGATGGTCGCGAGCGACCGGATGTCCGCGTACGACTGGGTTCTGCCGACCGAGATCCCCGACAAGGGCCGGGTCCTCACCCAGCTGTCGCTGTGGTGGTTCGAGCGCCTTGAGGACCTCGTCCCCCACCACGTGCTCTCCACCGACCTCCCGGCCGGGGCGCCCGCCGACTGGGAGGGGCGCACCCTCGTGTGCAAGGCCCTGGACATGGTCCCGGTCGAGTGTGTGGCCCGGGGCTATCTCACCGGATCCGGTCTGGTCGAGTACAACGCCACCCGCACCGTCTGCGGTCTCGGCCTCCCCGAGGGGCTCGTGGACGGCTCGGAGCTGCCCGCCCCGATCTTCACCCCCGCCACCAAGGCCGCCGTCGGCGACCACGACGAGAACGTCTCGTACGAGGAGGTCGCCCACCAGGTCGGCGCGGAGACCGCCGCGCTGCTGCGCCGGCAGACCCTCGCGGTGTACGGGCGCGCCAGGGATATCGCGCGCGAGCGGGGGATCATCCTCGCGGACACCAAGTTCGAGTTCGGCTTCGCCACCGCGGACGGGGCCGAGCCGGAACTGGTCATCGCCGACGAGGTGCTGACCCCGGACTCCTCGCGGTTCTGGCCCGCCGACTCCTGGCAGCCGGGCCGGGCCCAGCCGTCGTACGACAAGCAGTACGTGCGGGACTGGCTCACGTCGCCCGCCTCCGGCTGGGACCGCAAGAGCGAGCAGCCCCCGCCCCCGCTGCCGCAGGAGGTCGTGGACGCGACCCGGGCCAAGTACGTGGAGGCATACGAGCTGCTGACCGGCATCCGCTGGTCATAGGTCTCGCCCCGGGGGCACGACAAAGCCCCCGGCCGAAGGGCCGGGGGCTTTGACTTGAGCGGACGACGAGGCTCGAACTCGCGACCTCAACCTTGGCAAGGTTGCGCTCTACCAACTGAGCTACGTCCGCATGCGCCGTGGCGCGGAAGCCACTATACCCAACCTGGCTGCCGTGCGAGACGCACGGCGGTGTGCCGGTTGCCGGCGCCCAGTTTCGAGGCCACCGAGGACAGATAGTCGCGTACCGTCCCGGGGGACAGCGCGGCTCGTGCGGCGATCCCCGCGATGGGCGCACCGTCGGCGGCGAGCTCCAGGACCTCGGCCTCGCGGGCCGTCAGGGGCGAGTCCCCCGCGTAGATGGCGTCGGCGGCCAATTCCGGGTCCACGTAGCGGTTTCCGGGCCCGGACGGTACGGATGATCTCCGCGAGCCGCTGGGCACTGACGGCCTTGGGGACGAAGCCGCGCACCCCCGCTGCCAGAGCGCGCTTCAGATGCCCCGGGCGGCCATGACTGGTGACGATCATGGTCTGGCATCCGGGCAGCGCGGTCCGCGGCTCTGTGGCCACCGTCACACCGCCGGCGCCGGGCATCTGGAGATCCGGCACCGCGACATCGGGCCGGTGCGCCCGGGCCATGGCGAGAGCCTCCGGGCCGGAGGCCGCCTCCGCCACGACGACAGGTCTTCCTCGAGGGCGAGCAGGGCGGCGAGGGCACCGGATGAGGTGCTCGTCGTCGGCGAGCAGCACCCGGACACGGTCCTTGCTCACGGTTGTCCTCCTGTTCCGGCTGTCCCGGCTGTTCCGGCCGATTCCGGGTGTTCGTACCTTCCCGGGGGTCAGCGGTACCGTGCGGTGGGACGCTGCTTCGCCCGTGTCCGATCGCGCGATGTACAGGAAGGCTTCCTCCAGGGTGGCCGAGCGGGCGTCAAGCCCTTCCAGGGCCACCCCGGAATCGGCGGCCCAGCTCGAGCAGTTCACCGAGGGACTGCCGGAGCCGGTGCGTCCGGATCTCGATGCGCTGCCCTTCGGCCGCGGCGTGCAGCGTGAGCGGCGGCCTTCCCGGCGGGACGTCGCCGGGAAGCAGGAAGGGGATACGGGCCGGGCGTGAGGCCGAGACCGCTGCCGGTGTGCCGGTGGCGACGATCCGGCCCCGGTGCATGATCGCGAGCCGGTCGGCGAGCGCTTCCGCCTCCTCCATGTAGTGCGTGGTCAGCAGCACGGTGGTGCCCGTGTCCCGCAGCTCCCGCACCAACCGCCAGGTGTCCCGGCGGCCTTCCGCGTCGAGCCCGGTCGTTGGCTCGTCGAGGAAGAGCACCTCGGGCCGTCCGAGCAGGGACAGTGCCAGATCGAGACGCCGGCGCTCGCCACCGGAGAGCTGCTTGACCCGGATGCCGGACCGGTGGCCGAGGCCCACGAGTTCAAGAGACTCCCCGGAAGGGCGAGCCCCGCTGGTGCAGCCCTCACACAGGCGCACGGTCTCGCTGACCGTCAGGTCGGAGGGGAAACCGCCCTCCTGGAGCATCACCCCGGTCCTGGGCCGTACGGCGGCGCGCTCACGGTACGGGTCATGGCCGAGCACCCGCACGGTGCCGCCGCTCGGCGCGGCGAGTCCCTCGAGCAGCTCGACGGTGGACGTCTTGCCCGCGGCGTTCGTGCCGAGCAGCGCGAACAACGCACCCCGTGCCACGGAGAAGGTGATTCCGCTCACGGCCTCGAACCCACCGGCGTAGCTACGGCGCAGCTCACCGGCCTCGATGACAAACCCCTCGGTCGTTGCCATATTCCAAGGCTTCCGCCCGAGCGGGTCGGCCGGCAGTGCGCGCTGCCATCGGGGCAAATGACAAATGTCAGCACTGGCGGCGCGTTCGCCCGGACAGTTCCTGCGGATGGAAGCGCGGGGTGAAGTGCGCACACGACAAAGGCCCCGGTCTGATGACCGGGGCCTTTGCCACCTGAGCGGACGACGAGATTCGAACTCGCGACCCTCACCTTGGCAAGGTGATGCTCTACCAACTGAGCCACGTCCGCAGTGCTCCCGCTTCGGCTTTCACCGGGCGGTGCGTCCACCACTGTACCCGATCCACCGGAGTGGCCGTTACGTGGTGCAGAGCGGGTGACAGGAATTGCACACTGCGCCTTCCCTCTGGAAGAGGGCTGTTCTACTACTGAACTACACCCGCACGCTCCGGGAGGTTTGGCCTCTGGGCCTCGCCTCTCGACGTGTTCCAGACTCTAGCCCACCTGCGGGGGTGCCGTGCAACTCGGTTCGCGGCGGGTGCCGTTCGGTCGCCGGTCGGGAGTGTTCCCGACTGGGTCCGCCGGCCGCGGCGTGCTCAGCTCGCCTGGCGGAACGCCTCGTACACCCGCTTGGGGATCCGGCCGCGGGCCGGTACCTCCATCTTGTTGGACTGGGCCCAGGCGCGGACGGCCGCGGGGTCCGGCTCCAGAGTGGTGTGCCGGTATTCCTGGCGCGCCTTGCCCGGATACTTCGCCGCCTTGCGTCCAGCAGCCATGTACGGTGCGAGGGCCTTGCGTAGTTTCTTTGCATTGGCGGGATTGAGGTCGATCTCGTATGACTTCCCGTCCAGGCCGAACTTGACCGTTTCCGCTGCTTCTCCGCCGTCGATGTCGTCGGAGAGAGTGACTACTACACGCTGAGCCACGGATATAGGTCCTTTCGTGCGGTTTCGCTGCCGCCTGACCGGATGGTCCGGCCTGTTGGCCGGACCGGGCCGGTGCTGACGTGCGGCGATACCGAAGTTTCCGGCTGCGGCGGGGGTGATGCTGCTTTCCGCTGTATTCCTTTGTACAGCCGCCGGTGTCGCATTGTGAAGCCCTGACAATTGCTTCAGCGTGTCATCCACAATGGGGCCAACCCGTTTTCCTTCGGATTTCCTGCCGGACTTCTCTGCGCCTTCTCTGTGCCTTCCTCGCGTTTTCTCTGCATATCTATGCGCGTAGATTTTCGGGGCGGGTACGCTGAGGGAACCGCCTTCAGCACCACACCACCGGGAGTGCCAGTGGCACGCGTCGTAGTCGACGTCATGCTCAAGCCGGAGATCCTCGACCCGCAGGGCCAGGCTGTGCAGCGTGCACTGCCCCGCCTGGGCTTCGAGGGGATCGCGGACGTCCGTCAGGGGAAGCGTTTCGAGCTCGAGGTGGAGGGGCCGGTCGATGACGCCGCCCTCGCCCGTATCCACGAGATGGCCGAAACGTTCCTCGCCAACACCGTCATCGAGGACTTCGTCGTAAAGGTCGAGTCGTGACCGTTCGTATCGGAGTCGTCACCTTCCCCGGCACGCTCGACGACCAGGACGCACTGCGCGCCGTCCGCCTCGCGGGCGCGGAGCCCGTGTCGCTGTGGCATCGCGACAAGGACCTCAAGCAGGTCGACGCGGTCGTCCTCGCGGGCGGCTTCTCCTACGGGGACTATCTGCGCGCGGGCGCCATCTCCCGGTTCTCGCCGGTGATGGAGTCCCTCATCGACGGGGCGAAGGCCGGGCTGCCGGTCCTCGGTATCTGCAACGGCTTCCAGATCCTCACCGAGGCCCATCTGCTGCCGGGCGCGATGCTGCGGAACAACCATCTCCACTTCATCTGCCGCGACCAGAAGCTGCGCGTGGAGAACGCGGAGACCGCCTGGACCGCCGACTACGAGCAGGGCCAGGAGATCTCCGTCCCGCTGAAGAACATGGACGGCCGGTACGTCGCCGACGAGCGCACGCTCGACGAGCTGGAGGCCGAGGGCCGGGTCGCGTTCCGCTACCTGGACCGGAACCCGAACGGCTCGCTGCGCGACATCGCGGGCATCACCAACGCCGCGGGCAACGTCGTCGGTCTGATGCCGCACCCCGAGCACGCCGTGGAGCCGCTGATCGGCACCGGCGGCACGGACGGCCTCGGTTTCTTCACTTCGATCATCAAGAAGCTGGTTGCCGCATGACCCTCGACACCGTCAAGCACGCCGCCGAGACGCCCGAGACCGAGCAGCCCTGGAAGGAGCTAGGCCTCAAGGAGGACGAGTACACGCGGATCCGCGAGATCCTCGGCCGCCGCCCGACCGGCGCCGAGCTGGCGATGTACTCCGTGATGTGGTCCGAGCACTGCTCGTACAAGAGCAGCAAGGTCCATCTGCGCCAGTTCGGCGACAAGGCGCCCGAGAACGACGCCCTGCTCGTCGGCATCGGCGAGAACGCGGGCGTCGTGGACGTCGGTCAGGGATACGCGGTCACCTTCAAGGTCGAGTCGCACAACCACCCCAGCTATATCGAGCCCTACCAGGGCGCGGCCACCGGCGTCGGCGGCATCGTCCGCGACATCCTCGCCATGGGTGCCCGGCCCGTGGCCGTGATGGACCCGCTGCGTTTCGGCTCCGCCCTCCACACCGACACCAAGCGCGTCCTGCCGGGTGTCGTCGCGGGCATCGGCGGCTACGGCAACTGCCTGGGCCTGCCGAACATCGGCGGCGAGGTCGTATTCGACCCCTGCTACCAGGGAAACCCGCTGGTCAACGCCCTGTGCGTGGGTGTGATGAAGCACGAGGACATCCACCTTGCGAAGGCCTCCGGAGCGGGCAACAAGGTGATCCTCTACGGCGCCCGCACCGGCGGCGACGGCATCGGCGGCGTGTCCGTGCTCGCCTCCGAGACCTTCGACGACACGAAGCCGGCCAAGCGCCCCGCCGTCCAGGTGGGCGACCCCTTCCAGGAGAAGCTCCTCATCGAGTGCACCCTGGAAGTCTTCAAGGAGAAGCTGGTCGCCGGTATTCAGGACCTCGGCGGCGCGGGCCTGTCCTGCGCCACCTCCGAGCTGGCGAGCGCCGGTTCGGGCGGTATGCGGGTCGAGCTCGACACCGTGCCGCTGCGTGACGCGACCCTCTCGCCCGAGGAGATCCTCATGAGCGAGTCGCAGGAGCGTATGTGCGCGATCGTGGAGCCGCGGTACGTCGACCGCTTCATGGAGATCTGTGAGAAGTGGGATGTCATCGCCACCGTGATCGGTGAGGTGACCGACGGCGAGCGGCTCGAGATCTTCTGGCACGGCGAGCAGATCGTGGACGTGCCGCCGCGCACGGTCGCCCACGAGGGCCCGGTGTACGAGCGTCCGTACGCCCGCCCCGACTGGCAGGACGACCTCCAGGCCGACGACGCGGGCAGGCTGCCGCGCCCGGCCGGCGGCGAGGAGCTGCGTGAGCAGGTCCTGAGTCTCGTCTCGTCCCCGAACCAGGCCTCGAAGTCCTGGATCACGGACCAGTACGACCGCTTCGTGCAGGGCAACACCGTGCTCTCCCAGCCCGAGGACTCCGGCATGGTGCGGATCGACCCGGACACCAACCTCGGTGTCGCGGTCGCGACGGACGGCAACGGCCGGTACGCGAAGCTCGACCCGTACGCGGGCGCGCAGCTCGCGCTGGCCGAGGCGTACCGCAATGTCGCCGCGACCGGCGCCAAGCCGCTGGCGGTCTCGGACTGCCTGAACTTCGGCTCGCCCGAGGACCCGGCCGTGATGTGGCAGTTCGCCGAGGCCACCCGGGGGCTCGCGGACGCCTGCCAGACCCTCGGCACCCCGGTGACCGGTGGCAATGTCTCGCTCTACAACCAGACGGGCGAGACGGCGATCCACCCGACGCCGGTCGTGGCGGTGCTGGGCGTGATCGACGACGTGACGCGCCGTACGCCGATGGCGTTCGCCGAGGAGGGTCAGCTGCTCTACCTGCTGGGTGACACCCGCGAGGAGTTCGGCGGTTCAGCCTGGTCGCAGGTGGTCCACGGTCATCTCGGCGGACTGCCGCCCAAGGTCGACCTGGAGCGGGAGCGGCTGCTGGCCGAGATCCTGATCTCGGCGTCCCGTGACGGCATGGTCGACGCGGCGCACGACCTGTCCGACGGCGGTCTGATCCAGGCGGTCACCGAGTCCTGCCTGCGCGGCGGTACGGGTGCGCGGCTGATCGTGCCCGACGGGCTCGACGCGTTCACGTTCCTCTTCAGCGAGTCGGCGGGCCGTGCGGTCGTCTCCGTCCCACGCAGCGAGGAGCTCCGCTTCACGGACATGTGCGGGGCGCGAGGTCTGCCCGCGACCCGGATCGGCGTGGTCGACGGGGAGGCGGTGGAGGTGCAGGGCGAGTTCGGCATTCCGCTGAGCGAGCTGCGCACGGCGCACGAGGAGACCATTCCGGGTCTGTTCGCCTGAGCACGAGTACGAGGGCTCTCACCGGGACGAGGTCCTGGTGAGAGCCCTCATATGCCGCGACGACCGTTCTGTGGCGTATCCCCGCGCCGAGTTGGGCCGAGCCGGGTTGGGCTAGCCTCACGCCATGCCACCGGCCAGGAGACGCACCCGCAGCTACGACCACGCCAAGATCCGCGCCGCGGTGCTCGCGCAGCTCGGTCATGTAAGGCAGGCGGTGGTGACGCTCTCCCCCGAGGAGCTGGCGGCGCCGACCAGGCTCGGGACCTGGACCGTGCGCGACCTCGCCGTGCATATCGCGCTGGCCACCGGAGCGGTGGCGGGTGCCGCCGCCCTCCCGGAGCCGCCGAAGCAGGACTTCGCCCTGCTCGACTGGCCGATGCGCACGGTCGAACAGGCGGCGGCGATCGACGAGAGCACCCGCGAGACCGCTTCCGCGCTCGAGAGCACCGCCCTCCCGGGCACCACCGCCGAGGCCATCGGCGAGCTGTACGACCGGACCGCCAGGGCTCTCTCGGACACCCTCGAGGTCAACACCGACGACCGGCCGATCGCCACGCGGCGGGGTGCGATGCGGCTCGGCGACCACCTGGTCACGCGTGCCGTGGAACTGATCGTCCACACCGATGACCTGAACGCCGCGACCGGCCGTGACATCCCCCTCGAACGGCAGGCCCTCGCCGCCTGCGTACGGCTCCTCGCGGACACGCTCGCCGTGAAGGCCCCGGGCGGCTCGGTCGAGGTGCGGATCCCGCCGTACACGGTGGTGCAGTGTGTCGAGGGCCCCCGGCACACCAGGGGGACGCCGCCCAATGTGGTCGAGACCGACCCGCTCACCTGGATCCGGCTGGCGACGGGCCGTACCGGCTGGGACGAGGCGCTCGCCGCCGCCCGGGTGACCGCCAGCGGGGAACGTGCCGACATTTCCGGGCTGCTGCCCCTTCTTGCCTGAGGGAACCGCTGTCACAGCTGTACCGTCGGACCGACATGCGAACCAAGCTGATCGTTCCCGGTACGGCCGTGCTGACCCTGACCGCCGTCCTCACGCTGACCGCCTGCGGTACTGAGCAGGGGCCGGGCAGCGCAGGCGCATCCGACGTGCGGCCCGCGGCGTCCTTCACCGGTGTGCACTGGTCCGTCGACAGCGTGACCGTTGACGGCAAGAAGACGGCCGCCCCCGAAGGCGCTCATGTCCTGATCGGCACCAAGGGCCGCGCCGAGGGCAACTTCGGCTGCAACCACTTCGGCGCCGATGCCACCGTCGACGGCGAAACCGTCACCGTCGGTCAGGCAGAGCGGACCGAGATGGGCTGTGCCAAGGACGTCGACGCCTTCGAGCGCACCATGAGCGAGACGTTCTCTGGTGAGCTCAAGGCGAAGCGCTCGGACCGGACTCTCACCCTGACCACGGAGAAGGGCGACACCATCGCCCTGACCGAGCAGCAGCCCGCCCCTCTCGTGGGCACCAAGTGGACCGTCACCTCCCTGCTCACGGGCGACCGGGCCGCCTCACTGCCGGCTGGTACGGAGAAGCGGGCGTACCTCGTGCTCGGCAAGGACGGTTCGGTGCGGGGCAGTCTCGGCTGCAACACCTTCAGCGGCACGGCGAAGGTGTCGGCGTCCGGATCCACGATCACCTTCGGCAGGCTCGCCACCACGCGCAGGATGTGCGCGCCGCCGCAGATGACCCTGGAAGGCGAGCTCGGCAAGGTGCTCCAGGGAACGGTCTCGTACGAGCTCGACCACCGGAGCCTGAGCCTCACCGGCACCACCGGTGAGGGCAGCGGCAAGGGAGTCTCCGCGACAGCGCCCTGACGATCCGGCCGGCGATCGCTTCGCGGCCACCTGGGCCCGGCTGACGGCCCGCCGGAGGAGTACGGCGAGTGACATGCGGCACGCCGCGACTCCCGCAAACGCCCCCCGTAGGACCGCCCAAAGGCTCTATTGAGCGGCTTTCGTGCGAATCTACGAGTACCGGGCAGGCCTATGTGCCCCGTACCCAATTCGGACCGGTGGTCGATCTCGCCTACACTCGGTGCCGTGCCACGTGGTGACGGACGACTCAACCACGACCTGCTCCCCGGCGAGAAGGGCCCCCAGGACGCATGCGGCGTCTTCGGTGTCTGGGCTCCGGGTGAAGAGGTCGCTAAGCTCTCGTACTTCGGGCTCTACGCCCTCCAGCACCGGGGCCAGGAATCCGCGGGTATCGCGGTCAGCAACGGCTCCCAGATCCTCGTCTTCAAGGACATGGGCCTCGTGTCCCAGGTCTTCGACGAGACCTCCCTCGGCTCCCTCAGGGGGCATATCGCGGTCGGACACGCCCGCTACTCGACCACCGGCGCGTCCGTGTGGGAGAACGCGCAGCCGACCTTCCGGGCCACCGCGAACGGCTCCATCGCGCTCGGTCACAACGGCAATCTGGTCAACACGGCGCAGCTCGCCGAGATGGTCGCGGACCTGCCCCGCAGGGACGGCCGTGCCACCCAGGTCGCCGCTACCAACGACACCGACCTCGTCACCGCGCTGCTCGCCGGGCAGACCGACGACAAGGGCGAGCCGCTCACCGTCGAGCAGGCAGCCGCGAAGGTGCTCCCGGAGGTCCGGGGTGCCTTCTCCCTCGTCTTCATGGACGAGCACACCCTCTACGCCGCCCGCGACCCGCAGGGCATCCGCCCGCTCGTCCTGGGCCGTCTCGAGCGCGGCTGGGTGGTCGCGTCCGAGACCGCGGCCCTCGACATCTGCGGTGCGAGCTTCGTCCGCGAGATCGAGCCGGGCGAGATGATCGCGATCGACGAGCAGGGCCTCCGCACCTCGCGATTCGCGGAAGCGAAGCCCAAGGGCTGTGTCTTCGAGTACGTCTACCTGGCCCGCCCCGACACCGAGATCGCCGGGCGCAACGTCTATCTGTCCCGGGTCGAGATGGGCCGCCGCCTGGCCAAGGAGGCGCCCGCCGACGCCGACCTGGTGATAGCGACGCCCGAGTCCGGCACCCCGGCCGCCATCGGTTACGCCGAGGCCTCCGGGATCCCCTACGGCGCGGGTCTCGTGAAGAACGCCTACGTCGGCCGGACCTTCATCCAGCCGTCCCAGACCATCCGCCAGCTCGGCATCCGCCTCAAGCTGAACCCGCTCAAGGAGGTCATCCAGGGCAAGCGCCTGGTGGTCGTGGACGACTCGATCGTCCGCGGCAACACCCAGCGCGCGCTGGTCCGGATGCTCCGCGAGGCCGGCGCGGCCGAGGTGCATGTGCGGATCTCCTCGCCGCCCGTCAAGTGGCCCTGCTTCTTCGGCATCGACTTCGCGACACGCGCCGAGCTCATCGCCAACGGGATGACCATCGACGAGATCGGTGCCTCGCTCGGCGCCGACTCGCTGTCGTACATCTCCCTCGACGGCATGATCGAGGCGACCACGATCGACAAGCCGAACCTCTGCCGTGCCTGCTTCGACGGCGAGTACCCGATGGAGCTGCCCGACCCCGAACTCCTCGGCAAGCAGCTTCTGGAGACCGAGCTGGCGGGCGGCGCCGACGCCGCCGACGCCCTGCGCCGTCCCTGAAGGCCCCTTGGCCCTCAGGGCGCTGACGTCCCCGACCAGGCCGGCCCCACGCGGGCTCACCAGGCATCCCCATCCAACCGAAAGATCCCAGGCAATGTCTGAGACAGGTGCTTCCTACGCCGCCGCGGGCGTCGACATCGAGGCCGGTGACCGCGCCGTCGATCTGATGAAGGAGTGGGTCAGGAAGGCCCGGCGCCCCGAGGTGCTCGGTGGCATCGGCGGCTTCGCCGGCCTCTTCGACGCCTCCGCCCTCAAGCGCTACGAGCGCCCGCTGCTGGCTTCCGCCACCGACGGCGTCGGCACCAAGGTCGATCTGGCCCGCCAGATGGGTGTCTACGACAGCATCGGCCATGACCTGGTCGCCATGGTGATGGACGACATCGTCGTCTGCGGCGCCGAGCCGCTGTTCATGACCGACTACATCTGCGTCGGCAAGGTCCACCCCGAGCGCGTGGCCGCGATCGTCAAGGGCATCGCCGAGGGCTGTGTCCTCGCCGGCTGCGCGCTGGTCGGCGGCGAGACCGCCGAGCACCCCGGTCTGCTCGGGCCCGACGACTTCGATGTCGCCGGCGCGGGCACGGGTGTCGTCGAGGCGGACCGGCTGCTGGGAGCGGATCGTATCCGTACGGGGGACGCGGTGATCGCCATGGCATCCTCCGGCCTTCACTCGAACGGGTACTCGCTCGTCCGGCACGTGGTCTTCGACCGGGCGGGCTGGACGCTCGACCGGGAGGTACCGGAGTTCGGCCGCACCCTCGGCGAAGAGCTGCTCGAGCCCACCAAGATCTACTCCCTGGACTGCCTGGCGTTGGCGCGTACCACCGAGGTGCACGCCTTCAGCCACATCACGGGCGGCGGTCTCGCGGCCAATCTGGCCCGGGTGGTCCCGGACGGCCTGCACGCGGTCGTCGACCGGTCGACCTGGGCGCCCGCCCCGGTCTTCGGGCTGGTCGGCAGCGCGGGTCAGGTCGAGCGGCTTGAACTGGAGAAGACGCTGAACATGGGCGTCGGCATGATCGCCATCGTGCCCGGGGAATCGGTCGACGTGGCGCTGACGACCCTCGCCGACCGCGGCGTGGACGCCTGGGTCGCCGGCACGGTCACGGAGCGCGGTGAGCACACCACGGGCGCCGCACTGGTGGGCGACTACGCGAGCTGACGACGCCGGTCACGCGGCTGCGTGACCGGCCCGAACGGCGTGAAAGCGCGAACAGCACGGAAACCCGGTCCGGGGACGAGCCCCGGACCGGGTTTCCGTGTGAGGTCAAGCGCCGCGGCGCTGCGATGAGGGACCGGACTCGTCCTCGTCCTCGTCTTCGTCATCGTCGTCGTCGTACAGCTCCGCGTAGCGGGCGTACGGGTCGTCGTCTTCCTCGTCATCCTCGAACGGCTCACCGTTCGGCGGCTGGCTCGAAATCGGACTCGAAGTCGATGCGCCCAGCTCGTTGGCCAGACGCGACAGGTCAGTCCCGCCGCTGTTGTACTTCAGCTGGCGGGCGACCTTCGTCTGCTTGGCCTTGGCCCGGCCGCGCCCCATGGCTCGACCCCCTCGGTGACGGGGCTCGACGGCCCCAGAGTCTTGACACGCGTTCATGATTCGGAACGGGCTCTCCTCAGAGAGACCGGTCCG
Source organism: Streptomyces sp. NPDC019396 (assembly GCF_040632375.1). NCBI lineage: Bacteria > Bacillati > Actinomycetota > Actinomycetes > Kitasatosporales > Streptomycetaceae > Streptomyces > Streptomyces sp. NPDC019396. The sequence continues at coordinate 43,152 of NZ_JBEYBS010000007.1, read as the reverse complement.
TAGAGCTTCAACGGTACCTGCTTCCGCGGCCATACGGTACGCCGCCCGCATGACGCGCCAACTCGCAGAACCCGCGAGACGCCCCGTACTCGCTGGTCAACAGTGATTTTAACCCGTTCTCGGCGGTCGACCCGCCGACCGGCGTGAGTCTTCTCTCGCCGGTCGGCGGCGACCGTGCGGGCGGCTGCCCCCGCGATCGTTCCGCGAGGTGTCAACCGCTCGGCGCGAGCCGGACGCAGCGCTACGCGCGGCGCGCCTCCGCCATCCGCTGCTCGGCGATCCGGTCGGCCGCCGCGGCCGGCGGAATACCGTCTGCCTTCGCACGTGCGAATATCGCCAGTGTGGTGTCGAAGATCTTGGCGGCCTTGGTCTTGCAGCGGTCGAAGTCGAAGCCGTGCAGCTCGTCGGCGACCTGGATCACGCCGCCGGCGTTCACCACGTAGTCGGGGGCGTAGAGGATGTGGCGGTCGGCCAGATCCTTCTCGACACCCGGGTGCGCGAGCTGGTTGTTGGCCGCGCCGCACACCACCGTCGCCGTGAGCACGGGCACGGTCTCGTCGTTCAGCGCCCCGCCGAGCGCGCACGGGGCGTAGATGTCCAGGCCCTCGGTACGGATCAGGGCGTCGGTGTCCTTGACCACCGTGACCTGCGGGAACATCTCGGTGATCCGGCGCAGCGACTCGTCCCGCACATCGGTGACGACGACGTCGGCGCCGTCCTGGACCAGATGTCCGACCAGATAGTGGCCGACCTTGCCGACGCCCGCGACGCCCACCTTGCGCCCCCGCAGGGTCGGGTCGCCCCACTGGTGCTGCGCGGAGGCGCGCATGCCCTGGAAGACGCCGTACGCGGTGAGGACGGAGGAGTCGCCGGCGCCGCCGTTCTCCGGGGAGCGGCCGGTGGTCCACTGGTTCGTCCGGGCCACGACGTCCATGTCGGCGACATACGTGCCGACGTCGCAGGCCGTGACGTAGCGGCCGCCGAGCGAGGCGACGAAGCGCCCGTACGCGAGGAGCAGCTCCTCGGTCTTGATCCGCTCGGGGTCGCCTATGATCACGGCCTTGCCGCCACCGTGGTCGAGACCGGCCATGGCGTTCTTGTACGACATCCCGCGCGAGAGGTTCAGCGCGTCGGCGACGGCCTCGTCCTCGCTGGCGTAGGGGTAGAAGCGCGTACCGCCGAGGGCGGGGCCCAGGGCGGTCGAGTGGATGGCGATAACGGCCTTCAGGCCACTGGCACGGTCCTGGCACAGCACGACTTGCTCGTGGCCGCCCTGGTCCGACCGGAACAGGGTGTGCAGTACGTCGACAGGGGCGCCGGTTACATCGGTCACGGTGGTGACTCCCAAGTACGAAGCGGCGATGGTGGGCCCTTCCCTGGCCGCCCCCTGTGCTTGTGGCCGGGGATGGGTGGGGGAGGGACCGGTTGGGCAAGAGAGTAAGTCCTACGGGTGCGTAGATCCGACCCAGTGCCGAGGATCACCCTCTCCCGGAGTACGTCCGTGTACGAGCGTGGAAGGATCTGCGACATGCCGGCCGTCACCTCTGTGCTCGTCCCGTACGCCGCCTACCTGCGGGTGTACGAGCCCCTGGCGGCGTTCCCCGAGCCCGAACGGGGCCACTGGGCGCGCTACACCCGCAGCGGCCGTACCCCCACAGCCCAGGACGAACTGCGACGCTCGCTCGCCGACTTGCTGCCCACCCCGCCCGTGCCGGTTCCGGTGCACGAGAGCCCCGACGCCTTTGTGACGGAGGTGGACGGGGTGGTCTGCGTCTGCCCCTGGCGGACCCGGCTGCGGGGCTGGCTGGCACTGATGGAGCTGCCGGAGATGTTCCCCGCGCCGGTGCTGGACGCCGTCATGCCGCCGGTGCTCCGCGGTCAGGCCACCGCGGACTACGAGGCTTGGCGCGAGGGCCATCCCGACGCACGGCCGTGGATCAGGACGGCGGTGTGGCAGGTGCCGGTGCGCTGGTTCTCCCTGTTCGCGGACGAGGAGCGGGAGTACGAGCCGGGCGAGGCGTCGGGCGAGCCGCCGGTGATGCGCTACCGGACGCCGATGGTGCAGGCGCGCCGCAGGCTCGCGCGCGCCCTGAAGACCCTGAGGGAGACAGTCGACGAGGGCCCGCTCACGGAGGGGCTGGTGGATGTGGGGCGGTGGTTGGAAGAGTTCCACCCGCGCTCCCTGGTCGAGCTCGACTACGGCGGGCTCGTCCACGCCCTGTCCCCGGAGCAGCTCGCCGGTGATCGTTCGGCGGCGGATGTCGCCGAGGGGATCGCCGCGCTGCGGGCCGGAGACGATGAGGGCGCGGAGGTGGCGTACGGCCGGCTCTCGGAGCGGTGGAGGGCGGTCCGGGATCGTCAGTTCGCGAACTGACGCCCCGGCGGCCCCCTATAGCCGTGCAAAACCACAGATGCGGGCACCTATCAGAACTTCCGGGGCAAGCGGTGCAAACGCTCCAAGGGTGTGAAGACCCGCAAGAGCGGCAAGACTCACAAGACCGGCAAGACTCGCAAGGTTCCCAAGACCGCCAAGGGTGCCAAGACTGCCAAGGGTGACGGACAGCACTAAGTCGTCCCTTGCGTCCATCACCCACCCTCGTGCCAAAATAGGACAAGGAGTCCGGGGAGGGTTCCTTCCATCCGTAAAAGGATGGATTTCTCTGCATTGCACGCTATGGGGGGTCTGATGACTCCTGATCGCTCTGTGACTGATCGTCACTGTGACGTGACTGTCCGTTATGCCATGGTCCATCGGCTTCCGCCGCTGATGAACACCTGAGAGGGCAATTCCATCGGTTTGGCCGACGTGGCTGGACAGATGGTGTAGTTGTAGTGCCGAGGACAAGCCGTTCGTCCTATAACCGACTCGGCCCGCGTCCGCCATTTCGGGCAACGCGGGTCAAGGTGCAGAATTTAGAGGAAAGAACCGAGAAGGTTCGGTTCTCCCGAGGAGGCCGCTCATGACCGCTCGCACCCCTGATGCCGAGCCGCTGCTGACCCCGGCTGAGGTCGCCACGATGTTCCGCGTGGACCCGAAGACGGTCACGCGCTGGGCCAAGGCTGGCAAGCTCACGTCCATCCGCACGCTTGGTGGACATCGCCGGTACCGCGAGGCAGAGGTCCGCGCACTGCTGGCGGGTATTCCGCAGCAGCGCAGCGAGGCCTGACACCCCGCAAGCCGGGCATAGCCGGGGCCCCCAACCCCGCAGCCCACACTGAGCTCGACACGGCGGGCGCCTGCCCCAACAGGACTTCGTCGTCGATCGCGCTGGACTCCGCCGGGTCCAGCGCGATCTTTTTTGTGGGCGGGAAATCCCGTCGGCAGGCCGTGCAATTGCACATATTAAATCCGCCCGTTGTAGGGGACGCATAAGTCCACCCGTTGGCAAAACCCGTTCGGTGACTCCCGTCACATGGCGTGGGGGGTCTCCTGTCCGTCCTCGTCTGCGTCCGTGCCGGCCTCCTGGGGCCCGGTGGGCTCCATCGCGAGGCGCAGCAGCCGGTGACAGACGGGACAGTGCCGGGTCAGGTGCCGGTAGCCGGAGGCGGCCGCCAGGTGGGCGCGCAGCAGCGCCCGGGTCTCGTGCCTCGCTGTGGATGCCGCCATGCGCCACCTCCGCGGTCCGGGGCCGCGTGCCCCTGTCATGCCTGGGTACCGGTGGCAAGTGGCCCCGTCAATACGGCAGAAGGCGCCATGGGGGCCCGCGAGGTCCGGCAGGGGCTGCGGGCGGTGGGCCGCGAAACGCCAGAAGGCCCGGCACCTGAGGGTGCCGGGCCTTCTGATTGCTGCGGTCCTGACGGGATTTGAACCCGCGGCCTCCACCTTGACAGGGTGGCGAGCACTCCAAACTGCTCCACAGGACCAGGTTTCGCAGCCGTTCACTCCTTGGCTGCGAGAGAGACTCTACAGCAGGTCAGAGGGTCCGGTCGAACTCACTCATGGCAACGGCCATGTCACGGTGCCGCCGCGTCGATTGCCTTGACGATGCGCTTGTCCGAAACGGGGTACGCCGTGCCCAGCGCGTGCGCGAAGTAGCTCACCCGCAGCTCCTCGATCATCCAGCGGATGTCCAGCACCTCCTGGGGCACGGGCCGCCCCTTGGGCAGCTGCTCAAGCAGCCAGGCGTACTCGTCCTGCATCTCGTGGACCTTCGCCATGCGCGTGGTGTCCCGCTGCACGGAGGTCGGCATCTGCTGGAGCCGTCGGTCCACCGCGACCAGATAGCGCATCAGGTCGGCAAGCCTCCGCAGCCCCGTACGGGTGACGAAGCCCGCGGGCACGAGGCCGGCCAGCTGCTCCCGTACGTCCTGGACGTTGTTGATCAGGGTCAGGCTGTTGGTGGCCTTGAGACGCCGCTCACAGGCCTGCCAGGCGGCCAGGATCTGCCCCACCTGGTCCACGGTCCGCACGGTCGTGTCCACGAGGTCGGCCCGCACCGAGTCGAACAGCTTCCGGAACGCCTCCTCGTCCCAGGCCGGACCGCCGCGCTCGGCGATCAGCCGGTCCGCCGCAGCGGCGGCGCAGTCGTCGAACAGGGCCTGGATGGAGCCGTGCGGATTGCGCGAGAGCGCGAGCTTCTGCTGGTTGGTCAGCCGCTCGGAGGCGAACTTCGCCGGATTGACCGGGATGTTCAGCATGATCAGCCGGCGGGTGCCCTGCCACATCGCCTGCGCCTGTTCGGCCTCGGTGTCGAAGAGCCGTACGGACACGCTCTCGCCGGCGTCCACCAGGGCCGGGAAGGCCTTGACGGGCTGGCCGGCGCGACGGGTCTCGAAGACCTTCGGGAGCGTCCCGAACGTCCAGTCCTTCAGACCCGTGCGCTCGATCGAGGTGCCACCCGAGCGCTCGGCCGTGGCCGCGGCGGCCTGGGAGAGCGCCTGCCGGGCCTTGGGCCTCAGCCGGAGCCGCAGGGCTTCCAGGTCCTTGTCCTCGGCGAGGCTGCGGCGGCGCTCGTCGACGATCCGGAAAGTGATCTTCAGATGGTCGGGGACCCTGGCGATCTCGAAGTCGTCGGCCGTGACAGGCACACCGACCATGCGCTGCAGCTCCCGCGCCAGCGTCACCGGCAGCGGCTCCTGCAAGGGCACGGCCCTCTCCAGGAAGGCCCTGGCGAAGTTCGGAGCGGGCACGTAGTGGCGGCGGACCGGCTTCGGCAGGGAACGGATCAGCTCGGTGACGACCTCTTCGCGCAGACCCGGGATCTGCCAGTCGAAGCCCTCGTCCGTCACCTGGTTGAGCACCTGGAGCGGGATGTGGACGGTGACACCGTCGGCGTCCGTTCCCGGTTCGAACTGGTACGTGACCCGGAACTTGAGCTGCCCCTGCCGCCATGAGTCGGGGTAGTCGTCCTTGGTGACCGCCCCGGCCTTCTCGTTGATGAGCATCTCGCGCTCGAAGTCGAGCAGCTCCGGCTGCTCACGGCGCTCGTGCTTCCACCAGGAGTCGAAATGGGCGCCGGACACCACATGCTCGGGCACCCGCTGGTCGTAGAAGTCGAAAAGCGTCTCGTCGTCCACGAGGATGTCGCGGCGGCGGGCCCGGTGCTCAAGCTCCTCCACCTCGGTGAGGAGCCTGCGGTTGTCCGCGTAGAACTTGTGGTGCGTGCGCCAGTCGCCCTCGACGAGGGCGTGGCGGATGAACAGCTCCCGGCTCGTCTCCGGGTCGATCCGGCCGTAGTTCACCTTGCGCTGGGCGACGATCGGCACGCCGTACAGCGTGACCTTCTCGTACGCCATCACCGCCGCCTGGTCCTTCTCCCAGTGCGGCTCGCTGTAGGTGCGCTTGATCAGATGTCCTGCGAGCGGTTCGATCCACTCGGGCTCGATCCTGGCGTTGACCCGGGCCCACAGCCGCGAGGTCTCGACCAGCTCGGCGGACATCACGAAACGCGGCGGCTTCTTGAAGAGCGCGGAGCCCGGGAAGACGGCGAACTTGGCGCTGCGGGCGCCCAGATACTCGTTCTTCGAGCCGTCCTTGATGTCCTTCATCCCGATGTGGGACAGGAGTCCGGCGAGCAGCGAGACATGCACGGACTGCTCCGGCGCGTCGTCCTCGTTGAGGTGGATGCCCATCTGCTTGGCGACGGTGCGCAGCTGGGCGTAGATGTCCTGCCACTCACGGATCCGCAGGAAGTTCAGGTACTCCTGCTTGCACATGCGGCGGAAGCTGGACGAGCCGCGCTCCTTCTGCTGCTCGCGCACATAGCGCCAGAGGTTGAGGAAGGCGAGGAAGTCGCTGGTCTCGTCCTTGAAGCGGGCGTGCTGCTGGTCGGCCTGCGCCTGCTTGTCGGATGGGCGCTCGCGCGGGTCCTGGATGGAGAGCGCGGCGGCGATCACCATGACCTCGCGGACACAGCCGTTCTTGTCGGCCTCGAGGACCATCCGGGCCAGCCGGGGGTCGACCGGCAGCTGGGCCAGCTTGCGGCCCAGCTGCGTCAGCCGCTTCTTCGGGTCCTTCTGCGCCGGGTCCAGCGCGCCCAGCTCCTGGAGCAACTGCACACCGTCGCGGATGTTGCGGTGGTCCGGAGGGTCGATGAAGGGGAACTTCTCGATGTCCCCGAGTCCCGCCGCGGTCATCTGGAGGATGACGGACGCCAGATTGGTACGCAGGATCTCCGCGTCGGTGAACTCCGGCCGGGACAGGAAGTCTTCCTCGCTGTACAGCCGGATGCAGACGCCGTCGGACGTACGGCCGCAGCGGCCCTTGCGCTGGTTGGCGCTGGCCTGGCTGATGGCCTCGATGGGCAGGCGCTGGACCTTGGTGCGATGGCTGTACCGGGAGATGCGGGCAGTACCCGGGTCGATCACGTACTTGATGCCGGGCACCGTCAGCGAGGTCTCGGCGACGTTCGTGGCGAGGACGATGCGGCGGCCGGTGTGCGGCTGGAAGACACGGTGCTGCTCGGCGTGCGAGAGACGGGCGTAGAGGGGGAGCACCTCGGTGAAGCGGAGGTTCTTCTTGTTCAGTGCGTCCGCGGTGTCGCGGATCTCGCGCTCACCGGAGAGGAAGACCAGGATGTCGCCCGGACCTTCCTTCTGCAGCTCGGCGGCCGCGTCGCAGATCGCGGTGATCTGGTCGCGGTCGGACTCGTCCGAACTCTCCTCGTCCCCGTCGAGAAGGGGGCGGTAGCGCACCTCGACCGGATAGGTACGACCGCTGACCTCCACGATCGGGGCGTCCCCGAAGTGCCGCGAGAAGCGCTCGGGGTCGATGGTCGCGGAGGTGATGACCACCTTGAGATCCGGGCGCCTCGGCAGCAGCCGGGCCAGATACCCGAGCAGGAAGTCGATGTTCAGCGACCGCTCGTGGGCCTCGTCGATGATGATCGTGTCGTAGGCGCGCAGCTCGCGGTCCGTCTGGATCTCCGCGAGCAGGATGCCGTCCGTCATCAGCTTCACGAAGGTCGCGTCCGGATTCACCTGGTCGGTGAACCTGACCTTCCAGCCCACCGCCTCGCCGAGCGGGCTGCGCAGCTCCTCGGCGACCCGCTCGGCGACCGTGCGGGCCGCGATCCGGCGGGGCTGGGTGTGCCCGATCATTCCGCGCACGCCGCGGCCCAGCTCCAGACAGATCTTGGGGATCTGGGTGGTCTTTCCCGAACCGGTCTCACCCGCGACGATCACGACCTGGTGGTCCCGTATCGCCTCGAGGATCGTGTCCTTCTTCTGACTGACCGGGAGCTGCTCGGGGTAGGACACCCCGGGCACCCGTGCCGCGCGCTCGGCGATGAGGGCGGCGGACCTGGCGACCTCCGCCGCGATCTCGGCCAGCGCGGTCTGCCGGGCTTCGGGGCTTCGGATACGGCGGGTGCCTTCGAGTCGCCGCCCGAGCCGGTGCGCGTCGCGCAGCGAGATCTCGGCCAGCTGAGTCTGGAGATCGGCGAAGGAAGTAGACATACGGAATCCAGGATCGCACCCGGGTGAGCGGAGTGGCGAACCCATTTCCGACGGTTTCCCGGCGGCGCCCGGGCGGCTGCCGGGTGCACGGAGTGCGGCCCCGTACGATGACGATCACATCAATCCGGATGTACCGGATGTATCGGACTCGGAGGACCCCGCCGCCATGCCCGATTCCCTGAAGCCCTTGGTGCTCGGTGCCGGGGTGGCCGCGGTCGCGGTGGTGCTCGGTGTCGTCTCGTACACCGCCACTCGCCCCGAGGCGCCATCGGCGGACTCCGGCGACATCACGGCGGAGTCCACCGCACCCGAGTCCGGTGTCTACCCCGAACTGGAGAAGCTCGCCCGGCGCGCCCCCGGCGACCCCGCGGCGCTCGGCCGGACGGACGCGCCCGTGGTGATGATCGAGTACGCAGACTTCAAGTGCGGCTACTGCGCCAAGTTCGCCCGCGACACCCAGCCCGCTCTGGTGAAGCGGTACGTCGACGACGGCACCCTGCGCATCGAGTGGCGCAACTTCCCGGTGTTCGGCGAGGAGTCGGAGAGCGTGGCGCGTGCCTCGTGGGCGGCGGGTCGGCAGGGCCGCTTCTGGCAGTTCCACGACGCCGCGTATGCCCCGGAGGCCAAGGAGCAGGGCTTCGGCGCGGAGCGGCTGAAGGAACTCGCGCGGCAGGCGGGTGTGAAGGACCTGGACCGTTTCACGGGCGACGCGGACAGCGAGGCCGCCCGGCAGGCGGTGGCCAGGGACCAGGAGGAGGCTTATGCGCTGGGCGCGACCTCCACGCCGTCGTTCCTGGTCAACGGACGTCCGATCGCCGGGGCGCAGTCGGAGGGGACCTTCGCCGAGGCGATCGACGCGGCGACCGATGCGGCGCGTGAGTCCGCCGACCCCGGGATGGCGGCGGGCCCGGACGGCCCGAGCCCCGCTCCTCCGAGCGCGACCGCACCGAGCCCGTTCGTGACGCCCGGATCCTCCGCTTCTCGTCAGGAATCCGGCCGATGACCGGCGTCGGCTATCTCGCCGCCTTCATCGGCGGCCTGCTCGCTCTGCTCAGCCCGTGCAGCGCCCTGCTGCTCCCGGCGTTCTTCGCGTACTCGATCGACACCGCGACCCGGCTCATCGCCCGTACCGGAGTCTTCTACGCGGGCCTGGCGACCACGCTGGTGCCGCTCGGCGCCGCCGGATCGTTCGCCGGGCGGCTCTTCTACGGCCACCGCGAGCTGCTGGTCACAGCCGGGGGCTGGCTGATCATCACGCTCGGCGCGGCCCAGATCCTGGGCCGGGGTTTCGCCCCGCGCCGGCTCGCCGAAGCCAGCGGCCGTATCCGGCCCACGACCGCCCTCTCCGTCTACGCCCTCGGCCTGGTCTACGGACTCGCCGGCTTCTGCGCGGGCCCGATCCTCGGGAGCGTCCTCACCGTGGCTGCCCTCAGCGGCAGCCCCACCTACGGGGGCCTGCTGCTCGCCGTCTACGCCCTCGGCATGGCCGTACCGCTCTTCGTGCTCGCGCTCCTGTGGGAGCGCTGCCGTCTCGGCGAGCGCGGATGGCTGCGCGGCCGCACGATCCCTGTCGCCGGTGGCCGCCTCGGGCTGCATACGACAACCGTGCTGTCCGGACTGTTCTTCATCACCTTGGGCGGCCTCTTCCTCCTCTTCGACGGGATGACCGCACTGCCCGGTCTGCTTCCGGTCGACCTGTCGTACGAGCTGGAGAAATGGGCGGTCGGCGTCGGCCAGGCGGTACCGGACTGGGCCCTGGTCGGCCTGATGGCGCTGGCCGCGGGGGCCGTCCCCGCGGTACGTGCCTGGCGTCGGCGCGGCCGGCGCGGCGCGGCTGCACGACCGAGTGCGTGACGGCCCCGAACGAGGAGGAACGAAAACGAGAACATCCCCCCCGAAGAACTTCGGAGGGGATGTCATGCCCTGACGGGCTGCGGTGGCTGGGGCCGGGGTCGAACCGGCGACCTTCCGCTTTTCAGGCGGACGCTCGTACCAACTGAGCTACCCAGCCACGCGGCTCTGACGAGCCGCAGCGGTCCTGACGGGATTTGAACCCGCGGCCTCCACCTTGACAGGGTGGCGAGCACTCCAAACTGCTCCACAGGACCAGAGGTGATGCATTGTGCGAGAGCAAGTCTCGCACACGGTGATGCGTGCCCCCAACGGGATTCGAACCCGTGCTACCGCCTTGAAAGGGCGGCGTCCTGGGCCACTAGACGATGAGGGCTAAGAGGCCCGCCGTGGGCGCTTCGCACCGCGTCGGGGACGTGAGAAGCATATGGGATGCGGGGAGCTATCGCCAAAACGGTTTACGGGGCCGGGCTGCGCGGGGGTGACGAAGGCCCGGATCGCGGGGGCGGGGTGGCCACCAGGTGCCGGCTGACCTCGGCCGTCGTCAGGCCCAGGCCGCCCAGGGTGATCTCGTCCCAGGCCTGGAGCGCGCGCGTGCCGCGGTCGAGGTAGAGGACGGAGGCGCGCACCTGCTCCGGCTCCTCGTTCTGGACCGCGCGCAGTCCACCGCCGCCCGTGGAGCCCTCGATCTTGAGGCGGGTGCCGAGCGGGAGCTGCTCGTTCTCGCGGTGGTGGACATGACCCGCCAGGGCGAGCGGGACCACGCCGTCGGTCTCGCGGGCCGCGACCGGGTTGTGGGCGACCGCGATGTCGACGGGTGTGCCCGCGCGCCGCTGGTCACGCAGGGCGGAGGCGAGACGGATGCCGGCCATTCGCTCGGCCGGGTCGCCGCCCGGCACCGTCGTGCGGTCGGGCGTGAACTGCGGATCGCCTGTGCCCGCCACCCGCAGACCGCTGACGGTGACCGCGCGGCCCTCGTCGAGCACGTGCACGTTCTTGAGGCCCTGGAGGTAGCGCTGGGTGGCGGGCGAGTCGTGGTTGCCGCGCACCCAGACGTAGGGCGCGCCGAGGTCGGGAATCGGGTCGAGGAAGGCGTTCTCGGCGGTGCTGCCGTGGTCCATGGTGTCCCCGGAGTCGATGATCACGTCGATCTTGTACTGCTCCACCAGTGAGCCGATGATGTGCCAGGCCGCCGGGTTGAGATGGATGTCGGACACGTGCAGCACGCGGACCGTCCCGGGGTCCGGCTGGTAGACGGGCAGCGTGGAAGTGGCGTCGTACAGCTTGGTGACATTGGTGACCAGCCGTGCCAACTCCTTCTGGTAGACGTCGAATTCGGTGACGATGGAACGGGCGTTGCCGACGACGGAGGGTGCGCTGCTCAGCAGCCCGGAGAACTTCGGTTCGAGAACCGACTTCGGGTTCCAGGTGGCGTACGCGCTGGCGCCGGACGCCGCGAGAAGCGCCAGCGCCAGCCCGCCCGCCGCCAGCGCGCGGCGCGGGCGGCGATAGACGGCCAGGCCGAGGGCGGTGGCGCCGGACACGACGGCGACGCAGGACCGCCAGGCCAGCTCGCGGGAGCCGTCCCGCACGTCATCGGCGACCTCCTGCTGGAGGCCCGACAGCCGCTCGGGGTGCTCGACAAGGGCCTGGGAACGCACGGGGTCAAGACGGTCGACGTCGACATCGAGGCGGATGGGCGCCGCATGGGAGTCCAGCTCCAGGGCGCCCAGCGGCGACACGTTGATCTTCGTGCCGCCGGAGAGGGACGGGCGCAGCGTCATGGTCGTGTCCATCGGCCCCACGGGTGCCCGGACCGCCCCGACGATCAGCAGTCCGAGCCAGGCACCGACCAGCACGAGTGTGACCAGGCCGAGTGCCCGGGCGTACGGGTGGATTGCGGAGTCAGTGGGGAGAAGGCCGGTGCGGAGCTGGTGCCTTTGCCGGCTCCTGCGCCGGCCGGGGCGCGGGATACGGGCGACGAAGGCGCGGAGCCGTTCACGAGCGCGAGCCATTGGTCCCGTATGCCCAGGTGCGGGGCCGGGTATGCCGCGTGCCCCGCACCCACCGGCTGCGTGACAATGGCCGGGTGCTGGAGATGACGCGCGAGGAGTTCGAGGAACTGGTCGCCGAGGCCCTGGACCGGATTCCCCCGGAGCTGACGCGGTTGATGGACAACGTCGCGGTGTTCGTCGAGGACGAACCGCCCGCGGACGACCCGGAGCTGCTCGGGCTCTATGAGGGCACTCCCCTGACCGACCGCGGTGAGTGGTACGCAGGCGTCCTGCCGGACCGGATCACCATTTACCGGGGGCCGACCCTGCGGATGTGCGAGTCGAGGGAGGACGTGGTGGCCGAGACCGAGGTCACCGTGGTCCATGAGATTGCCCATCACTTCGGTATCGACGACGAACGACTGCACGCACTGGGGTACGGATGAGCCTCGATCCCGTACGCGGTCGTGGTCCTGAACGCGGTCGTGGTCACGGACACGGCCCCGGTTCCCACCACGATCCCGCTCCCGATGAGCCCGTCGACCCGGATGTCGACCTTCACCAGCCCGCGCAGCGTGCCGAGACCAGCGGTGCCGGGAAGTGGAAGGTGCTCGCCGCCGTGTCCGCGGGCGGGGTCATCGGGGCGTGCGGCCGCCACGGGGTCTCGCTCGCCTGGCCGTCCCCCTGGGCGACGCTTGCCGTCAACGTTTCGGGCTGCGCACTCATCGGCGTGCTGATGGTGCTGGTCAGCGAGCACAAGGTGGTCACCTGGGCGCTGGCGAGGCCGTTCCTGGGGGTCGGGGTGCTCGGCGGGTACACCACCTTCTCCAGCTATGTGCTGGACATCGCGACGCTGGCGGACCGTCAGAAGGCGCTCATGGCAGCCGGATACGCCGCTGCCACGCTGGCCGGAGCGCTGGGCGCGGTGTGGCTGGCGGCCACGCTGACGCGCAGGGCGCTGGGAGCGGGCGCGGTGGCGCGGTGAACTGGCTGCTGGTGGTGGTCGGCGCGGCCTTCGGGGCGCCGCTGCGGTATCTGACGGACCGTGCGGTGCAGGCGCGGCACGGCTCGGAGTTCCCCTGGGGGACCTTGGCGGTGAACGTCGCCGGGAGCCTGGTGCTGGGTCTGATCGCCGGGGTGTCGGCCGCCGAGGGGCGCTCATCGGGCGTGTACGCGCTGCTCGGCACCGGGTTCTGCGGGGCGCTGACGACGTATTCGACCTTCTCGTACGAGACGCTCCGGCTGGTCGAACGGGGGCGGTCGCGGTGGGCGGCTGCGAACGTGGGTGCGTCGCTGCTGGTGGGACTGGTTGCGGTGTGGCTGGGTGCGGGCCTGGCGGGTGGGCTCGTCCGGTAGGAGGACCGGGCGGGGGCGTGTCCCCCGTGGGGCGTGGGGAGTTGGGCAGGCAGACCGCGATCCGCGTCCCGGAGGTGTCGCCCATGCGCCAGTTGTCCGCCCCTGGCCGTTGTGCCGTATGGCTCGCCACCGTCCTCGCGGCGGCCACCACCGCGGGGTGCGTCAGTGTGGGCGATGACGGTGGAGCGGCGGCGCCGTCGAAGGCCCCGCAGCCGCGCGGAGCCGATGCCGAGCCGGACGGTGGAGGCGCGGCGCCGGGTGGCGGCGGGCGCTCCCGTACGGGCATGGGTGGCGCCGGGCACTCCGGGGACACCGGGAACAAGCACGAAGGCAAGGACGCGGGGGCTGACGGCGGCCCGAGTGCGTCCGCGGCTGCGCCCACCGCGCGGCCCCCGGCCGCGAGCGGGGGCGGGCGCGGCGGGGTCCCGCCGCGAACCCCCGGTCCACAGGGGCCCACCGGCGCGCCGGACCAACCCGACCCGCCGACGGATCCGACCCCCCCGGCGGGGGAACCGACCACGCCCGCGGAGCCGACTCCACCCGATACGGACCCCGGACCTACGGAGCAGCCGCCGACTGATCCGCCGACGGAGACGCCTGCGGCGGAAACGCAGCTGGGCGAGCTGCGGGAATCGTCCGACGCGTGGTCGGACGGGCCCTATGCGGATCCGTACGCGGAGCCGGAGGCGCGGCTCGGCCCCGGGTGAGACGAGCGCGCGACGGGGTGGTGGTGGCGGCGTGCGGCGGGGTGTGACGAGGGCCGCAGCCACCTGGTTTGCTTTCGGTGGGGGAGGGTGCGTATGGTGGTAGATCGTTTGATCCCATTTGCCCGGCGCCACCACAGAAGCGCGCCGCGTGTGGCGCGTACTCTCCCTTGCCGTGGCTGACCGCATTGAGGCGGTCGAATTGCGAATCACGGAGTTTGGGCGCGTGCCGAGACTCCGGAAGGTTTCGCATTTCGCATGTCCATTTCCAGTTCTGACCGTGCCGTCCTGCCCGAGAACGATCTCGAGAACGAGAACGGCGCTGCGGTCGACACCGCGGCCGACACCGCAGAGGCCGCCGCTCCCGAGGTGACCTTCGGTGACCTGGGCCTGCCCGACGGCGTGGTCCGCAAGCTCGCCCAGAACGGCGTCACCGTCCCGTTCCCGATCCAGGCCGCGACCATCCCGGACGCCCTGGCCGGCAAGGACATCCTCGGCCGTGGTCGTACCGGCTCCGGCAAGACGCTCTCCTTCGGCCTGCCGACCCTGGCCACGCTGGCCGGCGGCCAGACCGAGAAGAAGAAGCCCCGCGCGGTCATCCTCACCCCGACCCGTGAGCTCGCGATGCAGGTCGCGGACGCGCTCCAGCCCTACGGCGACGTCCTCGGCCTGAAGATCAAGGTCGTCTGCGGCGGTACGTCCATGGGCAACCAGATCTACGCGCTCGAGCGCGGCGTCGACATCCTCGTCGCCACCCCGGGGCGACTGCGGGACATCATCAACCGCGGTGCCTGCTCCCTCGAGCAGGTCCAGGTCGCGGTCCTCGACGAGGCCGACCAGATGTCCGACCTGGGCTTCCTGCCCGAGGTCACCGAGCTGCTCGACCAGGTGCCCCAGGGCGGCCAGCGCATGCTCTTCTCCGCCACCATGGAGAACGAGATCGGCACGCTGGTCAAGCGCTACCTGAACAACCCGGTCAGCCACGAGGTCGACAGCGCCCAGGGCAACGTCACGACCATGACGCACCACGTCCTCGTCGTGAAGCCGAAGGACAAGGCCCCGGTCACGGCCGCGATCGCCGCCCGCAAGGGCCGGACGATCATCTTCGTGCGCACCCAGCTCGGCGCCGACCGTATCGCCGAGCAGCTAATCGAGGCGGGCGTGAAGGCGGACGCGCTGCACGGCGGCATGACGCAGGGTGCCCGTACCCGCGTCCTCGCCGACTTCAAGGACGGCTACGTCAACGCGCTCGTCGCCACCGACGTCGCCGCCCGCGGTATCCACGTGGACGGCATCGACCTGGTGCTGAACGTGGACCCCGCAGGGGACCACAAGGACTACCTGCACCGCTCCGGCCGTACCGCCCGCGCGGGCCGGTCCGGCACGGTCGTCTCGCTGGCGCTGCCGCACCAGCGTCGCCAGATCTTCCGCCTCATGGAGGACGCGGGCGTCGACGCCTCGCGCCACATCGTCGGCGGTGCGGGCACCTTCGACCCGGAGGTCGCCGAGATCACCGGTGCCCGTTCGCTGACCGAGGTCCAGGCCGACTCCGCGAACAACGCCGCCAAGCAGGCCGAGCGCGAGGTCGCCCAGCTCACCAAGGACCTGGAGCGCGTGCAGCGTCGCGCCAACGAACTCCGCGAGGAGGCGGACCGCCTGGTGGCCCGTGCCGCGCGCGAGCGGGGTGAGGACCCGGAGGCCGCGGTCGCCGAGGTGACGGAGGCGGCGCAGGCCGAGGCCGTCGCGGAGGTAGCGAAGGCTTCGGTGCCGGAGCAGCGTGAGGAGCGCGAGTCCCGGGACGAGCGCCCCGCGTACGAGCGCCGTGACCGCCGCGACGACCGGGGCAACTTCGACCGCCGTGACCGTCGTGACGACCGCCGTGACGGTGACCGTCCGTTCAACCGTGACCGCCGTGACGGCGACCGCGGTGGCGACCGTGGTGGCTTCCGTCGTGACAACGACCGTCCGTTCAACCGCGACCGTCGTGACGACCGCCGTGACGGTGACCGCCCGTTCAACCGTGACCGTCGTGACGACCGCCGTGACGGCGACCGCGGTGGCGACCGTGGTGGCTTCCGTCGCGACAACGACCGTCCGTTCAACCGCGACCGCCGTGACGACCGCCCCGCGACGGGCGGCGGCTTCCGCCGCGACGACCGTGGTGGCCGCCCCTTCGAGCGCCGTGACCACCGGAGCGGCGACCGTCCGTTCAACCGCGACCGCCGTGACGACCGCCCCGCGACGGGCGGCGGCTTCCGCTCGGCCGGCCACGACCGCCCGCACGGCCGCCGTGACGACCACCGCGGTTCGGGCACCGGCTCGTTCGGCGGCGGCCGCCGCGAGGACAAGCCGCGCTGGAAGCGCAACGGCTGATCGGCGACGCAGCTGATCGGCGAAGCGGCTGACAAGCAGCTCTGTGCCTGATGGGCCCGGACAGCACCGTGAGAGCGGTGGTGTCCGGGCCCATCGCTCTTGTGCGCGTCGCGTACGCCGGGTACGCCGCGTACCCCGTGCTCTTGTACGGGCGCCGCGCTGACTGGTGGTCATCGGCACGAGCCCGGAGATGGCCACCTCCGGCGGGAAGTTCACGGGGGAACGGCCCGTCCTGACCTCATTGGCGGGTGCCCCGGCACCTGCGACGACGCCCGGGAGCCGATACCCGATCGGATCCTCGCCGCGGTCCGGCTATGCTCAGTGATGACGCGTCGAGGGCCGTTAGCTCAATTGGCAGAGCAGCGGACTTTTAATCCGTTGGTTGTGGGTTCGAGTCCCACACGGCCTACCGACCGCAGGCCGGGGGAGACCCCTTCGACCTGTTGCGGAGCGCCTCGATCGGTTTCACCGGTCGGGGCGCTTCGTCGTTCCGGGCGGGGCTTCCGTGAACACCCGGCCGTGCGGGGCGCAGTGGTGTGGCACAGCGCTCGGCGCCCCCCTTGCCGCACGTGCGAGACCGCGGAGGCAGCGTGAGCGGCGGCAGTCAGCCGCGGCCGGTCTCGTGCGCGGCCGACGGCGGCCAGTGCTCCAGCAGGAAGTGCAGCGCGTCGATGTTCCGGTCCCATGACGCCCGGACTGCGCGGGCGGCCTGGAAGCCGCCGCTTGCCTCGATGCTGCTGTGGCCGTGGAAGGCGCTGCGCAACAGCCGTACGGCGTCGGTGAGATCGGGCTCCGGGAGGCGGTACGCGCGCAGCATGGCGTAGGTGGCCTCGCTCATCCGCAGATGTCCGGGGGACCCGGCGACGACTTCCGGGGCGAGGGGGATCTGGGTGGCCGCGTACCGGCCCGGGTGTTTCAGGGCGAAGGAGCGGTACGCGGCGGCGAACGCGGTCAGGGCGTCCTTGCCCGCCCGCCCCGCGACCGCCGCCGTGACGTGGTCGCCGAAGTCGCGGGCGGCGAGGAGGGCCACCCGGGTGCGCAGGTCTGCCGCGCTCCTGAGGTGGGAGTAGAGGCTGGCGTCCTTCACCCCGAGGCGGCGCGCCAGCGCGGACATCGTGACGTGGTCGAATCCGGTCTCGTCCGCGAGGTCGGCGGCGGCCGCCACGACGCGTTCGGTGTTG
Organism: Streptomyces sp. NPDC019396; assembly: GCF_040632375.1. Lineage (NCBI taxonomy): Bacteria > Bacillati > Actinomycetota > Actinomycetes > Kitasatosporales > Streptomycetaceae > Streptomyces > Streptomyces sp. NPDC019396. Next base: position 25,797 of record NZ_JBEYBS010000007.1, on the reverse strand, counting down.
AGTCCGGCGCGGGCCATACGCGGTCTCCCTAGGTCACTTAACCGTTTGCCTAATCCCTCTAGGCAAACCTAGCGTCGCAGACATGAAGGCACTCACTGAGCAGGACATCCGAGCGGCATTCGTCAATTGTTCGAAGGGTGAGGTCAAGCGCCTGGCCGTGCCCCGTGATCTCGATGAGCGCCCCTGGGGCGACCTGGACTTCCTCGGCTGGCGGGATCCCGCTGCGCCTGATCGCAGCTATCTCGTCGCCGAGCGGGACGACCGGATCGTCGGGGTGTCCCTGCGTTTTCCGTCGCGGCAGCGCGGCTATCTGCACCGCAGTATGTGCTCCCTCTGCCTGACCACCCACCCGGGAGACGGCGTCTCCCTGATGACCGCCCGCAAGGCGGGGCCCGCAGGCCGGGAGGGCAACTCGGCCGGTGTGTACATGTGCACCGACCTGGCCTGCTCCCTTTATGTACGCGGGATCAGGGTCCCGGCCCCCGGTGGTCGTCTGAAGGAGTCCCTCACGGTGGAGCAGCAGATCGAGCGCACCCGGGGCAACCTCTTCGGCTTCCTGGACGCGCTAGGAGTCGCCGGCGGCTGAGCCGTCCGGGCCCGGCGGTCGAGTCCGGACGTGCGGGTCGTCCCCGGGGTGGCAAGACTGGAGGCATGGCTACCAAGGCACGCCTGGAAGGCGGACCGGACGATCTGCAGGGGAAGATCGTCCCGATCACGCCGCCAGGACAGGAACTGAAGATTCCGCACCACGGCGGCTACGAGCACTTCAAGGCCACCACGCGCCACGAGGACAGCTCGGAAGGGCGGCTGACCGTGTACGAGTGGTGGGAGCGGACAGAGGTCGCCGAATAGTCGCCCGTCCAGCCGTCCAGCCGCTGGTCAGCGGAAAATCCCGGGGTGGCGGGACGGCCGCCGCCCGGGTGCGGGAGGTCGTGTGCCGTACGGATTCCGGCCCCGCCCCGGTTCTGACGGGAAAGTGGTTTGGATCTTGCTCCGCATAGCGTAGAGTGGTGTTCACCGACGCGGGGTGGAGCAGCTCGGTAGCTCGCTGGGCTCATAACCCAGAGGTCGCAGGTTCAAATCCTGTCCCCGCTACTCAAACTGAGGGCCCGGATCCAGCATCAGCTGGATCCGGGCCCTCAGTGCATGCGGCCGCCGGTACGTTCCGCACGTTCCGCACATGCCGCCGCGATACGAGCTCGGCCGTCGGGATAGGCACTTGACCTTTACGTAGCGTCAACTTCTACCGTGAAGGTCATGGAGTGGTCGATCCAGGACATCGCCAAGAAGGCCGGCACCACGAGCCGCACCCTCCGGCACTACGGGGAGCTGGGCCTGCTGGTGCCGAGCCGTATCGGCAGCAACGGCTACCGCTACTACGACCAGGACGCCCTGGTCGTACTCCAGCGGATCCTGCTGCTGCGTGAGCTCGGCCTCGGGCTGCCCGCGATCGCGGACGTCCTGGCGGGGCAGAGGGACACGGCTGCCGCACTGCGTACGCATCTGAGACTGCTCGAGCAGGAGCAGGAGCGCATCGTGCGGCAGATCGCCTCGGTGCGGACCACTCTCGACCGCACGGAGAAGGGAGAAGCACTCATGGCGGAGGAAGTCTTCGACGGCTTCGATCACACCCGGTACGAGCAGGAGGTGACCGAGCGCTGGGGCCGGGACGCCTATGAGAAGGGGGACGGCTGGTGGCGCTCACTGAGCCACGAGGAGAAGAAGGACTTCCAGGACCGTCAGGTCGCGATCGCCCGTGACTTCGCGCGGGCCCGCGAGCGCGGTCTCGCCGTGGACGGCGAGGAGGCGCAGGCGATCGCGGGGCGCCACGTCGAGTGGCTGGCGGTGACGGTCACACCGACGAAGTCGTACGTCATCGGGCTCGGCGAGATGTACGTCGCCGATCCGCGCTTCGCGAAGAACTACGACCGGTACGCGGAGGGCACGGCGGAGTTCGTGCGTGACGCGATGAAGGTGTACGCGGAGCGCCACCTGAGCGACGACTGAGACCGCTCAGCCGACCCGCGTACGTACCGCCCCTGCGGTACGGTCACCAGGAGGGCCCCCTGGTGACCATCCCCTGGTGGTGACCACGCCTTCCCCGCGCCGTAGTCCGGTTGGCCGACGGCGACTCGCCCCCCGGTGCGGCTGCGGCCAGCCTGGGTGGGACGCGGTTTTCGTCCGCGGCCGCGGGCGGACCGGGCAGGAGAGCAGTCTTGGCACAGTACGGCGGCGACGAGGGATTCCGGCGCAACACCGGCGGCCGTGTCCTCGTGCTGCTGCTGCCCTGGCTGATGATCATCGCCGGTGTGGTCTTCGACCTGTTCACCCCGGAGGCGTACCGCGCCTCGCCGCTCTTCGCCGCCGCTCCGCTGCTCGCCGCCCCCTTCTACACATGGCGCGGCACCGTGGTCGCCATGGTCGTCAGCGTGCTCACCGTGCTGGGGCTGAACGTCTACAACGGCACGGTGGGCCAGGTGCCGCCGGCCACCGAGGTCTTCACCGTGCTGACGGTGTCGGTCGTCGCCCTCTACATCAACCGCGTACTCCGCCGCAGCGGTGAGCGGCTCGCCTCCGCCCGAGTCATCGCCGAGGCGGCGCAGCTCGCTGTGCTGCCCGAGCCCGCCGAGCGGATCGGCGGGCTGCATGTGGCCGCGCGCTACGAAGCGGCGCAGGCGGACGCGTTCATCGGCGGGGATCTCTACGCCGTCCAGGACACCGTGTTCGGTGTCCGTCTGGTGGTCGGGGACGTCCGCGGCAAGGGGCTGGACGCGGTCGCGACGGTGGCGGTGCTGCTCGGGGCGTTCCGCGAGGTGGCCGATGAGGAGTCCTCGCTGGAGACGATCGCGCAGCGTCTGGAACGGGCGCTGGCCCGGGAGCACACTCGGGCGCACGGACTCGACGAGGTCGAGGGGTTCACCACGGCGGTCCTGGCGGAGATCCCGCACGACGGTGGTCGCGTCCGGATCGTCAACCGGGGCCATCCGCCGCCCATCGTGCTGTACGCGGACGGCGCGCTCGACATGCTGGAGCCGAGCCAGGACGCGCTGCCGCTCGGCATGGGGGATCTCGCCCGCTGGCCGGACCGCGCGGACGACGCGCCGTTTCCGCCGGGGGCGACGCTGCTCCTCTATACGGACGGGCTTTCCGAGGCCCGCGATCGGCACGGGACCTTCTACGATCCGCAGGCGCGGCTCGGGGGCCATGTCTTTCCCGGGCCGGACGAGCTGCTGGACACGGTCGTCGCCGATGTACGGCGGCACACGGGCGGCGGGCTCACGGACGACATGGCGCTGCTGGCGGTCGGCAGGCCGGGTGTGCGGCAGCCGGCGAGGCGCAGGACGCTGCCGGTGGTGCCCTGAGGTCTGCCCCGCCCGGAGTATGTGACGAATCGTCAGATATTCAACGGTGAACAATGTGGCGTGAGGGGCGGTCAACTCGCCCGATTCACCCACCTAGCGGGCGGTACGTCCAGGCCGAAAATCGTTAATGATCAAGTGGAACGGCTTGGAATAGAGCCTCGGCGTCTATTAACGTTCGATAACGCAGCGCGGTTGTCCCAGTCGTCGCAAGAGACGGCACCGTGCGCACGCGCCGAATCCCGCAAGGGAACCGGGGAACCACCACTTGGGGTGAATCGGGTACTTCGTGTGCCCGTAGGAGACCTTCCTGCTCCGAACCCGTCAGCTAACCCGGTAGGCGAGAAGGAAGGAAAGGAGCACGCCTCCGTGGCGTCCAACGAGCCTGCCCTCCAGGGGATTCCCACCACCGAGTGGGTCCCGACCGCCGAGTGGATCGCTTCCGACGGGGCGGAGGAGTGGAACCCGACGGAGGAGTCCGTCCGGCCGGTCCGCGGCAGGCACCGTGTCGTCAAGCAGCGGGGCGGCCTCGCCCGGAGCTCCACCGTGCTCGGTGTCGGCGTGATCGCAGCCGTCGGCGCGGGCGGCATCGCCACCGCGCAGGACAAGCCGGCCGTCTCCATCTCACTGCCCGACACCATCGCGGACAACCTCCCGGACGCCGAGTCACTGCCCGGCGTGGGCTCCCTGATATCGGGCGACGGCTCCGACGAACAGGGCGCGGACGATGCGGCGGGCGCACCGCTCACCGCGATGTCCCTCGCCACCACCACTGACACCGCAGAGCCGGTCAGCGCCCAGCAGGGCACCGCGGGCGAGGCGCTGCGCGCCCGGATCCTCCAGCAGGCCGAGCAGCAGCAGGCCAAGGTCGAGGCGGAGGCGCGGGCGGCTGCCGAGAAGGCCGCCGCGGAGAGCGCCGCGGCCGAGGCGAAGAAGCAGCAGACGGAGGCGGAGGCCAAGGCCGCCGAGGTCCAGCGCAAGGCGGAGGAGGCCGCTGAGGCCGCCCGGCTCGCCGAGCTCGCCGCGAGCTACTCACTGCCCACGTCCTCGTACACCCTCACCTCCACCTTCGGCGAGGCCGGCTCCATGTGGTCGTCCGGCTACCACACCGGTCTCGACTTCGCGGCCCCCACCGGCACCCCGGCGAAGGCCGTGCACGGAGGGACCGTCAAGTCCGCGGGCTGGTCGGGCGCGTACGGCTACCGCGTGGTGCTGGAGCTCGAGGACGGCTCCGAGGTCTGGTACTGCCACCTGTCGTCGATGACCGTCGGCGCCGGCCAGGAGGTCGGCACGGGCGACACCATCGGACGCGTCGGTGCGACCGGCAATGTCACCGGGCCGCATCTGCACCTGGAGGTGCACACCCCGTCCGGCGAAGGTGTGGATCCGGCCGCCTGGCTGCGGGACAAGGGCCTGAGCGTCTGACCCCGAGTCGCAAGAGCTGACGCCCTAGTGCCGGTAGGGGTTGTAGTCCTCGTAGTCCCGGTGCGGCGGAGGTATCCGGGCGCGCCCCGTCGCCCTCGCCGCATAGGTCAGAGCCGGTGTCGCGACATGCTTGCGCTGCCAGAGGTGATGCAGCAGCTCCTGCTCACGCGCGACGAAGTCGGGCCCTGCCGTGCCCCGGTGCGCCTGGTGCCGCAGAAAGGCCAGCGAGGTCGCGAACGTCTCGTACTCGGAAACGGCACGGGCCGCCGCGCTCCCGTGTATGCGCGCCGCCGTGTCGCGGGCCAGTGTGCGCGCCCGCATCGAGGACAGGGCGAGCGGCTCGGCGGGGGAGAGCCAGCCTGCCTCGGCGTACGCGGGAAGCTGGGACGCGATCGTGCGCAGCTCGCGCTGCCTGCTCCAGACCGCGAGCCAGGTGAGCAGTGCGAAGGCCGGCACCATGACGACTCCGTACACGAGGTAGAAGCCCCAGGGCCCGAACACCGCCGAGCCGTTCCACAGCGCGTGCATGCCGATCGCCAGGATCAGGCCCAGCAGCGGTAGCCCGGCCCTGTGCAGCTTCCGGCGCCGGGCGGTGAGCGCGGCGGCACCGAAGCCGATACCGGTCAGCACGGTGAAGAGCGGATGGGCGAACGGCGACATCACGATCCGTACGACGAACGTCGCCGCCGTGCCGGACGAGAATCCCGAGCGGCCGAACTCCTGGTCCTCCAGGAAGGCGTTGCCGAGATAGAGGACGTTCTCGGTGAAGGCGAAGCCGGTCGCGGTGAACCCGGCCACGACGACCCCGTCGACGACTCCCGTGAAGTCCTTTCTGCGGAACAGGAAGATGAGCAGCACGGAAGCCGCCTTGGCGCTTTCCTCCACGACCGGCGCGATGATCGTGGCGCCGATCGTGTCCGCCGATGTCGGATCGGCCGTGGCGGTCGCTATCCACTGGGTCGCGAAGGAGTTGGCGATGATCGCGATGAGCGCGGCGGCGCAGGCTCCCCAGGCGAAGGCGAAGAGGAGATTCCGCCAGGGCCCCGGCTCGACACGGTCCAGCCAGCGGAAGGCCGCCATCAGCAGCGGCACCGGCAGCAGTGCAAGGGCGAGGCCCACCAGGAAGCCTTCCGTGCCGGTCTGCTCGCGCACCAGTGCCAGGATGACCAGCCCGCACAGCGCGAGCAGGGTGATCACGGTCCAGGCCCGCACCGCCGCGCTGCGCCAGAAGGCCCGGCTCGGTTTGTAACGCCAGCGTGCAGGCTCCGGCACGGCGTCGAAGAGCAGCTGCTCGTCGCACGCCGGGATGGCGGGGTGGGGCGCCGTGGGGTACGGCTGCCTGCTCCGGTCGGACACCAGACGACCCTAACGACCACCACTGACAGCCGCGATGCGTTATCCGGCAATCCGGACGTGTTACCGCGCACGTTCGGCGCGGGGCGTTCAACCGGCTCGCGGCGTGTGCCACCGGCCCTGGCGGGCGGGTGCGTGACCCTGCGGGCCGGTACGCGACCCCGAACTACCCGGCCTTGCGGCGGAACAGCAGGTCGTGGACCAGATGCCCCTTCTTGAGGCCCTGGCCTTCGAACCGGGTCAGCGGCCGGAATGCGGGCCGGGGAGCGTAGCCGCCGTCGTCCTGGGTGTTCTCGAAGTCGGGGTGTGCCGAGAGGACCTCGAGCATCTGCTCGGCATACGGCTCCCAGTCCGTGGCGCAGTGCAGCACCGCGCCGGGCTTCAGCCGGGTGGCGGCGAGCGTCAGGAAGTCCGGCTGGATCAGCCGTCGCTTGTGGTGGCGCTTCTTGGGCCAGGGGTCGGGGAAGTAGACCCGCAGTCCGTCGAGAGCGTCGGGGGCGAGCATCTCGCGCAGCAGGATGATCGCATCGCCATTGGCCACACGGACATTGGTCAGGCCCGCGCGCTCGGCGAGACCGAGCAGATTCCCCTGCCCCGGGGTGTGCACGTCGACGGCGAGGATGCCGGTGCCCGGGTCGGCCGCCGCCATCTGCGCGGTCGCCTCGCCCATCCCGAATCCGATCTCCAGGACGACCGGCAGGCCGTCGAACATCTGTCCGAGGTGGAGGCGCCGCAGCCCGTCGATGTCCAGTCCCCAGGCGGGCCACAGCCTGCGCAGCGCGTCGCCCTGTCCCGTGGTCACCCGGCTGCGGCGCGGCTGGAAGCTGCGGATCCGGCGCTCGTGGTGCGAACCGGCCGGATCAGCGGCCGGGCCGCCCGGAAACCGCGGTTCGCCCTTGGGGCGGGGCGCGACGACACGTGCCCCGGCCGGCGCGGGGGCACTCTGCGTGGTGACGTTCTCGAGCTCAGACACAATGCCCCGATTGTACGGCTGTCCGGTATACCGCCATCTGAGGTATACGGATCCCTGCGGGCGTCACCGTGCGGACGGCCGCCGCGGGGACCCGGCCTCTCAGGGCAGCAGGGCCAGCGCCCGGCGTGCCACCTCGCGGCCGATCGGCAGCGACGCGGTCGCCGCCGGGGACGGGGCGTTCAGGATGTGCACCGTGCGCGGGGCCTGCCGGATGAGGAAGTCGTCCACCAGCGTGCCGTCCCGCAGCACCGCCTGGGCTCGCACGCCCGCGGCGACGGGCCGCAGATCGTCCTGGGTCACCGCGGGAAGCAGTCGCCCGACCGCCTCCGCGAAGGCGCGCTTCGACAGCGAGCGGTGCAGCTCGCCCGCGCCGTAACGCCAGTGGCGGCGGGCTATCCGCCAGGTGCCGGGCCAGCCGATCGTGGCGGCGAGCTCACGCGGACGGACCGTGCCCCAGTCGTATCCCTCGCGCGCCAGCGCCGGCACCGCGTTCGGCCCGACATGCACGCCGCCGTCGATGCCCCGGGTGAGATGGACCCCGAGGAAGGGGAACGCCGGGTCCGGCACCGGATACACCAGCCCGCGCACCAGGTCGGGTCTGGTCAGCTCGTAGTACTCACCGCGGAAGGGCACGATCCGCATCCCGGGGTCGTCGCCGGCCAGCCGGGCCACCTCGTCGCAGTGCAGCCCTGCCGTGTTCACCAGCACCTTCGCCCGGACGGTCCGCCCGGTCGAGGTGCGCACGGCCACGCCCCAAGGCCGCCGGTCGACGGCCCGGACCTCCTCGCCGTAGTGGATCCGGGTGCCCGACGCGCCCGCCACCTCGGCGAGCTGCGCGGCGACCGCGCCGAAGTCGCACACGCCCGTCGTGCCGACATGGATCGCCGCGACCCCGCGCACCTCGGGCTCGTACTCCGCCATCTGCGCGGGGCCGAGCTCGTGCACCGGAATCCCGTTCTCCCTGCCGCGCTGGACCAGGGCGTGCAGCCGGGGCAGCTCGTCGCGGTCCGTGGCGACGATCAGCTTGCCGGTGACCTCGTGAGGGATCCCGTACTCCGCGCAGAACTTCACCATCTCCGCCGCCCCCCGGACGGCGAAGCGTGCCTTGAGTGATCCGGGCCGGTAGTAGATACCGCTGTGGATCACCCCGCTGTTGCGCCCAGTCTGGTGCCGGGCGGGGCCGGACTCCTTCTCCAGCACGGTCACCGAGGTGCCGGGTGCCGAGCGCGCCAGGGCGTACGCCGTCGAGAGACCGACGATCCCGCCACCGACCACCAGAACGTCACAGTCGTAGTCGTAGTCATAGCCGTGTTCGTACGCCGCAGTCATCCCACACCTCCACCCAGATGATGCCTTGGCCCACTGACAGCGGCGTCAAACCGGGTCGGAGGTCCGGGCGGGGTGCTGTTGATCACGTGGATGGGGGCGCTTACGCCGGTGCCATCAACAGCGGCCGTGCCCGTTCCCTCAGCTCCGCGACGCGCGGCTCGTCGCCGTAGGGCTCCAGCCGGTGCAGCAGGTCCCTCACGTACTCGGTCGTCCGCGCCGAGGAGATTCGCCCCGCGACCTCCACGGCCCGGGTCCCCGCCGCGCACGCCGCGTCCAGATTGCCCGACTCCAGCTCGGCGACGGCGCTCACCACCAGCCGCAGTCCGTGCGACCGTACGAACTCGTCCGTGGGCCGGGACAGCGCCTGCTCGGTGAAGCGGCGTACCTGACGGGGCGCCTTCAGATCGCGGTAGCACTCGGCGGCGTCGGCGGCGAAGCGGTCGTAGGAATAGAAGCCGAGCCATGACGGGTCCGTGTCACCAGGGCGGGCACGCTCCAGCCAGCTCTCCGCCGCCCTCAGGGCGGCACCGGCCGCCGTCGCGTCGCTCGCCTTGGCGTGCGCCCGGGCCTCCACCAGCCGGAAGAAGCTCATCGTCCGCGCGGTGGCAAGGCCGCGGTTGCGCTCCACCGCCGCCTGCGCCAGGTCGACGCCTTCGTCGGCGAAGCCCCGGTAGGTCGCCTGGAGGGACATCGACGCCAGCACATACCCGCCGAGCGGCACGTCCGCGGCGGCTCTTGCCAGTCGCAGTGCCTGGATGTAGTAGCGCTGCGCCGCTTCCTGCTGGCCCGTGTCGAAGGCCATCCAGCCGGCCAGCCGGGTCAGCTCGGCGGTCGCCCCGAAAAGGGCCCGGCCGACCTCGTCCGAGTACGAACCCAGCAGCAGCGGTGCGGCGTCGACCCGCAGGCATTCGGGGACCATCGAGGAACGCCAGTCCCCGCCGCCGTACTTGGAGTCCCAGCGGCGTGCGTCCTCCGCGGCCTCGCGGAGCTTGGTGACATCGGCGTGGCCGACCCGTACGTGGCCCTCACTTCCGTCGAGGCCTTCGTCGGCCGCGCCTGTGCCCTCCGGCGGCCCGCCCTGCGGGCCACCGCCGGCGGCGCGCTCCCCGTCCCGTGCGCGTCCCACGTCCCGCTCGACCGAGGGGTCGGCGGGGGTGATCAGCCAGCGGGAGGCGGGGGTGGCGTATGCGCTCACCGCGAACGATCCGGCCAGCGACTGCCAGATCCCGCCGCCCGCCCGCCGTCCGGCCAGGTCGAGCCGGTAGAGCTCGGTGGCCGTCTTCACCGCCTCGCCGACGTCACGCGGGAAGGCGAGTCCGACCTCGGGGGCCGGGTCGGCGTCGGCGAGGCCGATCTCGTGCAGCGGAACAGGGCGGCCCAGCTTCTGTCCGATGGCGGCGGCGATGAGATGGGGCGCGGCGCCCTGGGGCACCATGCCCTTCGACACCCACCTGGCCACCGACGTCTTGTCATAGCGCAGCGTCAGGCCGCGCTGCGCACCAAGGTCGTTGACACGTCGGGCGAGGCCCGCGTTGCTGATTCCCGCGAGGGCGAGAACGGTGCCGAGCTTGTCATTCGGCCCGCGTTGCTCCCTGGACATGCGCCACCCCTCGACACACAGACGGCCGCCGATGGCACCCGGCCGGGCGCGCACGGCATGCGTACCGCGCTCTCCCCCTGAGGTACGGCATCCACCGGTGGAATATGCACCCCTGCGGAGAACAGCAGTGCCACACAGCGTAGTTCGCCGGATCCCGACCGTTAAGAGGTGGTGTCCCGTATGGCGAGATTATTGTGGGTTCGGGTTCAGGTCCGGTTCAGCTCCGCGGCCGGGCGCGGGCATGCGATCCCGCCGCACCGTGCTCCCGCCGTGTGGCTGTGCGCCCGTCCGTGCGCTCTCGTCCGGGCGTGGCCCTGGCGCTTCGATGAGTCCTGCGTGGGTCGGCCCACTGGCACAGGGATCCGGTGGGCTGGGGGACACCGCCGCTTCAATTCCCCGCGGGCGGCGGACCGGTCCGGGAGGCGGAGGACGTCTCCCGGACCGTGCGTACCAACCCCATACCCCCGGACTGGCGTTCGGTTTCCGGGTGTTCGGAGATTGGCCGAATGCCGCCCCTCCGGCTCGTCGCCCACGACGCCTATGCCGGGGGCGCGTTCACTTTTTGCGTACGCGACCCGGAGCCCCTCCTGTGCGCCGTTTGTCGTGGCAGCATGTCCTCATCGATGTGTGTGTCCGCGTGTATCGGCGTTTGCCGAGCGTGACGGTGGTCCACAGGCTGTGGAGGCGCGATGCGGTGGCTGGTCGGCTGGAGCAGTATCGCCGCGAGATTCGGTGCGCTCGGAACGGCAGACCCCGGTGGACACCATGGCGACGGGCACCGCACCGTCCACCCCGTGGGCGCACAGCTGCTGTGGGGTGACCCCGATCCCCTCTGGGCCGTCGGCGACTGGCGGCCCGACGAGGTCCGCGTGGTCACCGCAGACGGCAACCGCCTCGCCGTGTTCGGCTGCTGCGGCGCCAGCGACGAAGAGCTCCGGGTGGGGCTCCTCGCGGCACGGGGCGGGGCGCTGCGGCACCTCACCGCCTGGCCCGGCAGCTACACCGCGGTGGTGCAGGTCGGCCGGCGTATCACCCTTGCGAGTGATCTGGCCGGCGCACGGCCCGTGTTCTACACGCCCTGGGCAAGCGGTACCGCCTACGCCACCGCGGGACTGCCCCTCGCCGATCTGATCGAGGCCCAGCTCGACATCGGCTACCTCGCCGCACTGCTCGCCTGCCCCGAGACTCCCGAGGCGCTGCGCGACTCCACCCCCTACGCGGGGGTGAAGCGTGTCCCGCCCGGCCACGCGCTGATCCTCAGGGAGGGCTCGCGCGAGATCACCGGCTACGAACCGGTCGCCTCGCTCGCCATCGCCGCGCCCCAACTCGAGGCCGGCCGTGCCATGGACGGGATGCGGGACGCCCTCGTGGACGCCGTACGGGCCAGGCTCACCGCCCCCCGGCACGCCCCGATGACCCTGCCGCCCGACCCCGGCCCCGTTCCCGGCATGGGCCCGGCCGAACGGCGCGCGGCCCGCGGCGCACCCGTACCCGGGATAGGAGCGGACCTGTCGGGCGGCAGCGCTTCGGCGACCCTGGCCCTGCTCGCGGCAGGGCTGCCCGGAGTGCCCGGCACGGTACTGGGCCACGGCACCGGAGCGGGCGAGCGGCTGCTCGCCGTGACCTTCAACGACCTGGCCGCCGGGGACGGTCAGGAGGCCGAGCTCGAACGGGCCAGGCTGCTCGCGGAGAACCCCCGGCTGCACCATGTCGTCGTCGCCGCGGGCGTGGAAGCGCTGCCCTACGCCGACCTGGAGTCCGGGCCGCTCACCGACGAGCCGGGACCGTCCCTGGTGCTGGCGGAACGGCACCGCCGACGGCTCGGAGCGGGCAGCGCCGACCAGTTCACGGGCTTCGGCGCGCGTCAGGTCCTGGACGCCCACCCGGCACGGCTCGCCGACCTCCTGATGGACCGCCGGCGCAGACCGCTGCTCAAGCCCGTATCGGCACTGGCCCGGGCCCAGGGCACGCCGGGCGGGGCGCTGCTGGTGCCGCTCACCGTCTACCGCGCGGCCAGACGGCTGGCCCGTACGCCCTACAGGGCCGGGCTCGAGTCCGCCGCGGCGCACCTGCCCACGGCGAACCGGGCCGCGACACCCCTGGTGAACGGACCGCTGGGCGCGTCGCTTGCCGCGCTCGCCTGGTCACGGCCCGGGCCTGCGGCGCGCTGGCTCACCGGGGAGGCGCTCACCGAAGTATCGGTTCGCCTCCAGGCGGCGGCGACCCGCGCGACCCTGGTGCAGCGGCCGGGCGAGGCGCGAGCCCGGGCGGCGCTGGCCCGCCACGCGATGGACCACCGCGTGCTGGAACAGGCCGCGGAGGTACGAAGCCAGCGGCTGCACGCGCCCTTTCTGGACAACCAGGTCGTCCGGGCGGCCCGCGACCTGCCCGAGGCACTGCGGGTCCAGCCCGGTGCCCGGGCGGCGGTGCTGCGGTCCGTCCTCGCGGGTGCGGGCGTCCATGACCTGCCCCCCGGCTGGGGCGCCCCCTCCCAGGCGGCGGCGACCGCCGCAACGCGTACCGGCCTGCGGCTCGCCCTGCCCGAACTGCTCGCCCTCTTCGACACCCCGCTCCTCGCCGACGCGGGCCTGGTCGAGGCACGGGTGGTCCGCAAGGCGCTGCGCGCGGCATCCGAGGGTGAACCGGTCCCCCTGGACGGCCTCGCCGACCTGGTCTCCACCGAACTGTGGCTGCGCCGTCTGCTGGCCCGCCGCGGCACCTGCTGGACGGACACCGAAGGGCCCCGGAGAAGGGCGGTCGGCGCGGTGGTGCGAAGCCTCCGGGCGTAGGGCGGGCGCGTCGGAGCACCCGCACCGCGGGGACCGGATCTTCGATGTTCCAGTGCCGGGAGGCACCGACGACCACTCCGGTGCGGGGAAAAGGTGAGGTACCCCCACGCATGCTTCGGGAGAATGGCTCCGTGCGGTATCTCATCCTCGGCGTCACCGAAGCTCTCGACCCCCACGGTCACGCCCTCCCACTCGGCGGCCCCAGGCTCCGCGCGCTGCTCGCGGCGCTGGCGTTGCGGGGCGGGCGGGTCGCTTCCGTAGGGGAGCTCGTCGGGGACGTATGGGACGAGGACGGGCGCGGGGACCCGCCGCACGACGCCCCCGCCGCCCTGCAAGCACTCGTCGGACGGCTGAGACGAGTCCTCGGCAAGGACGCCGTGGAGTCGACCCCGGGTGGATACCGCCTCGCCGCGGACCCCGACGACATCGACCTGTACGTGTTCGAGCGCCTCGTACGCACCGGCACCGCGCGGCTCGACGCGGGCGAACCCGCCGCCGCGGCCGCCACGTTCCGCGAGGCCCTCGCCCTGTGGCGGGGCCGTGCACTCGCGGACCTGCCGGGCGAGAACCCGGGCGTGCGCCCCGAGGCCCAGCGGCTAGCCGCCGTACGGCACCGCGTCGAGGCCGATCTGAGGTGCGGGGACACCAGAGGCCTCGTTCCCGAGCTCGAGGAACTGACCTCGGCGCATCCCTACGACGAGACCCTCCGCGCCCAGCTCATCCGCGCCCTGCGGGCCGATGGCCGGCATGCCGACGCCCTCACCGCGTACGAGGACGCCCGTCGCATCCTGTCCGACGGCCTCGGCACGGACCCGGGTCCGGAGCTGATCGCACTGTACGAGCAGCTGCTGAAAGGGGTACGGGCGATACCGGCCGCTGTTCCGGAGCCGGAAGCCAGAGGTAATCTCCGCCCCCGGCTCACTTCGTTCGTCGGCCGTGAATCCGAGCTCGCGGCGATCCGTGCCGAGCTGACCCGGTCACGTCTCGTCACCCTCGTCGGCCCCGGAGGCGCGGGCAAGACCCGTCTCGCCGAGGAAGCCGCCGCCCCGGCCGCCGGCCCGCCCGCCCCCGCCTGGCTCGCCGAACTCGCCCCACTGGACCACCCGTCCGCCGTACCCGGAGCCGTGCTCTCCGCCCTGGGCCTGCGCGAGACCAACCTGATCACCCGGGAGGGCCAGGCGCCCCACGACGACCCCGCCGCCCAGCTTGTCGAACACCTCGCACACCGCGGCCTGCTGCTCATCCTCGACAACTGTGAACACGTGATCGACGCCGCCGCGGCGCTCGCCGAGACCCTGCTCACCCACTGCCCCCGGCTGCGCATCCTCGCCACCAGCCGTGAGCCACTGGGCGTCCCGGGCGAGACCGTACGCCCGGTGGACTCGCTGTCCCACACCTCGGCCCTCCATCTGCTCGCCGACCGCGGCACCGCCGCCAACCCCCGCTTCCGCCTGGAGGACGACCCGGCGGCGGCCGGTGAGATCTGCCGCCGTCTCGACGGTCTGCCGCTGGCCGTCGAACTGGCCGCCGCCCGGCTGCGGCTGCTCACACCGCGTCAGATCGCCGACCGCCTCGACGACCGCTTCCGGCTGCTGACCAGCGGCAGCCGGACGGTCATGCCCCGCCAGCAGACCCTGCGCGCCGTGGTCGACTGGTCCTGGGAGCTGCTGGACGAGACCGAGCGCACGGTGCTGCGCCAGGTGTCCGTGTTCGCCGGCGGCTGGGACCTGGCCGCCGCCGAGGCGGTCACGGGAACCCCGGACGCCCCGGCGCTGCTCGGCGCCCTGGTGGACAAGTCCCTGGTCACGGTGGCTCCCGACGGCACCGGCCAGATGCGCTTCCGGCTGCTGGAGACCATCCACGAGTACGCCGTGGAACGCGCCGCCGAGACGGCGGAGCTCCGCGCGGCGGCCGTACGAGCCCACACCGCGCACTTCACGGCGCTGGCCGAGCGGGCCGACCCGGAACTGAGGTCGGCACGACAGCTCCCGTGGATCCGCCGACTGGAGAGCGATCTCGACAACATCCGTGCCGCACTCCACCGTGCCACGGGGGACGGAGGCGAGGACGGTGACGGCGGGGACGAGCCGTACGCGATCCGTCTCGTCATGGCGATGGGCTGGTTCTGGTGGCTGCGCAACTACCGTCCCGAAGGACTCGCCTGGGTCGAACGCACGATCGCCCTCCACCCCGGCCCGGCCGGTGATCCCGACGACCCCGGCGATCCCCGCTACTGGCCCCGGATGGAGCTGCACATGCTCCACCTCTTCCTGGGCTTCGACGAGCGCTCGGAGGACGACGTCCGCGAAGACGCGGAGGCCCAGCGCATCATGCGCCGACTGCGGCGCGCCTTCGCCGACGGCGGCCCTGTGGCCGCCCGCCTCCCCGGTCTGATGTGGCCGTTCCTCGGCTATCTCATCGACGGGCCCGACGGCATCCTGCCGATCCTCGACGCGGCCGTCCGCAACTGCCGGCGCCATGGCGGGGAGTGGGAGACCGCCGTCATCCTGATGTTCCGTACCCATCTGGCCATCGACCACCGCGGGGGCTTCGCCTCCATCGACGACGACCTTGCCGAGCTGCGGGCGATCAGCCGCAGGGTCGGGGACCGCTGGATCCGTGCCCAGGTGGCGAGCGCCGTCGCCGAGACGAGCATGATGCGCGGCAGGTCCGAGGACGCGCGGGCCGCCTTCATCGAGGCGCTTCAGCTCGCCCGGGAGGTCGGTGCCCATGCGGAGGCCCCGTTGCTGCTCGCGCGGCTCGCCGATCTGGATCTCCGCACCGGAGACACGGACGCGGCGGAGAAGGGTCTGGACACGGCCGTGGACGAAGCCGTGCGCCACAACGTCCAGGACGCCCTGGGGTACATCGACTTCATGCGCGCGATGATCGCCCTGGACCGCGGCGAGATCGACCAGGCCAGGGAACACGTGAACGCGGCACAGGGAGCGTGCGCAAGGGGCACACCGCCCCCGCAGTTCGCGGCAGTCCTCGACGCGATCGATGCGCGTGTCCTCGTTCAGGAACGCCGCACGGACGGCGTCGGCGACGGAGCGCGGGCACTTGCCGCGGCCCTGCGCAAGGGCCGGGACGCCCAGTGCGCGGAGCTCGTCGTCGCCCATCTCGCGGAGAGCGCCGCGACGGTGCTTCCGCTGCTTGGTGAGGACCGGCTCGCGATGCGGCTCGTCGCGGCGGCCGGTACCTGGCGGGGCGAGTGTCCCCGCTCGGTGTACGAACTCCGGATGACGGACGCTGTCGAGAGCCGGGCTCGGGCGAGTCTCGGCGGCGAGGCGTTCGCGGCCGAGCAGGCGGCGGGGGCGCGGCTCAGCCTCGACGAGGCCATCGAGGCGCTGGACGCTGCCGTGCCGACCGGCGCGCCCACGGCCTAGGCACGCTCAGGACACGGCAGGCCCTGGGCACGGTACGCGGTCACGGCTTAGGGGCAGCTGATCCGCGCCAGCGCCCAGTCCGCCACCGCCACCGAACCCACCAGTGACTGAGGCTCCACCACCAGTTGGACCGTGCCGTGCCCGGCGATGCCGATGCTCACCGGCACCGCGGCATCACCCCGGCGCAGCGCTGGCGACTGCCACAGTCGCGCACCGTCTCCGTATACGGAGAAGCGCACCGAGCCTCCTGCGAGGGTCGCGTCGTCGATGCCCGCCAAGGCCTCGAAGGTGTCGCACGAGCGGTTGAGGTCGATGGCGACGGACGAACGGGCGCGGACGGAGATGCCGTGTCCGTACCGGGCGCCGTCGATCGACATGCCCCAGCGCTGCCACAGCCAGCTGCCCGTGCCCACCCGGATCTCCGGTTCTGTATGAGGCCCGAACGTCCGGTACGCCAGTCGGTTGACGTGGTAGACCGCCGGTTCCGGAGCCGGCGGTGCCGGTGGAGCCGGGGTGGCGGTCGTCGGCGTCGGCGTCGGCGCCGGCGTCGGTTCGGCCTTCGGCGGGGCGGTGGGCCCGGGAGCGGAGGTCGTGGCCGTCGGCCCTGGAACGGTGGCGGGCTCGTGCCGTGCGGCAGGCCCGGGCGTCGGCTCCTGCGAGGGGAGCGGTGCTTCGGCCGCGGCAGGCCGCTCCGGGATCCGGGACGGGCCGATGGCCTCGGGCACGACGGGCTGCGCGGCGGGCGGCTTCGCCTCCGGCTCCGGCAGGGCGTCCGGACGGGGCCCGGAGAAGGAGGAGGACAGCGCCCATACGAGCGCCGCGGTCGCGGCGGCACCCGCCGCGACCGCCAGCACCCCGACTCTCACCGGAGCGGCAAGCCCCTCCGCCACCGCGGCGCTTCCAGCCGTACCGGAGATACCAGAGGCACCGGACGCCCCGGCCCCGGAAGCCCCGCCTGCCGTGCTGCCTCCGGCCGCGCCACCGATGACACCGGCCCCCGCCACGCCGCCGGCCACGATCCCGGCAGCCTTCAGCGAGTAGCCGGTGGCGAGCCAGCCGATGACCGCGACCGGCACCACAGCCGGAATCCCCGCGTTGACCTGCTCCAGCTCACCCGCAGCGAGCCGGCATCGGGAGCACTCCTCCAGATGCTTGCGCAGCCCGCGCTCCGCCCGCATCCGCAGCCGGCCCCTGGCATACGCCCCCAGGCGGTCGGCGTACTGAGCGCAGTCCCCGCCGGCGGTGAGCGCGGTACTCACATGTGCCTGGAGGTACGCCTGCCGGAGGCCTTCGCGGGCCCGGCTGGCGAGTACGGCTGTGGCGTTGGCGCTCAGCCCGAAGAGCGGTGCCACCGCACCCGGCGACTCCTCTTCGACGGCCGTATGCCAGAGCACGGCCTGCCAGCGCTCGGGCAACGAGCGGAAGGCCCGCATGGCCAGCGACTGCTCGGCCGCCTGCATCGCCCGCACGTCCGCGCCCGGGGCGAGCGGCGCCAGCGGACCGGGCACCGGGGTATGCGAAGGATGAGCGGCCGGGGAGGCGAGGACGGCGGATTCGACGAAGTCGGCGAAATCGGCGACCAGCTGTTCCCGTTTCGTCGACCTCGCCCAGTCGGCCGCCACCCTGCGCACGGCGGTCAGCAGATACGCCCGCACCGCGTGCTCGGGCCCTGCTCCGACCCGTACCGCGTGCAGGGTGCGTGCGAACACCTCGGCGGTCAGGTCCTCGGCCGTGTGCTCGTCGCGGCAGCAGGTGCGGGCGTAGCGGCGCACCGCTTTCGAGTGGCGGCGGAACAGTTCGTCGTACGCGCTGAGGTCGCCCCTGCCGTTGACCCCGCTGTCCCTCAGCCGCTGGAGCAGCTCGGCGTCGGACGGCGGCAGGCCGATGCCCGACGCCGTCCCCCCGGCCCCGCCCGCACCGGCACCCGTCCGAGCACCGCGCTGCGGTGGCACTGCGGAGTCGGCCTTTCGCGTGTGCCTGCCCGCGTCGGCCGGGTCGGCCGCTCGCGGGCGACCCGGCCCGCCCTGGCTCGGGATGTGTCCATGGCGCGGTCGACCCGCCCCCGGCCCGTTCATACCGCCGAGTGGTTCGTCGCGACCGTCAACACTCATCGAGGAAGCCCCCATACACCCCATAACCCGAACATCGGCTCAGAGTGCCAGAGAACGACCACGGTCAGAACTCAGCCATCGGACATCCACCCATCCGGGTGGATTAGCGTGACGGATCAGGGGTGAATTGGGGCGGGGACGCCACCCGTCACATCGGCCGCGAGCGAAGTCCCTCCAGCAGGATGTCCAGCAACCGTGCGGAAGCCGCCGCCTGCTGAGCCGCGTCCGGCAGCGACGGCGCGGCCGTGGCTATCACCAGCAGCACATCGGCCACGGTGACGTCGCTCCTCAGCTCACCCGCGGCTCGCGCGCGATCCACCAGCTGCCCCACGACCTCCAGCAGCTCACCGGCACCGGCGTCGTCCGGATCGGCCGCCTGCTGACCCGTCGTCTGCCGCACTCCGGCCGCCGCACGCGGATCGGCGTGCCCGTCGTGGCTCTCGAAGCTCTGCCGCTGCTGCGGCACCCTCAACCCGACGGCCCCGCTACCCGCCTGCTCGCGGTCCTCCTGCCGGGCGTCCTGCCCGCCTGCGCCCATGACCTCGGGGACGACCGTCGAGTCGTCCACGTCCACACCGACCCGCAGCACATGCGGCGGCAGTAGCCGGCCCGCACCCGAGGCGACCGAGGTCCGAAGGAACCGGGAGAGTGCCGACCACGGCTCCTCCTCCTGCCCGAGCGCGGCACGCGCCTGCTCGGTGAGCCGGGAGGTCTCCTCCTCGGCTATCCGCCGCACCAGCACGTCCTTGCTCGGGAAGCGGCGGTAGACCGTGCCCACACCGACCCGTGCCCGGCGCGCCACGTCCTCCATCGGCGCCCCGTACCCCAGCTCGCCGAACACCTCGCGAGCGGCGCGCAGCACGTGCTCCAGATTGCGCTGGGCATCCACCCGCAGAGGCGCCCCGCGCCTCGCTCCCGCGCCACCCCCGGCCAGGGAGCCGGTGAGGCCCCCCGCGGTACCGGCGGCTCCCGCCGCGGTCATCGTCCCCGCGCTTGTCCCCGTGCTCGACCCCAGGCCGGCGACCGGTCCTGTCACGGTGCGTCCGCTGCTGTCGGAAGCGACAGCGGTCTGCCAATGCGCGTCCTGAATATGCATATCTGATCCCCCGGTAATGATGTCGTCTCCCCCCGGAGACTCCCCTCCCCTGACAGTCGGGGTGAATGGGACCAGTCACTGTCCTGTCGCCCCGACGAAGTACGAACATAGTTGAGTCGGGGTCAATTCAGAAGGGCCTCTTCCGCACGGTGTGCCCCCCGATCGGAGCAAGGGCCGGAACGTTCCCGATTCCCCCCGCTCTCACTACCCCCGCCGCCCATGCTGACCTGGGCATTTTCCCCTACAGGCGCAAATCGGACCGGCGATGCCCGGCCAGGATCTCCGGTCACACAATTTGACGAGCCTGTGGACAAACTCGTGTCGCCGTTGCGTCATGGGATG
The DNA here is from genome assembly GCF_040632375.1 of Streptomyces sp. NPDC019396. Lineage (NCBI taxonomy): Bacteria > Bacillati > Actinomycetota > Actinomycetes > Kitasatosporales > Streptomycetaceae > Streptomyces > Streptomyces sp. NPDC019396. Next base: position 6,031 of record NZ_JBEYBS010000007.1, on the reverse strand, counting down.
GTGAAGGCTGCATACACCCGGGACACGACCCCCGGCACTTCGCCGCGCACACGCATCCTCGTCGTCGGCGGAGGCTACGTGGGGATGTACACCGCGCTCCGCCTCCAGAAGAGACTCAAGGGCGAGCTGAGCCGCGGGGAGGTCGAGATCCTCGTCGTCACGCACGAGCCGTACATGACCTACCAGCCCTTCCTCCCCGAGGCTGCCGCCGGGAACATCTCACCGCGCCATGTCGTCGTCCCGCTCCGCCGCGTTCTGGAGCGATGCACGATCGTCATCGGCGAGGCCAGGTCCGTCGACCATGCCAAGCACACCGCGACCGTCACCACCCTCGCCGCGGACGACGAGGGGACGGGCCCGATCGAGATCGGCTACGACGAGCTGATCATCGCCCCCGGTTCGATCTCGCGCACCCTCCCCGTCCCCGGCCTCGCCAGCTACGGCATCGGCTTCAAGACGGTCGAGGAGGCCATCGGCCTGCGCAATCACGTCATCGAGCAGATGGACATCGCGTCCTCCACCCGGGAACCGGCCCTGCGCGACGCCGCCCTCACCTTCATGGTCGTCGGCGGCGGCTTCGCGGGCGTCGAAGCACTCGGCGAGCTGGAGGACATGGCCCGCTACGCCACGCGCTACTACCACAACATCAAGCCGGGCGACCTGAAATGGGTGCTGGTCGAGGCGAGCAGCCGCATCCTCCCCGAGGTCGGCGAGGAGATGGGCACGTACACCGTGCGCGAGCTGCGCCGCCGCAACATCGACGTACGGCTGGAGACACGGCTCGACTCCTGCGAGAACCGTGTTGCCGTCCTCAGCGACGGCAGCCGGTTCCCGACCCGCACGGTCGTGTGGACAGCGGGCGTCAAGCCCGCGCCCGTCCTGGCGTCGACAGACCTGCCGCTCAACGAACACGGCCGCCTCAAGTGCACCCCGCAGCTCACCGTCGAGGGCGTCGACCACGCCTGGGCGGCCGGCGACGCGGCCGCCGTACCCGATGTCACGTCATCGGTGCCCGGCACGGTGACGGCTCCGAACGCCCAGCACGCCGTCCGCCAGACCAAGGTGCTGGCGGAGAACATCGTCGCCTCGCTCCGCGGCCGGCCCCTCAAGGAGTACGCGCACGCCTACGTCGGCTCCGTCGCCTCACTCGGGCTGCACAAGGGCGTAGCCCATATCTACGGCCGCAAGCTCAAGGGGTACCCGGCCTGGCTGATGCACCGTGCGTACCACCTCAGCCGGATGCCCACGCTCAACCGTAAGGCCCGCATCCTGGCGGAGTGGACGCTTTCGGGGCTCTTCAAGAGGGAGATCGTCTCGCTCGGCTCGCTCGAACATCCACGCGCCGAGTTCGAACTCGCCGCGGGCGCCGTCCCGTCCAGGCCCCTCACCCGTCGTCACGAGGATCCGCCTCCGCTCGGCAAGAGCCGAGGGCAGAGCCGCGGGAGGATCCGGGGGGAGAAGCGGACGGGCCCAGCCGAGGGTGAGGGAGGAGAGGCAAAGGGTAGCCGGGAACCACTGACGAGTGAGGATCGCGCGGAGGATTGACCCTCCTGTCAGTGCGGTCGGCCACACTGTGCGTGTGACGATAGGCGCACCGGCACCCGCTGGGCATGGGGTGACCGGAGCGACCCGCGTGAGCCGCGACTGAACGGAGAGCCCCGTCCCGTGGTGGGATGCCCCACGACGAACAGCACCCCCCACGCTGCTACCCGAGACGATCAGCACAAGACACGCGAGGCTTGAAAATCCGTGAACTTCACGCGTTGGAGCGCCCGGCTCCCCGGTACGCAGCGTCGCGCGGCAGCGCGGATCGACCGCGGCTCCGTGCCAGCGGCCCGCGGTGAGTACGACCGGCGACCCGAGCCGCCGTCTCCGGACTCTGACGCCACTGACGCCAGGGCCGCCTCGACCGCAGCCAAACGAGCTGAGCGCGCCGAGAGCAACGAGACCAGCGGCGCCGGCAGCGCCGACGGCCCCGCCGACGCCCACGGGACACCCACGCTCGAGCAGTTCGCCGTAAGGGAACTGCTCGGCCGCCTGCCCGCGCTCGTCGCCCTCGTGCACGGCCCTGAGCACCGCATCACGTACCTCAACGACGCGTATTCCGCCGCCTTCGGCCACCGCCCCATCGGCGCCCCGGCCGCCGAGGCCTGCCCCGAGCTCGTCGAGCTGGGGCTGCTGCCGCTGATGGACCAGGTGCTGCGCGGCGGCAAACAGCGCACGGTGAAATCCCGCCGCGTACAAGGCGGAGGCTCGTACACCATCACCTGCATGCCAGCCGACCCCGCAGGCGACGGCGCTGAAAGCGGTGTGCTCGTGTTCGCGGCCGATGTCACCGACCACGCGGAGGCCGCCGAGCGGCTGCGCGCCAGCGAGCGCCGCCACCGCGAAACAGCGGTCACCCTCCAGCGCTCCCTGCTCCCGCAGGAGCTCGAACAGCCGGACGACCTGCGGATCGCCGCCGAGTACCGCCCGGGCGGCACGGATGCCGCGGTCGGCGGCGACTGGTACGACGTGATCACCCTCGGCGCCGGCCGGTCGGCCCTCGTCATCGGGGACGTCATGGGCCGTGGCGTGCGAGCCGCCGCCGTCATGGGACAACTGCGCACCGCGGTCCGTGCCTACGCCCGGCTCGACCTGCCCCCGCACGAGGTGCTCCAACTGCTGGACGGACTGGCATCGGAAATCGACGCCACCCAGATCGCCACCTGCGTGTACGCCGTCCACGACCCCAACGAGGGCCAACTCGTGTACGCGTCGGCGGGGCACCTGCCGATCCTCGTACGGGACGCGGACGGCGTGGTGCACCGCGCCGAGGAACCGACGGGCCCCCCGCTCGGCACGGGCGGCTGGCTCCACACATCCGGCACGATCGCGCTGCCTCCCGGCTCACTCGCCGTCCTCTACACGGACGGCCTCGTCGAACGCCGTGGCGAGGACATCGACGAGGGCGTGGCCGCCCTGGAGCAGGCGCTCGCGGGCGCGAGCGGCAGTCCGCAGGTGGTCTGCGACCGGCTGATCCGCTCCCTCGGGGTGACGGCGGAGCATGACGACGATGTCGCCGTGCTCGTCCTCCAGCACCCCGCCCGTGCGGGAGCGGACGCGGAGCTCTTCCACAACGCCGCCCTCGAGCTGCTCGGCGGCGTCGAAGCGGCGCCCCGTGCCCGCGCCTTCGCTTCCGGGGTGCTCGCCTCCTGGCGCTTCCCGGTCGAGCTGTGCGATCTGGGTGTGCTCGCCGCCAGCGAGCTCGTCGCCAACTCTCTCCAGCACGGCACCCCGCCCATGCGGCTGCGGCTGCGCCGCACCGACCGGCGCCTGACCATCGAGGTGACGGACGGGGACGACAACCTGCCGCGCAGACGGCGGGCCGAATCGGAGGACGAGGCCGGCCGCGGGATCTCCATCGTCGCGACGATCGCCTCGTCCTGGGGCAGCCGACGCACTCCCGGTGGCGGGAAAGCGGTGTGGTGCGAGTTCGCGCTTCCCGATCGGCCTGAACAGCCCGCTTAGGCGACGGCCCCGACGTTCTCCCGGCTCTCGTGGTGCGGCCTGCGCCGCGCCACGATCCGGGACTTCGCGGCGAGGGCCGGCTGGTCCTGAACGGGCGTGAGCCGCTTGCCCAGGCGCAGGGCCAGCGCGGTGATGCCGAGTGAGAAGAACACGAACGTCACGATGTACGGGCCGTGCAGTGCGGCCCCCATCGGTCCGCCGACGGCCGGTCCCACGGCCAGGGCGAGCTGCTTGACCAGGGCGAAGGCGGAGTTGTACTGCCCGACCATCGACTCCGGAGCCAGATCGGCGACCAGCGGGGCCACGGTCGGCGACAGCATCGCCTCGCCGAGCCCGAAGAGCCCGTACGTCGAGATGAACGCGGCGGCTGCCATCGCCTGGCTGCCGTGCCCGAGCCCGGCGTATCCGGCGAGCAGCCAGGCGACCGCCCAGAGCAGACCCACTGCGGCGATCACACGGCTACGCCGCCGACGCTCGACGTACTTCAGTACGACGAACTGCGCGACCACGATCACCGCGGTGTTCGCGGCGAGGGCGTACCCCAGTGTCTCCGGGCCGATGCCGGCCGCCTCGGTGCCGTAGGCCGCGAGCCCCGACTCGAACTGCCCGTAGCAGGCGAAGAAGAGCACGAAGCCCAGAACGCACAGCTGCACCATGGCCCGGTGTCCGAGCAGCGCACGCAGCCCGCCCCTGGCCTTCCCCTCGGTGTTCTGCGGCATCGCGTCACGGATCGCCGGTGAGTCGGGCATCCGGACGGTCGCCGCCAGCCCGGCCAGTACGACGAACATCGCGGCCTCGATGGCGAACAGCAGGGTGAAGCTCCCGGGCCTGCTCTGGTCCACGATCTGGCCGCCGATCAGTCCGCCGACTCCGAGTCCCAGGTTCTGGAGGAAGAACTGTGTGGCGAAGGCCCGGGTACGTGCGGACGGACTGGAGCACCAGACGATCATCGTGGCCAGCGCGGGCTGCATCACGGCCGTGCCCGCACCGAGCAGTGCCGCCGACAGCACGGCCATCGCCACGCTCCCGGACAGCCCCATGCTCAGCGCCCCGGCGGACGCGAGCAGAGCGGCCACGACCACGACGGAGAGCGGGCCCCTGCGGTCGACGGCCCGCCCGGTGAAGGGCAGCACCACGAGCGCGGCCATGGCGAACACGGCCAGCACCGCCCCCGCCGTCGTCGCACCGAGGCCGCGCACCTGGGCCACATACACATAGAGATACGGAACCGTGAAGCCGAGCCCGAACGCGCTCAGCGCGTTCCCCGCCTGGATCCGCCGCATCGCGGCGCCCCTCACCCTGGTCACACTCACCTGCCTCGGTCTGGTTGGAATCGGGAGGACTGAAGTCTGAAGACTTCGAAGCTAAAGTTAGAACCTTAACAATACACATCGAAGGACTTAGATGCCAACGGGATGCGTGGGATAGTGGCGCCATGCCCGACACCCCCGACCGTTCCGGCCGCGCGAAGAGCCCCACGAAGACAGCGCCGGACGCCTCGCCGCAGACCCAGCAGCTCGCGCAGGAGCCGAGCCTCGACGAGCAGATCGCCGCGTATCAGCGCGAGTTCCAGGACCTCGACCCCCAGGTCGAGCAGGTCGTCTCGGCCCTCGGCCGGCTCAACCGCCGGATGAACGTCGCGTACGGGCGCCAGGTCGCGGCCCTCGGTATCAGCAACGCCGAGTGGGAGGTCCTGAAGACCCTCGTCCTCTCCGGCGAGCCCTACCGCCTCGGCCCGGGTGAACTCGCCAAGCGGCTCGGCCTCACCCCGGCCGCCATGACCCACCGCATCGACCGCATGGCGAGCGACGGCCTTGTCACCCGCGACCGCGACGAGAACAACCGGGTCCGCGTCATCGTCGAGCTGACCGACGAAGGCCGTACCAAGTGGCTGGAAGCGATGCGCATGGCATCGGACTTCGAGGAAGAGCTGCTCCAGGACCTGTCGAGCGAAGAGCGGGGCGTGCTGGGCGAGATGCTGATCCGTCTGCTTCGCCGGGTGGAGCACGCCCAGCCGGACGCAGGCGGGCGACTGAGCGACCTGGAGTAGGGGCCGGGGGTCAGGTTGACACGCCCCTGGGCGATCCGTAAGGTTCTTCGAGTTGTCACGGAGCCGGAACGGTTCTGTGGTGACCATCCCGCCGCAGACTGCGGCAACCAAACTCCGAACGACTCCCAGCCGGGATGAATTTCGCATGTCGAAATTCATTTCGAAGGCTCGATTATGAGCCGCCTGGGGAATCCGCTAGAGTTTGAGCGTCGGAACGGCCGCGAGGCCGGGAAGGCGAACCCCCTCTGACTGGGAATCAGGCCCGAAAGGATCTGATAGAGTCGGAAACACCGGAAAGGGAATTCGCGAAAGCGGAGGAACGGCCCGGAAGCCCGCTCCAGCGGGTGGCGGAAACGGGAAATCGGATCTGCTAGGCTGGAAACACGAAGGGAAGCGCCCGGAGGAAAGCCCGAGAGGGTGAGTACAAAGGAAGCGTCCGTTCCTTGAGAACTCAACAGCGTGCCAAAAATC